>DASXSX010000095.1:0-24225 GCA_036505815.1 Thermoanaerobaculia bacterium
CCCGCCGTCTGGCGTCTTCGTCCATCGTTTGACCTCCTTCGCGTTTGTCACTGTCATTCTGAGGAGCGAAGCGACGAAGAATCTGATCCATGTAGATCCTTCGCTGTGCTCAGGATGACAGGTAAGACGCCATGAGTGAACCACACGTCGTCGTGGTGGGAGCGGGGTTCGGCGGCCTGAACGCCGTCCGGGCGCTCACGCGGGCTCCGGTGCGAATCACGGTCATCGACCGCAGGAACCACCACCTCTTCCAACCGCTTCTCTACCAGGTCGCGACGGCGGCGCTCTCCCCCGCCGATATCGCCTACCCGGTTCGGTCGATTCTCCGGAAACAGAAGAACGCGACGGTCCTGCTGGCCGAAGCGGTGTCGGTCGATCGCGCGGCGCGCGAGCTCGTGCTCTCGGACGGGCGCATCGGTTTCGACTACCTCGTGCTCGCGACCGGTGCGCGGCACGCCTACTTCGGGCACGAGTCCTGGGAATCGAGCGCTCCGGGCTTGAAGAGTCTCGAGGACGCTCTCGAGATCCGCCGCCGGATCCTGCTCGCTTTCGAGCGCGCCGAGCGCGAGGCAGATCCGGAACGGCGCCGCGCTCTGCTGACGTTCTTGATCGTCGGCGGAGGACCGACAGGCGTGGAGCTCGCTGGCGCCATCGCGGAGATCTCCCGCCGCGTCCTCGTCAGCGATTTTCGATCGATCGACCCGCGCGAGTCGAATATCCAGGTGCTCGAGGCGGGACCGCGAATCCTTCCGACCTTCCCCCCGGACCTCGCCGGGAAGGCGCAGCGGGCGCTCGAGCGGCTCGGCGTCCGGGTCCGGACGGGCTGCCCAGTCCACGACGTGGGAGAAGGGTCGGTGGAGGCGGGCGACAGCCGAATTCCGGCCGCGACGATCCTCTGGGCCGCCGGGGTCCGAGCCTCGCCGCTCGCCCGCTCCCTCGCGCGGGTCGATGGACTGGAAGTCCCGATCGACGCCGCGGGCCGGGTCCTCGTCGAGCCGGACCTCTCGATCCCGGGAGACGCGCGGATCTTCGTGATCGGGGACGTCGCCGTCCTGCTGTCGAAAACGGGAAAGCCGCTGCCCGGCGTTGCACCGGTCGCGATCCAGCAGGGCCGCCACGTCGCCGAGAACGTCGAAAGGGATCTCGCGAGCCGGCCCCGGAGACCTTTCCGATACCGCGACAAGGGCAACCTCGCGGTCATCGGAAGGGCGCAGGCGATTGCGGATCTCGGCCGGCTCCGGATGTCGGGGTTCGTCGCGTGGCTCGCGTGGTGCTTCATCCACATCCTCTTCCTGATCGGGTTCCGCAACCGCGCGCTCGTGCTCTTCGAGTGGGCATGGGCCTACTTCACGGACCAGCGCGGCGCGCGTCTCATCACGGGACCGATCGACCGACCGCTCTCTTAGCCGGCTGGCCTCGGCGCAGGCCGCCCGCCGCCGCGCACCGGAAATTCCGGCCGGACGCGTGAAAGAATCCCTCGCTCGGTCCTCGCCGGGAAAGCCGCCCGAGGACGGGAGGAAACCGATGCGCCGTATTCTCCGCTTCGTCGCGCCCCGTCTGGCGCCCCTTGCGCTCGCGCTCTCGATTCTGTCGGCGTGCGCCGGAAGCCGATCGGCGACGCCGCCTGCCGGGATTCGGTCGGCCGGCGCCGCCGCAAGGGCCCCCGGGGTCGGCCCGCAGCCCGCGGACCGCTACTCGTATCCCCCGGCCGCGAAGGGCGACGTCGTCGAGGACTACCACGGAACCCGCGTCGCAGACCCCTACCGGTGGCTCGAGAAGGCCGATGATCCCGCGACGACCACCTGGGTCGCCGCCGAGAACTCGCTCACCCGGAGCGTGCTCGACCGGCAGGAGCGGGAAGCGATCAAGGCCCGACTGACGGAGCTCTTCGACTACCCGAAGATCAGCATTCCGGAGAAAAAGGGCAACCGCTACTTCTTCTTCAAGAACACGGGCCTCCAGAATCAGTCCGTCTATTACGTCCAGGAAGGTCTGAAAGGCGAACCGCGGGTCGCAATCGACCCCAACACGATGTCGCCGGACGGCACCGTCGCCCTGACCAACACTTCCCCGACCAAGGACGGCAGCTTGCTGGGCTACGCGATCTCGCGGAGCGGCAGCGATCGTCAGGAGATCTTCGTTCGCGACGTCGCGACCGGAAAGGATCTTCCCGACAAGATCGTCTGGGTGAAATTCTCCGGCATCGCCTGGACTCCGGACGCGAAGGGTTTCTTCTATACCCGCTATCCGCAACCCGGAACCGTCCCCCCCGGGGACGAGCACTACTTTCCCAAGCTCTACTACCACGTGCTCGGCGAAGCGCAGGAGAGAGACGCGATGCTCTTCGAGAAGCCGACCGAGAAGGAGGTCGGCATCGGCGGGTTCGTGTCGTACGACGGACGCTGGCTCGTCATCCTTCCCGGCAAGGGCGCGAGCGACAAGACGGAAGTTTGGGCGCTCGATTTGAAGAAGCCGAGCGCGGGGCCGATCCCGGTGTTCACCGGCTTCGAGAACGCGTACTCGGTGGCGGAAGTCGTCGACGGGCGGCTGTACGCGCGCACGGACCGGGACGCCCCGCTCGGCCGCGTCATCGCGGTGGACTTGAACCGGCTGCCGCCGATCAACAAGGACGCTCCCTTCGTCGAGCTCGTCCCGCAGGGGAAGGACACCCTTCAGAGCGCGTACGTCATCAACCGGAAGCTCATCCTCCGTCACCTCCGCAACGCGAGCACGGCTCTCGACGTGCACGCGCTCTCGGGGAAGATGGAGAAGGAGATCGCGCTGCCCGGCATCGGATCTGTCGGAGCGATCTCGGGCGACGCGGACCAGGAGGAGATGTTCCTCTCCTACAGCTCCTTCACCCAGCCTCCCACGAACTTCCGGTACGACTTCGACAAGGGAGAGCTCGTCCTGTTCCAGAAGACGGACGTGAAAGTTGATCCGTCACAATACGAGACCGAGCAGGTCTGGTATCCCTCGAAGGACGGGACGAAGATTTCCATGTTCCTGGTTCACAAGAAGGGTCTCCCGCGCGACGGAAACCGGCCGGTCTTCCTCTACGCGTACGGCGGGTTCAACATCAGCCAGACCCCTGGCTTCTCCGGGACGCGTTACGTCTTTCTTGAGAAGGACGGCATCGTCGCGATGCCCAACCTGCGAGGGGGCGGAGAGTACGGCGAGGCCTGGCATCAGGCGGGGATGCGGGAGAAGAAACAGAACGTCTTCGACGACTTCATCGCGGCGGCGGAGTGGCTGATCGCAAACAAATACACGAAGCGGGAGCGGCTCGCTGTCGCGGGAGGCTCGAACGGCGGATTGCTCGTCTCCGCCGTGGAGATGCAGCGTCCGGATCTCGTCGGTGCGGTCGTCTGCCAGGTCCCGGTCGCCGACATGCTGCGGTACCAGCGTTTCACCCTCGGCCGCTATTGGATTGCGGAGTACGGAAGCTCCGAGCTCGCGGCGGACTTCCCGTTTCTCTACAAGTACTCGCCGTACCACAACGTGCGAGAGGGAGTCGCCTATCCGGCGACTCTGATCACGACCGCCGACACGGACGACCGCGTGGACCCGGGGCATTCGAAGAAGCTCGCTGCCCGGATGCAGGCCGCGCAGGGGGGCGATGAGCCGATCCTGATCCGGATCGAGACGAAGGCGGGGCACGGTGCGGGAAAGCCGACGACCAAGATCCTCGATGAGCAAGCCGACATCTGGACCTTCGTTTTCTGGAAGCTCGGGATGATCTAATCCGGCGCACGAGACCTCTGAAACGGGACACCCTGCGATGCCGCTGACGCGCCGCGCCCTCCTCTCCGGCGCGGCGACCGGCGCGGCCGCGCTCGCGATGCCGGCCTTCCGAGCCGATGCGATCGGCCGCGCCCGGGAAGCGGGTCGGGCGGTGGCGGGGAGACCGTCGGAGACCGTCGCCTCCGACGAGTCGTACTGGTCTCACATCCAACGGGCATTCGACGTCGACTCGACGATCGTCAACCTGAACAACGGAGGGTGCAGCCCCGCGCCCTCCCACGTGCTCGAGGCGATGATCCGCGACCTGAAGTTCTCTAACGAGATGCCCGTGTACCACATGTGGACTGTGCTCGAGCCCCGCATCGAGTCGGTGCGCCGGGAGCTCGCGCGCGAGTTCGGCTGCGACCCGGAGGAAATGGCGATCACCCGCAACGCCTCGGAGTCGCTCGAGACGCTGATCTTCGGCCTCAACCTGCAACCCGGCGACGAGGTCGTCGTCACGAACCAGAATTATCCACGGATGCTCACGAGCTGGGACCAGAGGGTTCGCCGGGACCGGATCGTGGTCAAGCCGATCTCCTTCCCGGTGCCGCCGCCGTCCGGGGCCGACGTGGTTCGCCGCTTTCGAGAGGCCATCACTCCCCGCACCCGCGTCATCGAGATCACGCACATCACAAACCTGACCGGCCAGATCCTTCCCGTCCGGGACGTCGTTCGCATGGCGCGCGAACGCGGGATCGAGGTCTTCGTCGACGGGGCGCATGCCTTTGCCCACTTCCCTTTCCGGCGCGACGACCTCGAGTGCGACTATTACGGGACGAGCCTGCACAAATGGCTGTTCGCGCCGATCGGGACCGGCTTTCTCTACGTCCGCAAGGAGAAGCAGAAGAACATCTGGCCGCTCATGGCGGCGCCGACCAAGATGGACCAGGACATCCGCAAATACGAGGAGATCGGGACTCATCCGGCGGCCAACCACAACGCGATCGCGGCGGCGCTTGCCTTTCACCGGGAGATCGGCGCCGAGCGCAAGGCGGCGCGTCTGCGCTGGCTGCGCGATCGCTGGGCCAGACGGCTCCTCGCCGCCGATTCCCGCGTGAAGGTCCTGACGCCTCTGAACGCCACCGAGTCGTGCGGCATCGCTCTCCTTCACGTCGAGGGTCTCGACACCGAGAAGCTCCAGGCCCACCTCTGGGAAAAGCACCGGATCATGACGACTCCGATCGTTCACCCCGAGTTCAACGGCTTGCGCGTGACGCCGAATGTCTACACCCGGCCGAACGAAGTGGACGTCTTCTCCGAAAAAGTGGAAGAGGTCCTCCGGAAGGGCCTGGCCTAGCGATTCTTCGGAACCCTTCGGCGCCCGCGGTGTCTCCAGATCGCAGGAGGCCGTCATGCGACAGCCCGCTTTTCTTCCCGCGCTGGTCGTCGGCAGCGTTCTCACAGTGGCGCCGGCGCCGCTGTGCGCCGCCGCGCGACAGGGTTTCGAGCTCTCGGTCTTAGTCGGCGGGTCCCGAACTCCGGAATACGAGCTCAGGGGCCGGGTTTACATCGAGGCCTCGAAGGGAACCAACTTTTCCGTGCGGATCCACAATCCCACCTGCCAGCGCATTGCGGTCGCGTTGTCCGTCGACGGGCTCGATGTCATCGATGCGAAGCGCACCACTGCTCTCGAAGCGACGAAATGGCTCCTTTCCCCCGGCGAGACGATCGACATTCCCGGGTGGCAGGTCTCGGGAGAGATCGCGCGACAATTCTTCTTCACCGAAACGAAGAGCTCCTATGCCAAATGGCTCGGGAAGACCCGGAACGTCGGGACCATCGAGGCCGTCTTCTTCCGCGAGAAGAATCGTCCCCCTCCGAGGATCTGCGCGGGCGGCGCGCCGTTGCCGCGCCCCAACACGGTACCGAGGTCCATGAATGAGGGCGCCTCATCCAATGCGCCCGGTGGCACGGCCGGAGGCGTCTCCGGCGGAGTGGTCGGGGGCGTTCCCGCCGCTGGAGAGTCCGGGACGTTCTCCGCGCCTTCGGGACGGGCGAAAGCCGAGGTTACGGTGAGCGGCGAGGCGCCCCTGCTCGATACGAGAGAGACCCGAAAGACACAGTCGGAGAAGGAAGCCGAAGATTTCGCGGCGACCGGCATCGGCCGACAGGTCAGTTTCCCCGTCGTCTGGGTCGACTTCGACGAGGATCCAAACCCCGTCGCGAGTATCGTGCTGCGCTACGAGTTCCGACGCGAGCTGATTCGCCTGGGCGTGCTTCCCCGTGACGAGGATCTCTACGCACGCGAGCGCGGCCGCGGCTTCGAGCCAGGTTACGCGCCCGACCCGTACCGGGATCGCTGACGCGCGCATGAAGAACGGGCGCGCGGACGTGGAAAGTACAATCGCGACATTCCCAATCGGACGCCGCGCGTTGGAAACCTACCCTCCCGACCTTTCCGACGACGACCTCATCGCCCGGTCGAGAGCGGGCGACACGGAGGCTTTCGGGGAATTCGTCCGGCGTCACATGCCGGCGGTTCATCGCTGGATGGCGCGGGCGGTGGGGGAAGAGGACGCCGACGACATGACACAGGACATTTTTCTTCGGGCGTACCGCGGTCTGCCGCGCTTCCGCGCGCAGGCGCCCCCGCGCGCCTGGCTCGCCGCGATTGCCGACAACGCCATCAAGAACAAATACCGTTCACGAGGTCGCTTCCGGAGGATCTTCGCTTCCGACCCGTCCTCCGACACCCCGGAGGAACGCGCGACGACTCGTTCGGACCCGGAGCAGGACGCCGGCGTGAGCGAATCGCGCGAGTCCGTTCACGATGCCCTCCGAAAGCTGCCGATCGATTTTCGACTTCCGGTCGTGCTGCGGGACCTCGAGGAGTGGAGCTACGAGGAGATCGCCGTGTCGCTCGACCTCCCCATCGGAACGGTCAAATCCCGGATCGCAAGAGGACGGGGTCAGCTCCGGGCAATCCTCGCGCCCCTCCTCGCTTCGGAGAAGAACCCATGAACGCAAGTGCCAACGCGCATCCGGGCCGGTCCGTCGAATTTCTTTCGCGCCTTCATGACGGCGACCTCGAGCCTGGCGAGCGTGCGCGCTTCGAGGCGCACCGGGCTCGGTGTGCCGAGTGCCGGCGGGCGGCGTTCGAGTTCGAGGATGCGATCTCTCTGTTCCGCTCCGCGCGCTCGACGCCGCCGCGCTCGGACCTCGCGGCCCGCATTCTCCGAAAGGTTCAGTCCGCGAACCGTGTCCGGCGACCTTTCAGCGCCCGATTTCGCATCGATCTCGCCTGGACGGCGCTCCTTCTTACGGCGCTTCTCGCGCTCATCATCACGACTCCGATCGCCGTTCGCAGGAGCGAGCCACCTTCCCAGGTGAAAGCTCCGGTCGCAGCGGCCCCTTCCGTAGCGCGGGAAGAGCAGACAATGCCGGATTCACGTCGGGTTGCCCGAAAGAACTCCAAGACGACCGGCGTCGTTGCCCCGCGGCCGGTGGCACCGCCTCGATCGAAGGACTCGAGTACGGCGGAACCGAGCGCCGGGTCGGGCGAGCGGCGGGAGGCCGCGGCTTCCTCCTCGATCACAGTTTCCGGCGAAGCGCCGCTCCTCGCTGCAGGAGGTACCGGTCGGTCGGAAGAAGAGGCAAAGGCGGGGCGCTCCGCTCCTCAGCAGAAGACGTCGCAGCCGCCTCGTATGTTCATCGAGGCGATCGACGGATTCGGGCCTGCGCCGGATCAACTCGGCGGCAACAGGTCCGACCTGCCTTCGGCGCTCAGGGGAGAGCAGTATGTCCTGACCGTCGATTCGCAGGGGTCTGTGCGAGAAGTCCACATCGACCGAACGAAGAGAAGCGTGCGCGGCGCGGTGGAGCTGCCGGCGGGATCTCCGGAGACTCTTTCGGAGGCGAGCACAGCCTCTGCGGCGCTCCGGACGCTCCGCTTCCGGCCAGGGAGCCGGCCGCGGCTGCTCCTCGTCCGAATCGAGTAGCGGCACGGCGCGCGCCCGACACGCCGGGCGCGCCGAATCAAACCTCCAGTACCGCCGCGCCGCGGATTTCGCCCCGTTTCACCCGTCCGAGGGCTTCGTTCGCGTCGCGGAGCGGAAACCGCACCGTCTGCGCTTCGATCGGAATTCGCGCGGCGAGATCCAGGAATTCCTCCGCGTCTCGGCGCGTGAAGTTCGTCACGCTCCGCACGACCCGTTCTCCATAGAGCCTCTCGTACGGAAACGAGGGGATCGGGCTCATGTGGATCGCGTTGACGGCGAGCGTTCCTCCGCGATCGAGCCGCGCGAGCGCGAGCGGAATGATCTCTCCGGCCGGGGCGAAGCTCGCAGCGGCGGGGAGCAGAACTCCGGGGTCGTCTTCCGCCCCGCCCGCCCAGGCGGCGCCCATCTCGACCGCGAGCTCGCGATGCCGCGGCTCTCGCGTGAAGACGAAGACGTCGCATCCTTCGTGCCGCGCGACCTGTAGAACGAGATGCGCGGAGGCGCCGAAACCGAAGAGCCCGAGCTTTCCGCCGCGGTGGGCGCCGGACAGTCGCAGCGTTCGATACCCGATGACGCCGGCGCACAGGAGGGGTGCCGCCTGCCTCGCGTCGAACCGCGGAGGCAGGGGATAGACCGCGCTCCGCGGCGCGGTCATCCGTTCGGCGTACCCGCCGTCCCGGTCGCAGCCGGTAAAGCGGGCCTGGCGACAGAGGTTCTCCCGGCCCGACCGGCAGAAGTCGCACCGGCCGCAGGTCTCGGAGAGCCATCCCACCCCGACGAGATCGCCCGGCTCGAGCCCGGCGACTCCAGCTCCGCACTCGCGCACTCTTCCGGCGACCTGGTGACCGGGGACGATCGGAAGCCGGGCGGGAACCTCGCCTTCGACGATGTGCAGGTCGGTCCGGCAGACCCCGCAGGCTTCGACGTCGAGGAGGACCTCACTCGGACCCGGGCGCGGTTCGGGCACCTCGGCCGGCTCGAGCGGTGACTGCTCGACCGGGCCGACCCTCGGAAGCCGCATCGCCTTCATCTCGAGATCACGCGTCGGAGCACGGGAAATATAATCGCGGCCGGTCCGCGCTGGAGATTCCACTGAAACGCATCGACGCACTGCTCGCCGACTACGGCTCCCACCACCGCACCCGCGGCAACCTCGTCTGCCACGTCCTGGGCATCACGCTGATCGTCTTCGGCATCCTCGCCGTGCTCGCGCAAATCCGGGTCGGACCCGTGAGCGTCGCCGAGATCGCCATCGCCACGATGGTGCTCTACGACGCGACGCTCGATCTCTCTCTCGCCGCCGGCCTGCTCGTCGCTTTCGCTTTGCTCGACGTCGGCGCGCGCGCGGTCGGCGACTGGCGGATCGGCCTCGCGGCGTTTGCGCTCGGCTGGATCTTTCAGGCGATCGGTCACGCGGTATACGAGAAAAACCGTCCGGCGTTCTTCAAGAACCTCCTGCACCTCCTGGTGGGCCCGCTCTTCGTCGTCAACGAGCTGTTGAAGGTGCGCCGCGTCGCCCCGGTCAGCCGCTGACCGTCCCGGCCTTCCTCCTATACTGCCGCGCATGAGCGACCCGGGGATC
The DNA here is from genome assembly GCA_036505815.1 of Thermoanaerobaculia bacterium. Taxonomy (GTDB): domain Bacteria; phylum Acidobacteriota; class Thermoanaerobaculia; order UBA5066; family Gp7-AA6; genus Gp7-AA6. The sequence continues at coordinate 9,307 of DASXSX010000095.1, forward strand.
GAGGAGTTCCCGCGCGTCCTGAAGGATCTGGGGTGGTCGGACCTTCCGGGAGGCGAAGCCGAGCGCGTCGCGGAGATCACGCGCGAGTTCGTCGAGGCGAGTCTGGCGTTCCGAGACGTCGAGCCAGCGGTCACGATCTTCGGCTCGGCACGGCTCGGCCCGCGTCATCCCGCCTATGCGCAGGCGCGCGAAACGGCGCGACTGCTCGCGATCGAGGGGTTCAACGTGGTCACGGGCGGCGGACCCGGGATCATGGAAGCCGCCAACCGCGGCTGCCGGGAAGGGGGCGGGATCTCGATCGGGCTGAACATTCGACTGCCGCGGGAGCAGAAAGCGAATGCCTACCTCGATCGGGAGTTCGACTTCACCTACTTCTTCATCCGCAAGTACATGTTCGTCAAGCTCTCCTCCGCGTTCTTCGCGTTCCTGGGTGGCTATGGAACCCTCGATGAGCTCTTTGAGACGCTGACTCTCATGCAGACGCGAAAATTCGAGAGCTACCCGATCATCTTGGGGGACCGCGACGCTCAAGACGCGATCGAGCCGCTGCTCGGAAAGCTCCTGGAGCACGGGACGATCAACGAGCGCGACCGGAACCTCCTTCACCGGAGCACGGGCCCGGAGGACGCGGTCCGGATCGTCGTCGAGCACCATCGCCGGCTCTCCCAGGTGACGAACAAGCCCGAAAAGAAGCCCGCGCGGGGCTAGCGGGACGGATCGCCGTCCGGATGTCCTCAGCAGAACGTGGCCAGAACCGCGGTCGGGTGATCGAGGCGGTATCCGTCGCCGGCGGGATCGGGGTCGATCCGGAGAACGGCGCCCTGAAGCATCTCGAAGGCGTAGTCGTCCATCACGACCGGAATTCCCCGGGATTCGAACCGGTGTCCTTCCTCCGGTGCGTTCTCGCTGACGGAGACCCGGAACCCGTTGCCTCCGCATCCGAGAACGTGCTGCACGGACACGACCGCCCGCGAGAAGTCCGCTTCCGAGGAAAGCCGCCGCGCCGCTTCCGGCGTGATCGTCAGTGGACCCGAACGCAGCACGCTAGGGCAACCGCGAGTTTGCGCCCTTGACGAAGATGAGGTCTTGGGATTGGTTGTCCAAGACCGCGGCGTAGACGTAGTTCTTACTGACTCCGTCGCCCCGCACTACGCAGTAGAAGCTCGGAACGTCGGTCGTGATCCCGACGAAGGGGGCGATGTTGTTGATCTGGAACGGAGTCCTCGCCGCCACCAGTTGCGAAGTCTGACCGATCTGTACCCCCTGCGGGTTGTAAAGGGTGAAGGTCACGGTCTGGGCGACGTCGTTGCCGTTGTAAATCCCCACGTTCGTACGGAACCCGGTCGAGAGGTTGGTCGAATACGACAGCGAGGTCAGGACCGCCTCGGCATACGCCTCGGCCGCCGATAACCCCGGGACATACATGCCGACCGTCGGCGCCGGTCGGCTCGGCGTGTAGAGCCGGCTGTCCACCAACACGTTGCCCGAAAACTCCACCGCCCCGCCTGTCTCCGCCGCTCCGAACAGTGTCCCCACGATGTCCTCGAACACACGCATCTCTCGCGGAGTCAATGTGAAGGTCTGCACCGCATTGCCGCACGCGCCCGTAAAACAACGGTACCGCGCCGTCACCGTCGCCCCCTGCGTCGCGGAAGGATTGAAAACACTCACGTCCGAATGAAAAAAGGTCGGTGGCGCCCCGTGCAGCGACGCCGCCGCCGGCAAAGTCACCAGGGCCGCGGACGGCGAAGACTGCGAGCACACGAGCTCGAGCGAATAGGCGCCCGTCTCTCCCACGGCGAAGCTGTTCGCGTAGATCGTATAGGTCCCGGACGCCGTGATGGAGTAGGAGATTCGAGAGTTCGTTCCTCCTCCCGGGTAGTCGTCGTTGTCCTCGACCTCGATACCGCTGGGGTCGAGAAGAAACAGGAAGGTATCGAAAGTCGTCGACTGCATCGTGATCTGCACCGTCTGCCCCGCCGTGGCCTGGAACGTCCAGGCATCGTAGAAGCTCTGGTCCACAGGGAGCCGGCAGTCATCCGACGTCAGATCGCCATTCACAGTCGTGTTGCAGCCGATCCCGAGCGTCGTGCACGCGAAGGACTGGGAAGGACGGACGCCGGCGAGGGAAATTTTCCTCGGTCCGACCCCGACCTTCGGAACCGCCGAAAAGCCCGGCGGTGAGAAACCGGCAGGCAAGGCCTTCGCTCCGATCGTCGCAGCGGAACCGAGGGCGGCCGTCAGAACAAGCACGATACTGAGGCCGAAGGTTCGAAAGGATTTCCGGGATCTGTTCACGGGGACCTCCAGATCGTTGCGCTTTGGCAAGCCGGGTACCAGGATTGCCGTAACACCGCCGAGGGCGAGACACATTCCCCCATCCGAGTTTACGGGCACGTCGCGAACGCGTTGGTGGCCTGGATCGGCGCGAACGGGGTGTTCTGAGGGTTCGTGTACGTCCGGACTGTCCCCGTCTGGGTGTCCGTCACGGTCAGGACGACGGCAACGTTGGTCAACCCTCCCGCAAAGACCCAGTAACGGGGAGCGGCGGTAAACGTGCACGCATTGACCACTTTCACGATCACCTCGATGTTGTTCGCGCTGAAGAACCAGAAAAGACCGGTGTCGCTCGTCTGAGTCACCGCCATCCCGGGACCGGCCTGGCCGGCCGGCGTCGAGTAGTTGGCCTGCACGCGAAACCGACCGTTGTTCAAGCACAGCGTCGTCGCGTTCGCCACGCACGGTCCGGGAATCGGGGTGAACGTCGGCGCGGGCGGCACGGCCGTCGCAGTGGGCGTCGGCGTCGTCGACGGCCCGGTCGTGCACTGGATCGTCAGAGTGTAGGTGCCGAGCTCGTTGGCGAGGAAGCTCGTCGCACCGATCGTCCAAGTGCCCGATGCCGTCAGCGTGAACGTGATCCGCGAATTCGTCGAGCCCCCGGAATCGTCGTTGCTCGCCACGACCACCGGCGTCGGGTCGAGGAGATACAGATAGGTATCGAAGGCGTTCGACGTCATGTCGATCGTGACGGTCTGTCCCGCCGTACCCTGGAACTGAATGAGGTCCACGTAGCTACCGTCGTCCAGCCGGCAGTCATCCGTGGAGATCTCGCCGTTCGCGCTCGACCCCGGGCACGCGAGAGTTCCGAACTCGTTGCACGCGGACAGCGCGAGAGCGCCGGGCGATCCCCGGCGCGACAGGACCTTCCAGGGCTTCGGAGACTTACCGAGGGTCCGGGAAGGGTTGTCCGAAGACAGGACCACGGCGCCGGCCATGAGAATCACGGCCGACAGAAGCGTCACGTGGGCGCTGACGATCTCTCGCCGTTGCCTGATCAGAAAAAGTCTCCTGACGGCCGCCCGACTTCAAGGGCAGGTCGCGAATGCGTTGGTGTCCTGGATCGGCGCGAAGGCGGTGTTCTGCGGGTTCGAGTAGGTCCGCACCGTCCCCGTCTGAGTGTCGGTGACGGTCAGTTCGACCTGAACGTTCGTCAGCCCGCCCGCGAACACCCAATATCGGGGAGCAGCGGCAAAAGTGCATGCGTTGACCACCTTGATGATCACTTCGATGTTGCTCGCGCTGAAGAACCAGAAAAGACCGGTGTCGGTCGTCTGTGTCACCGCCATCCCCGGGCCCGTCTGGCCGGCCGGGGTCATGTACGTGGCCTGCACTCGGAAGCGGCCGTTGTTCAAGCACAGCGTCGTCGAGTTGCCCGTGCACGAGCCGGGAGGAGGAGCTGCGCCGCATTGCAGCGCCAGCGTGTAAGCGCCGAACTGGTTCCCGGAATAGCTGTTCGCGACGATGAACCAGGTCCCCGACTCCGTGAGCGTGGAGACGATCCGGGCGTTGTTTCCCCCTCCGCTGTTGTCATCGGTGGCGACGACGTTCGACCCCGACGGGTCGAGCAGGAAGAGGAACGAATCGAAGGCGGCCGAGGACATGTCGATCGTGACCTGCTGGCCGGAGGAACCCGAGAAGGAATAGACGTCGTAGTAGCTGTTGTCGGAGGAGATGAAGCAGTCGGTGGTCGCCAGCTGTCCGGCGTTCGTCGAGTTGCAGGTGATCCCGTCGATGCTCGGGGTCCCGTTGACGCAGTCCTGGGGTTGGGCCGTACGGAACGCGTGAGCGCCCTCCCTGTTCCCGACTATTGACCGGAGAAATTCTTCTTTCGCGGCGCCGACGACGGGCATGAAGGGGACGTTGCTCAAGGTCTTCGGGGTCGGGCGCGTCTCGCCCGTGGCGGGGTCGGCCGGGGCGGCGAAGGCGGCGGCGCAGAGCAGAAGTCCGCTTAGAAGTCTCGTTTTCATACACTCTCCATGCCGAAAAAGGAGTCGCGACAAGTTTCTTCCCAGATCTGACGTTCCGCACAGATTCGAAGCAGTCCAGATGTCCGCCGCGGGATTCTACCCCGGTTTGCCCAGGTCGGGGCGGCCGGGCAAAGGGTCTGCTAACTTCGCGCGATGCCGAAGGCGCGCGGGGTTCGCCCGATTTGCGTCGTCTCGATCGCCGGATCCGATTCGGGCGGCGGTGCCGGAATCCAGGCGGACCTGCTGACCTTCGCGGCGCATGCCGTGTACGGCGCGACGGTGGTCGTCGCCGGGACCGCCCAGAACACCCGCGGCGTCGTCTCGATCGAGCCCTTCTCACCCCGGTTCGTGTCCGAGCAGATCGACGCGGTCTTCTCGGATCTCGGCCCAGACGCCGTGAAGATCGGGATGTTGTGGGGCGCCCGGACCGTCCGCGCGGTCGCGGCCGGCCTGCGCCGCCATCGCGCGAAGAACGTCGTCCTCGACCCGGTCCTCGTCTCGACGAGCGGCTCCCCGCTCCTCTCCGCCGCGGGTTTTCGCACTCTGCGGCGGGATCTCCTTCCTCTCTCCGACCTCGTGACGCCGAACCTTGACGAGGCGGCGGTAATCGCGGGCATGGCGATCCGGACGGACGAAGATCTGCGCCGGGCGGCGCGGAAGATCGGCAAGCTGGGCGCCCGTGCGGTGCTCGTCACGGGGGGAGACGCGCCGGGCGACCGGGTCCGCGACGGCCTCTGGGACGGTAGGAGGTTCCGGGTCTTCGAGCACCGTCGCATCGCGACCAGGGCGACGCATGGGTCCGGTTGCACGCTCTCCTCCGCGATTGCCGCGAACCTCGCACGCGGCCTCGGCCTCGAGGCAGCCGTCTCCCGGGCGATCCGCTACGTGACGCGAACTCTTGCCCGGGGCGTCTTTCCGGGGAAAGGGGCGGGAGTCCCGGGCCGTCTTCCCGGAGCGCTCATTCCCAGAGATCGAACCGGTAGCCGGGCGACGAGTAGGCGGTCTCCGCGATCGCGCTCCGCTCACCGTCGCGGCCGGCCGCGTGGTCACGGTCGCGGTTCTTCTCCATCTCCTTGAGCTCCCCGACGATCCGATATTTCGCGGACTGGACGAACGAGCGCGCGAGGCGGACCTCGTCGGCCGATATCGCCGCGGGGAGCTGGCGCACGGAGGAGCTCGCCCGCGACAGCACGGACAGCGACGCATAGAGGTCCACGGCGACGTTCGCCAGCCTCTCCTGCTGATATTGCCGCTCGAGGATGTGTTTTCCGTACCGGGAGAGAAACGTCTCCGCCGCGGCGGCGAAGGACCGCGTGTACCGGCGGACGACGTCGGCCTCCGCGGCGAGCTCGGGGGCCACGCGCTCGAGGCGCTCGGGCGCGACGTATCCCCGGATCTTTCTCCCGACGTAATCGGAGAGAATTCCGAGATTGCCGAGCGGCGCCTTCAACGCCCGCGCGACCTCTTCCAGGTCCGACCCGAGGTCCCGCAGGCCGGAGAGCGCCACCAGCACCCGCAGGATCTCGTTCGTTCCTTCGAAGATCATGTTGACGCGCGAGTCGCGCAACGCCCGCTCGTAGGGGTACTCCTCCATGAACCCGTTCCCACCCGCGATCTGGAGGGCGTCGTTGATGACGTTCCAGACGGTCTCGGTGCCGAAGACCTTGCAAGCGGCGCCCTCCAGGGCGTAGTCGGAGAGGCCGCGGTCGACGAGTCCCGCGGTCATGTAGACGAGAGACTCGAGCGCATAAGTGTTCGCCATCATCCGGGCGAACTTGCCGCGAATCATTTCGAAGTCGGCGATTCGCGCGGCGAACTGCCGGCGCTCTCTCGCGTGGAGGACCGCTTCCCGGATCATCGCCTTGCAGCCCCCGAGACATCCCGCGCCGAGCGAGGTCCGGCCCGTGTTCAACACCTCGACCGCGATCTTGAAGCCCGCGCCGCGGCGCCCGATGACGTGGGATGCCGGGACCCGCATCTCCTTGAGGAGAAGCGGCACCGTCGAGGAGCCCTTGAGGCCGAGCTTCTTCTCTTCCGGCCCGATCTCGAGCCCGGCCAGGTCCTTCGTGACCGCGAACGCGGTGATTCGCCGATGCTCGTCGGCCACTTCGAGCGCGACGTCCTTCGCGAACAGAGTGAAGAAGCCCGCGATCCCGCCGTTGCTGATCCAGTGCTTGGATCCGTCGAGCACGAACTCGTCGCGGTCCGCGTCGTAGCGGGCGGTCGTGCGGATGGATGCGGCGTCGGAGCCGGCTTCCGGCTCGGTCAACGCGAACGCGGCGATCTTCTCGCCCGCCGCGAGCGACGGCAGCCATCTCTTCTTCTGCTCCTCCGTTCCATAGAGGAGCAGCGCTTTCATTCCGATCGACTGGTGCCCGCCGATCAGAATCCCGAGCGAAGCGTCCGTCCGCCCGACCTCTTCCATGACGCGGCAGTACGCCGACGAAGAGAAGCCGTATCCCCCGTACTCCTCGGGTATCGAGATTCCGAAAATGCCGAGGCCCGCGAGCCCGCGCACGACTTCAGGCGGGATGCGCTTCTCGCGATCGATCTCGCCGGAGTCGACCCGGTCGCGCGCGAATGCCTTGAGCGAGCCGAGAAAGGCAGAGACCGTCTCCTTCTCTTCGGAGGAGGGCTCCGGGAACGGAAACAGGAGGTCCTCGCGAACCGCGCCCGCGAAGAGCGCCTTGACCGGCGACGAGATCGGTTCCGCGGCCGGCGGCGAGCCGCTCAGGAGGCCGCCTCGCTGCCGGAGGCGGCCGGGGCCGCGGAGTAGAACGTGCCCCGGGCATCCGCCAGCCGCCGGATGGAGCGCGCCGGCTCGAATCGCGGGCCGAAGCGCTCGGTCAGCTCCTCGAGCAGCGATCGGACGCGCGGCAGGCCGAGCGAGTCGGCCCAGCGCAGGAGGCCACCGCGGAAAGGCGGGAATCCCGTCCCCAGGATCATCGCGAGATCGAGCTTTGCCGGACCCCCCACGACGCCGTCCTCGAGACAGAACGCCGCCTCGTTGACCATCGGCAACGCGAGTCGCGACTCGATCTGGTCCTGCGGGAACGCGAGAGAGTTCTTCGGCTCCACGCGCAGCGCTTCGTACGCAGCGGGTGACGGCTTCCCCCTCTTTCCATCCGAGTACTCGTAGAAGCCGGAACCGCTCTTTCGACCAAGACGGCCGGCGGCGACGAGCGCCTCGTCTCCTCCCGACTTGATCCGCTGCGGAAAGGCGGCCTGAAGAACCTCGCCCGCCTTGACCGCCACGTCGAGACCCACGTCGTCCAAGAGCGCGAGCGGACCGACCGGCATCCCGAAGTCGGTCATCGCGCGGTCCACGTCCTCGATGCGGCACCCTTCCCGGACGAGGCGAACCGCTTCGGACAGATACGGCGCGAGAATCCGGTTCACGAGGAAGCCGGGCCAATCCCGTACGACGATCGGGGTTTTCTTGAGCTTCTTCGCGAGCGCGAAGATCGTCGCGATCGTCTCGTCGGAAGACTTTTCTCCCCGGATGACCTCGACTAACGGCATGCGGTGGACGGGATTGAAGAAGTGCATTCCCGCCACGCGATCCGGCCGGCTCGCCGCCGAGGCGATCTGAGCGATCGGGATCGTCGAAGTGTTCGAAGCGAAGATGGCCGTCTCCGGGACAAGCATTTCCCATTCAGCGAGAACCGACCGTTTGACCTCGAGCTTCTCGACGACCGCTTCGACGGTGACCTCGCACTTTGCGAAACCGGAGTAATCGAGGGTTCCGGAGAGCCGCGCCATGCGAGCCGCCATCTCGCGTTCCGTCAGCCGGCGCCGTCGAACCGAGTCCCGGAAGATCTCGGCGGCCGCCGCGAACCCGTGCGCCAGGGCCTTCGGCTCGACGTCCTTCATGCGCGCCGGAATTCCCCGGTCGGCCGCGAGCTGCGCGATGCCGCCCCCCATCCGGCCGGCGCCGAGGACGCCCAGCCGGGTGACGTCTCTCGGGCGGACCCCGGGGTCGTCCACTCCCGTTTCCTTCTTCACCTGCTCCGTTGCGAAGAAGAGGTCGAGGAGGTTCCTCTGGACCTCGCCTCCGAAGAGGTTGGCGATCCGGCGGCTCTCGACTTCAAGCGCGGCGTCGATCGGTTTACTTGAGCTCTCTTCGACGACCGCGATCGCTTCGAGCGGGGCCGGGTAGTGACCGCCGGTCTCGGCGAGAACCTTCTCCCGCGCCTTCTTGAAGATCAGGCGGCGCCCGAGCGGCGTCGCCTCGAGGACACGCTCGGCGGCGCTCTGTCGATCGGGGCGGAGGGTCCGCTTGCGCCCGCCGACCTTCGATCGCGCGAAGCGGCGCGCGTAATCCTCGAAGATCGCCGCCGGCACGGCCTCGTCCACGAGCCCGATGCGCTTCGCCCGCCGGGCGTCGAGCTCTCTGCCGGTCAGGATCAGGTCGAGCGCGGCCGAGAGCCCGATGAGCCGGGGAAGACGGACGCAGCCTCCCCAGGCGGGGAAGATGCCCAGGCGGACCTCCGGGAGGCCGATCCGCGCGGCCGGAGTGTCCGACATCAGGCGGTAGTCGCAGGCGAGGGCAAACTCGGTTCCCCCGCCGAGACAGACGCCGTTCAACGCGGCGACGGTCGGAAACGGGAGGCGGGCGAGCTGCTCGAAGAGCGCCTGGCCGCGGGCGGACCCGGCGGAGATCTCTTCCGGGCCGATCCGAGTGAACTCCTTCAGGTCCGCTCCGGCGATGAAGACGTCGGGCTTCCCGCTCCGGACGAGGAGCACACGGACGCGCGGGTCCTGGGAGAGCCGCACCAGGACCTCCGACAGCTCGACGAAGACGTCCCGCGAAAACTTGTTGACCTTCTCGCCCGGGAGATCGAACGTCAGCGTCCCCAGGCCGTCCGGCGTGACCTCGAGCCGGAAGGCGCTCACGCCGCCTCGAGGACGATGGCGCCGCCCTGGCCGCCGCCGATGCACATCGTGGCCAGCCCGAACTGTACCCCGCGCCGGCGCATTTCCTTCAAGAGCGTCGTGACGAGCCGGTTGGCGGAGGATCCCACGGGATGCCCGAGCGCGATCGCGCCGCCGTTGACGTTGGTCTTCTCCCAGTCGATTTCCCCGATCGGCCCACCGGTTCCATACCGCGCGTGCCACTCGGCCGACGGAAAGACCTTCGCTACCGCGAGACATTGCGCCGCAAACGCTTCATTGATCTCGACGAGGCCGATCTCCTCCCACGAGACGCCGGCGCGCTTCAGTGCGAGAGGAGTCGCCGCCGCGGGGCCGAGCCCCATGCGCTCGGGCTCGACGCCGACGAATGCGAACCCGCGCACCTTGCCGAGCGGCCGGAACCCGTGGGCGGACGCTGCCTTCGCGCTCATCACGAGCGTCGCCGCCCCGCCGTCGGTGATCTGAGACGAATTGCCCGCGGTGACTGTTCCGAACCGCCGGTCGAAGTACGGTTTCAGCTTTGCGAGCGCGTCGAGCGACTGGTTCTCCCGAACCCCGTTGTCCTCGACCGCCATCTCCTCGTATCGCGGAGGCACGGGAACCGGGACGATCTCCTCGGCGAGCTTTGCGCGCGCGAGCGTGACTCGGCGGTGCGAGCGCAGCGCGAACTCGTCCTGCTCCTCGCGGGAAATACCGTGCTCCTTCGCGAGCACTTCGGCGGTCTCGCCCATGCTCAACCCGCATACCGCGTCGGTCAGCCCCTGCTGGAGTCCGATCTCCGGCTTGAAGTGCTTCGGGCGGAATCGCGTCGCGGCGGACACACGTTTCCCGAGATCCCTTGCGGTGAACACCTCGGTAAAGATTTCCTGGCTTTCGCGCGAGTAAAGAAAGGGGATGTTCGACATCGACTCGACTCCCCCGGCGACGATCGCGTGGGCGTCTCCGGAGGAGATCCGGTACCAGGCGTCGACGATCGACTGCAGACCCGAGCCGCAGAGCCGGTTGACGGTGAACGCCGGAACACGGAACGGCACTCCGGCCAGGAGCGCCGCCACGCGGGAGAGGTTCACCGCGTCGGGAGGCTGGGCGATATTGCCGAAAATGACGTGGTCGAGCTCGGCCGCCTCGAACCCGGTCCGTGCGAGGAGCTCGGTCGTGACGACCCGCGCGAGCTCCTGCGCGGGGACGTCCTTCAGGAGGGTCCCGGCCCTCGTGTACGGGGTCCGAAGGCCCTCGACGATGACAACCTCACGCGACATGCGCCTTCTCGGCGGCCCGGTACATCGACTCGATCAGGTCGCGATAGCGGCTTTCGAGGACGCGCCGCTTGACCTTGAGCGTCGGAGTGATCGAGCCGTCCTCGATCGTCAAATCGCTCGAGAGAATCGCGAACGCGCGGATCTGCTCGTGGTGCGGTTTGTCAACGTTGTAGGCGTCGATCTCGCGCTGGAAGAGGAGACGGATCTTCGGGTCCGCGTCGAGACGGTCCCAGTCGACCTTCCAGTTCGCCGAAGTGACGTGCTCCCGCAGCCGGTCGAAGTTCGGGACGATCACGGCAGCCAGAAACTTGTGCCGGTCGCCGAGCACGATCGGCAGCTCGATGAAGGGGGACTTCTTCAGCTCGTTCTCGATCGGCTGAGGCGCCGCCTTCTTCCCGCCGGCAAGGACGATCAGGTCCTTCTTGCGGTCAGTGATCACGAGGTATCCGTCGTTGTCGAGGTGTCCGATATCTCCCGTGTGGAACCAGCCTTCTCCGTCGATCGCCTCGGCCGTCGCCTCGGGCTTGTTGTAGTAGCCCTTCATCACGTGCGGCCCGCGCGTCAGGATCTCGCCGTCGTCGGCGATCCGGACTTCGACGCCGGGAATCGGCCGACCGACCGTTCCCAGCCTCCACCGCCCCGGCCCGTTGACGGCAATGACCGGCGAGGTCTCGGTCAGGCCATAGCCCTCGTAGATCGTGACCCCAGCCCCCAGAAAGAACTCCGCCAGCTCTCGAGAGAGGGGCGCGGCGCCGGAGAAGGCGAAGCGGAAGCGTGAGCCCAGCACGCCGCGGATCTTCGCGAAGACCAGCTTGTCCGCGAGCTTCGCCTTGCCCGCGAGAGAGACCGGCACCCTCTCCCCGCGCTCCTCGTAGGCCAGCCTTTCCTTTCCGACACGCACCGCCCAGTGGAAGAGCTTCTTCTTCAAGCCGCCCCCCGACTCCACGCGGTCGTGTATGCGCGCGTAAACCTTCTCGTAGACGCGCGGCACCAGGGCGAAGCAGTGCGGTGCAACCTCCAGGAAGTTGTCTTTCAGTTTCTCGACGGACTCCGCGTAGGCGATCGAGGCTCCGCGGTAGAGATAGGCGTAGTCGAGCGTCCGCTCGAAAACATGGGAAAGCGGCAAGAACGAAAGCCCCAGAGCGTCGCCGGTGATCGGCATGACCTGGAGGCTCGATTTGACGTTCGAAACGAGGTTGTCATGCGTCAGCATCGCGCCCTTCGAGTCCCCCGTGGTGCCCGAGGTGTAGATGATCGTCGCGACGTCGTCCGGCTTCACCCGCCCGGCGCGTTGCTCGAAGACGCCGGGACTCATCTCGAGAGTCGGCCGGCCTTTGTCCACAACGGCGTGGAACGTCGTGTATCCCGGCTCGGCGGGAGGGCTCCCCTCCATGACGATGACGTGATCCAGCGCGGGGCACTGTGCCTTGATCTGCAAGATCTTGCCCAACTGTTCGAGGTTCGAAACGAACACCGCCTTCGCGCCCGAGTCCTTGAGCAAGGGCGCGATCTGCTGAGCGGGAAGCGTCGGATAGATCGGGACGGTCCACGCTCCGGCGCAGAGAATGGCGTAATCGGCCATCGCCCACTCCGGGCGGTTCTGGGAGACGATCGCGACGCGGTCCCCCGGCTGAAGGCCGAGGGCGTTCAGCCCGAGCGAAAGCGCCCGCACGGTGTAGCCGAAGTCGCGCGCGGAGATCGGGGTCCACTGTCCGCCGACCTTGGAAGTGAGGAGATTCGGCTTTCCCGAAGCCGCCGCGGAAAGAAAGATGTCGCAGAGAGTGCGGATCTCGGCGGTCATGTTTTCCCCCTCCCGATGCGGCGCGATTCTATTCCCACGCGTCCCGTCTTCGTGTCCTCTGTCCCGTGTCCCGGACAAGACTATGCTGCTGCGCGAATGGCGCTCGCGCTCTCGATCGGAACTCTGCTTGCGATCGCCGGCCTCCTCGTTACGTCGATCCAGGGATTCGCGGTCGCGTCGGGTCTGGCGGCGGCGCGGCCAATCGCGAAAGCGCTCATGGCGCGCCACGTCGGGTATGCCATTCCGGCCGTGCTCTTCTCGCTGTTCTCCCAGTCGATGGTGATCTTCTACTTCATCGGGACGGGGAAGCTCGTGAAGGACGAGACCGCGGGCTTTCCGGAGAGCGAACGACGCCGGATCCTGGCGATGCTCAAGGATCTGAAGAGACGGACTTCCCCGGCCGCGACCTTCGCGCTCCTCTCGTCGATCACGGTCTTCGTGCTGGGAGGCGCCGTCCACACGCGCGCGCTGCCGTCCTGGACGCACCTCGCCGCCTCGCTCGCCGCGCTCGCGATCCACGCGTGGGCGTTCGCCGCGGAGTGGCGCGCGTTCGGCATCAACGCGCGGCTGATGGCGGACCCGCGGCGCTTCGCGCGCGAAGGGGCGTGAGCCCCTATTTCACCTCGACGGTCGTCGTTCGGCCCTCGGTGACCGAGAACGGGTAGGAATTCTCTCCGGAGGGTCCGGACGTGATCAGGGTATAGGAGCCGGGCGCGATGTTGTCCCACACCGTCGCGGGCGGCCCTATGGTGACTCGGCCATCGAGCCGCCAGGCATCGAACAGGTACGTCGCGCCGCCGCCCGCCACGATCCGGCCGGAGACAGCGGTTTCCGTCCGGGCCTCCACGCGGCCGCCCGGCGTCATCGGCACGAGAAGCGTCGGAGAGGGGACCTGCACGGACGGAAAGGATCGCGGCGCGTAACCCCCCGAGAAAACGTACAGCGCGTAGAGTCCCGGGCCGAGCGAAGAGATCTCGCCCTTGCCTTCCGCATCGAGCGAGATTCCCCCAGAAAATGCAACCGTCCGGTTGCTCGAATACGCGAGCACCCGAAGATCGCGGAGGGGAAGACCAGTCAGCCCGTCGACCGCGCGGACCGCCAGGCCCGCGCCGCGCGCGAGCTGAAAGTTGAGCTCCACCGACGAAGACCCGACCGACGCCGGCCGGGTCTTCAGCTCGTAGCCCTCCCTCCGCGCGGTCACCTGGTAGCTGGCCGAGTCCAGGTCGTCGATCGAGTAGAAGCCGCGCGAGTCGGTCACCGCCCGCTTCATCGTGAAGGCGGAGGTCTCGCTTCCGCTCTCCGCCTGCACGTTGGCGCCCTCGAGCGGGTCGTTCGACCCGGCCTCCGTCACGACGCCGGAGATCGACACCGACGGCAGGGCGATGTCGCCGTTCGTGTCGCCCGAGACCGTGAAGTTTCGTCGGTAGCCCCCGGATAGCAGGACCTGGTAGTTGCCGTCGGCGAGCCCCTCGATCGCGTATTGACCGTTCTCGTCGGTTCGGGCGTTCGCGCGGCTGTCCCCGGCTCCCGGAGTGTCCGAGATGGCGGTCACGGAGATGTCGGAGACGGGCCGTTCGCCCCGCGTCACCCGACCCGCCAGCCGTGAAGACCCTTCGAACACGATCTCCACGGGCACCTCGCCAGCGCCCGCCGGGACTTCCACGTTCTTCGATGTCGTACGGCTCGAGGGAAATGACGTCAGGGCGTAAAGGCGCAGGACGCCGGCGGGAACGTCCCGCAGCTCGAAGCGGCCGTCGTCAGCGGTAGTCGAGTTGTCCTCGTAGTTCTCGCCGGACGCGTAGATCCGGACGCCGCCGAGCTTGCCGGCGGGCAGCCCCGACACTGATCCCCGGATGACCGCGCCTCCCTGCATTTCCAGCAGAACTCCATCGAGTCGTTGGCTCTCCGCGAGAACGACCTCCTTCGACGAGGTGCTGCCGGCGTTGGACTTCGCGGACACGCGATATCTGCCCGGCTTCAGGTGCTCGAAGAGGAAGTTGCCCGCAGCATCGCTTCGAGAGGTGTCATTCGCCATATCCAGGATTCCGCCGGGATCGGCGAGCGAGACCTGCGCCCCGGGGACCGCGGACCTCCCGTCCTTTCCGACAACCGAACCGGCGATCGACCCGCCGATCGAGAGCGTGAGATCGACCGTCGCCTCGTCTTCGACCTCGACCGGGCGCGAAACGTCGAGGTAGTCCGGGTGCTCCGCGGAGATGATGACTTTTCCGGGGGAGATACCGTCGAGGCGGTAGCGGCCGTCGGCATCGGTCGAAACTGCGGTTCCGTCGCCGGTGAGCCGCGCGATTGCCGCGGCCACCGGAAACTGCGACGCACCCGACCCTTCGGACCACGACACCGACGCGTTCGGCACCCCGGTCCCCCGCCGCGGGTCGAGGACGCGGCCGGAGACCAGCGCACCCCTCTTCAACGAGAGGACGACGCCCTCCTTCGTCTCGCCCTCGCCGATCTCGATCCCGGCGACTTCGGCCGGCCGGTATCCGGGCGCCGACGCGACGACTTTCCACTTTCCGGCCGGAACGTCGGTCAGCTCGAACGTCCCGTCCGCCGACTGGAAGGCCTTTTCGCTCTCGCCGCTCATCCGGATCTGCATCCCCCCGAATCCGCCCCCGCGCGG
>DASXSX010000096.1:0-6897 GCA_036505815.1 Thermoanaerobaculia bacterium
GGCTTCGTCGCGCCCGCGGGGGGTTTCGGCGCTGGCGTGGATTGGGGGGCGGACGTCGCCGGCGCCGCCTGGGTCTTTCCTGCCGTGGGAGGCACGCTTTGCGCGAGCAGAGCCGAGGCGACGAACGCAGGCAACAACAAAGCCTTTTTCAAGCGGATTCCTCCCGCCGAGGCAAGCGCCTCGCGGCCGCGATTATTCCCCGCCGGAGTCTGCGCCGACGAGATCCGGCCGCCGCGATCGCTCCTCCAAAGCCGGAGCACGTCGGAGTTTGAACTCCAGCCTTGGACTTTGGTCTTGGATTGCGACGCCGTCTCAATCGCGAAAAAACGTAGTTGCTTTGCGTTTCCGAATTCAACAGAATTCCCGCTCCGGGCGGGACCCCCCCGCCGGATGGGCGAAAGAGTTTAAGGAGCGATTCCGCATGGTCAGGCACCGGGCACGCTCGTTCACGCGAAGGGCCGCGGCGGCGCTCCTTCTCGTTTGCGCGGCCCTCTCTTCCGCGGGATGCAACAAGATCAAGTCGAAGCAGGAGATCAAGAAGGGCAACGACTTCTTCAAAGCGGCCCAGTATCAGACGGCGTTGGCTGCCTACCAGGACGCCCTCCGACTCGACCCGAACGAGAAGAAGCTCCACAAGAACATCGGCCTCGCCTACATGGGGCTGTACCAGCCGGGCTCGAAGCACCCAAAGGACCTGGAGTACGCCGCGAAGGCGATCGAGCACCTGAAGATCTACTCGGAGGCCTTCCCGGCCGACCGAAAGAGCCGGGAGTTTCTCGTTTCGCTCTATCTCACGACGGAGCGCTACGACGACGCGATCGCCTTCTACCAGGCGATGGTCAAGGAAAATCCGAACGACACGAAGGCCATGCAGTCGCTCGCCCAGATGTATTTCAAGAAGGGGGACGTCGAGCACGCCGTCGAGTGGTTGAAGAAGCGGCTCGCCGTCGAGACGACTCCGGAAGCGAAAGCCGAGGTCTACTATTTCATCGGCGTCCAGGCCTGGGACCGCTCCTACAACTTCCCGAACATCGACCCGGTCGAGCGCGCACGGATCGTCGACGAGGGCATCGACGCCCTGAACAAAGCCTTGCAGATCAAGCCCGACTACTTCGAGGCGATCTCCTACCTGAACCTCCTTTACCGGGAAAAGGCGAAGATCGAGGTCGACCCGGCCAAGAAGCAGGAGTACGTCGATACGGCCAACCGGTACCTCCAGCAGGCATTGGAATTGCGAAAGAAGGTCCTGGCGACAAAGCCTACGCCGGAACCAGCCCGCTAGGAGCGGGGTCCATTCGGGCGGGGAGAAGCCAATGTTCGAAGACGTTTTGATCGAGTCCGGCAGCCAGAAGGGAAAAAGCCGAAAAATCGTCTCATTGCCTGTGGCGCTCGCCCTCCACGCGCTCGTGATCGGCCTCGTGGTCGGCGCGTCCATCTGGTTCGTGGAGGACGTCCAGGAGCCTCCGATTCCGGTCACGTTTTACGCCGCGGCTCCCCCGCCGCCGCCACCGCCGCCCGCCGCAGCCCCCAAGCCGGCTGCGCCGAAGCCCGAAACGCCGAAGCCGGTCCCGGTCAAGCCGTCCGAAATGACGGCGCCGACGATCATCCCCGAGAAGATCCCGCAACCGCTGGCCGCCCCGGAGCCGGAGGCGCCTACGGAAGGCGTCGAGGGTGGCGTGGAGGGCGGGGTTCCCGGCGGAGTGCCCGGAGGGGTCCTCGGAGGTGTCGTCGGAGGAACGGGGCCGGGGACCGGGGACGAACCCCTGCGGGTCGGGGGCGACGTCAAGGCCCCCCAGCTCACCAATCGGGTCGAGCCGAGCTATCCGGAAGCCGCCCGGAAGGCTCGGATGGAGGGCGTCGTGATCCTGGAGGCGATCATCACGGCCTCCGGGAGCGTCGAGGACGTCAAGGTCTTGAAGTCGATGAACCCCCTCCTGGACGCCGCCGCGCAACGGGCGGTTCAACAGTGGAGATACCGCCCGGCGACCCTGAACGGGCGGGCGGTCCGCGTGTATCTGACGGTGACCGTGACTTTCAACCTGCACTAGGATTGGGACGGGAGTCGACCGGAGAAAGAACTAGAGAAGGAGCGTTTTCATGAGTTTCGATCCATTAGAGCTCTGGCACACGATGACGCCCCTCGCGAAAGGCGACGCCGTGCTCCTCATCATCATGTCGGTCTATTCCCTGACGGTGGCGATCGAACGCTGGATCTTCTTCAACAAGGCGAAGAAGCAATCGGTCGCGTTCGCCAAGCTGGTGACCCTGCACTTGAAGCAGGACAAGCTCCAGGAGGCGATCGACTCCTCCAAGAAGTACAAGCAGAGCCACCTGGCGCGGGTCGTCTCCGCGGGCTTGTACGAGTTCTCGCACGACCTCACGAGCGGCAGCGCCAACATCGTCGGGCACGACCCGATCGAAGCCGCGGAGCGGGCGATCGAACGGGAAGCTCTCATGACGACCGCGGACATGCGGCGCGGCCTCTCCGGCCTCGCGACGATTGGCACGACGGCGCCGTTCATCGGCCTGTTCGGAACCGTCATCGGAATCATCAACGCATTCCGCGGGATGGCCATGACGGGATCGGGCGGTATCGCCGCGGTGTCGACGGGGATCGCGGAGGCGCTGGTGACGACGGCCCTCGGCCTCTTCGTCGCGATCCCGGCAGTGTGGCTGTTCAACATCTTCACAAGCAAGATCGAGCGGTTCCAGGTCGAGATGTCCAACTCGGCCTCCGAGCTGATCGACTACTTCATCAAGCGGCGCGGAGCGGGGGTCAACCTCTCCATGCGCGCTTCCTAGCTTTCCGGGCTCTCAGGAGGATCGGCCATGGGCATGGGGGCGAGCGGCGGCCGGCACACTCTTCAGAGTGACATCAACGTCACTCCGCTCGTCGACGTCTGCCTGGTGCTTCTGATCATCTTCATGGTCGTCACCCCGCTCCTTCAGAAGGGGATTGCCATCCAGCTCCCCACCACCGACAACCCCGGAAAGAAGCCGGAGAACGAGAAGCAGAAGCTCCTCACCGTCGAGTGGCAGACTCCGCCGAAGTACTACATCGGCTCGAAGTGGTTCCCGAAGGAGGAATTCCAGAAGGAGCTCGACGAGCTTTTTCAGCGGTCTCCCGCCACCGAAATCGTCATCAAGGCGGACCAGCGGTTGAAGTACGGGGACGTCAAAGCGGTCATGAAGATGACGAAAGAGGCGGGCTTCCAGGACGTCGGCCTGATCACCGACAAGAAGACGGTCGGGGCGACCAAGAAATCCGCGAGCTAGTCCGGGCCGAACGAGCGAGGAGATTCCTTCATGGCAATGGGGGCGGGAGTCGGCGGCGCGCCCGGCGCTTACAAGAGCGACATCAACATCACGCCGCTCGTGGACGTGGTCCTCGTGCTGCTCATCATCTTCATGGTGATCACGCCCCTCCTCCAGATGGGGTACGACGTCAAGGTTCCACCCAAGGCGACGGTCGACACCCCCCCGCCCTCGCTCGACCAGCTGATCGTGTCCGTTACCGCTCAGAACCGGATCTACCTGAACAAGGAGCCGCTCGACCCCCAGTCGCTCGCGCTGCGGCTTTCCGAGGTCCTGAGAAACCGTCGCGACAAGACGGTCTTTTTCTCGGCGGACGACGCGGCGACGTACGGAGACGTCGCCCACGTGATGGACATCGTCCACACGGCGGGCGCGAAGAGCGTGGGAATCGTTCTGGAGACCGTGCCGATCGAGGGCGTCTCCGCCGCGCCGCCCGCTCCGGCTCCCGCTGCTCCCGCGCAGTAACGGGATCTGACCCCCGATAATTCGGAGGCGGGATCTGACCCCCTTCGGGGATCAGACCCCGCAACAAACTGATATTCTGCGCGCCCCGGACGGGGGGTGACGCGCTCGCTCCCGCGAGGTCCTTCGGGGTCCCGACGTCGAAAAAGAGGAGTTTGGAATGTCACACGATCTCGCCTTGCCCCTCATCTTCGTCTTCTCGGTCGGCTCGCTCTTTGTCGCCGGCTACCTGATCTCGTGGGTCCTGAAGCGGGACACCGGGACCCCGGCCATGCGGGAGATCTCGAACGCGATCAAGGAGGGGGCGGAAGCGTTTCTGCGCCGGCAGAACACGACGATTCTCTTCCTCGCCGCGATGCTCGCCGGACTGATCTTCGTGCTGTACGGCTTCGTGCGCTCGCACCACGACTTCGATCCGGTGCCGACCGCGCTGCGGCTGGCCTTCTGGACGACCCTTTCGTTTCTGCTGGGCGCCGCCTGTTCGGTCATCGCCGGCTACATCGGGATGTGGATCTCGATCCGGTCCAACATCCGGACCGCCTCCGCCGCGCGGACGTCGTTGAACGACGCGCTGCGGATCGCGCTGCGGGGCGGCGCCGTCTCTGGCCTGTTCGTCGTCGCGATGTCGCTCTTCGGCGTCGGGGGTCTCTACTGGCTCGTCAGCCGCCTCACGGAGGTTCCGCAGCCTCAGATCCCGCTCCTGATCGTGGGTTACGGGTTCGGCGCCTCGTTCGTGGCCCTTTTTGCTCAGCTGGGGGGCGGAATCTACACGAAGGCCGCCGACGTGGGGGCCGACCTCGTCGGAAAGGTCGAAGTCGGGATCCCCGAGGATGACCCGCGCAACCCCGCGGTGATCGCGGACCTCGTGGGAGACAACGTCGGAGACTGCGCCGGCCGCGGAGCGGATCTCTTCGAGTCCACGGCCGCCGAGAACATTGGCGCGATGATCCTCGGCGCGACTCTCGCCGCGGCATCGGAACGCGCCGGAATGGGCTTCGCGGCGGGAATCGTCGGCGTGATGCTCTTTCCCCTCGTGGCGCGCGCTTTCGGACTGCTGGCTTCTATCGTCGGGATCTTTTTCGTGCACACGCGCGAGGACCGCGACCCGATGCAGGCCTTGAACCGCGGCTATTACGTGGCTGCCACGCTCGCGATCGCCGGCTTCTTCCTCGCGACCCGCTGGCTCCTCTTCAACCCGTCCGCTCCCGACGCCTGGTGGAAGTTCTTTCTCTGCGGAATCATCGGGGTGCTCACCTCGGTCGCATTCGTCTACATCACGCAGTACTACACGGAGTATCGCTTCCGGCCGGTCCGCGAGATCGCCCAGGCCTCGCAGACAGGACCCGCGACGAACGTGATCGCGGGCGTCGCGGTCGGTTTCGAGTGCACGCTGCTCCCCGTCCTGGCGATCTCGCTGGCGATCCTCGCGTCGTTCAAGATCGGCGCGTCGGCGCTCCCCGGCGGAGGGCTCTTCGGAACCGCCGTCGCGACCATGGGAATGCTCGGCACCGCCGCCTACATCCTCGCGATGGACACGTTCGGCCCGATCACCGACAACGCGGGCGGGATCGTCGAGATGTCGCGCCAGCCGGAGGAGATCCGCCGGAAGACCGACCGGCTCGACGCCGTCGGCAACACCACGAAGGCGCTGACAAAGGGCTACGCGATCGGCTCGGCCGCGCTCGCGGCGTTCCTCCTCTTCTCGGCGTACTTGGACGAGCTCAAGAACTATGGCTCGCCGCTCACGTCCGTCAACATCGCCAAGCCCGAGGTCTTCATCGGAGGCCTCCTCGGCGCGATGCTCGTCTTCTTCTTTTCGGGCCTGGCGATCCGCGCCGTGGGGAAGGCCGCCGGCGTCGTCATCCAGGATGTTCGGGACCAGTTCCGCGCGCACCCCGGCATCATGCAGGGCACCGAGAAGCCGGACTACGGACGGACGGTCGACATCGTCACCCGCGGCGCGCTGAAGGCGATGATCGCGCCGGGTCTCGTCGCCGTGGGAACGCCGATCGCGGTCGGGCTCTTCTTCCGCCTCTTCCATGTCGGCGCGGAATCGGTCGCGGCACTTCTCATGGTCGGAACGATTGCGGGCATCGTCGTCGCGACGATGCTGAACAACGCGGGCGGCGCCTGGGACAACGCGAAGAAGTACATCGAGACCGGCGCGCTCGGCGGCAAGGGATCGCCGACGCACAAGGCGGCGGTCGTGGGCGACACGGTCGGCGACCCGTTCAAAGACACAGCCGGGCCGTCTCTGCACGTCCTGATCAAGCTGCTCGCGACGATCACGCTCGTCCTCGCGCCGCTTTTCATCTGAAGGCTAGACGAAGCGGCATAGCACTTCGTTGGAGAGCAGGAATCCACGCTCCGTGAAGCGGACGCGGCCGTCCTTCTCCGCGAGAAGGCCTTCGGCGAGCCAGTCCGCGTAGTCGCCGGGGAGGAGAGGATCGCCCTCCTCCTGGATCCAGCTTTGGACGTCCGCCGCCGGGACTCCCTGCGAGAGGCGCAGCCCCAGAACGATCCGCTCCCGGGCGGCCTCCTCTTCGCCGACCGGCCGGTCGAGCGCGAGCGGGCGCCGCCCTTCGCAGACCCAGGCGAGGTAGGCCGGAAGGCCCGACACGTTTGCGCGTCTCCGTTCGCTCCAGAGCTCGTGCGCGGAGACGCCCAGGCCGAGGGTCGGCGCGCGAGTCCAGTACTTGACGTTGTGCCGCGCCTCCCGGCCGGGCCGCGCCCAGTTCGAGATTTCGTAGTGCGCGAAGCCTCGCGAAGCGAGGATCTCCCCCGCCTCCAGCCACGCGTCCGCCTGCTCATCGTCGGAGAGATATCGCTCGGGGTGCGCCCGCCGATCGTCTTCGATCGCGCGGGACTTTTCCGTCTCGAGCAGGTAGATCGACACGTGATCCACGCCGGCCGCGCAGATCCCTTCGAGGCTTCTGCGGAACGTTTCGGCGCTCTGTCCCGGCAGGCCCAGGATCAGGTCCGCGGAAAGCGAGAGCCCGGCTCCGGCGAGCCGGTCGAGCGAGCGGAGCGCGGCGGCGGCATCGTGGCGGCGACCGACCGCGGAGAGCTCCGCGTCCTCGAGCGACTGCACGCCCACGGAGACGCGGTGGATGCCGGCGC
>DASXSX010000097.1:0-22334 GCA_036505815.1 Thermoanaerobaculia bacterium
ATCGGCGGTCTTCCGCGTGAAACCATCGCGCGCTATCGCTCGGCGGAGTACTCCGACGGTTATCGACGGCGTTATCCGAACTTCGAGAACGTGCGGCGGAGCCTTCCCGCCCTCCGGGAAAACCTGCGGCGCCTCCACGCGGCTGGAATCCCGGTCGCGCTCGGCACCGATATGTGGGCCTTCCCCGGTCTGGGAGTGTCGATCGAGCTGGACCTGTACGTGGAGGCCGGGCTCTCGCCTCTCGAGGCGCTTCGATCCGCCACGCTGACTTCCGCGAGGTCCCTCGGGATCGAGCAGGACCGCGGGACTCTGGCGCCGGGGAAACGCGCCGACTTCCTCATACTGTCCGATGATCCTCTGCGCGACGTCCGGAACGTTCGGAAGATTTCCGAAATCTACAAGAACGGCGCGAAAGTCGGTCCGATCGTTGCAGACGTCCCCTCGGCTCGATGACCGCGGCGGACACACTCCTCCGGTTCCGCTCCGAGTTCCCGATTCTCGAAAAGACGACGTACCTCATCTCCAACTCGCTGGGCGCAATGCCGCGCCGCGCGGCGGAAGCGCTCGCCGAGTACGCGGAGACGTGGCAGACGCGCGGGGTTCGCGCCTGGGCGGAAAGCTGGTGGGAGATGTCCGTGAGGGCCGGAGACGAGATCGCGCCTCTTCTCGGTGCCGCGCCCGGGACCGTCTCGATGCTTCCCAACGTCACGATCGCGTCCGCGGTCGTTCTGTCGTCGCTCGAGTTCACTCCTGCCCGCAACCGGATCGTGCTCGTCGACGGGGAGTTTCCGACCGTCCGCTACCTGTACGAGACGCTCGGCCCGCGCCTGGGCGCCGAGATCGTGGTCGTTCCCTCTCCCGGCGGCGACGGCCTATCCGCGGACGAGTTCCGCATCTGCGAGGCGATCGACGGGCGGACCGCTCTCGTCGCGATCTCCCACGTTCTCTTCAAGAGCGCCTTCGTTCTCGACATCGCGCCGATCGCGGAGAAATGCCGGCGCGAAGGGGCGATCCTCGCGCTCGACGCCTACCAGTCGGTCGGAACGATCCCGGTCTCGGTGGACGCTCTGGGGGCGGAGATTTTAGTCGGCGGCGTCCTCAAGTGGCTCTGCGGCGGGCCTGGCGGAGCGTTCCTGTACGTCGCGCCCGAAGTGCGGGGCCGCCTCGAGCCGTCGCTCACGGGATGGATGGCGCATCCGGCCCCGTTCGATTTCGAGGCGCCTCCAATGCGCTGGCGCGACGACGCCTTCCGATTTCTCCTCGGAACTCCCGCTATCCCTGCTCTCTACGCGGCACGCGAGGGGCCGCGGATCGTCCGTGAGGCAGGAATCGAAAGGATTCGCGAGAAGTCGCTTCGGCAGACCGGGCGGCTGATCTCGCTCGGACGCCAACGCGGCTTCCGCTCTCCGGCGCCGAGCGAACCGGCGCGCCGCGGAGGAACGGTCGCCGTCGATTTCGAGCACGCGCTCGAGGTCTCACGGGAGCTGAACGCGCGAGACGTCGTCGTCGACTACCGACCGGGCGCCGGAATCCGGATGTCTCCGCATTTCTACACCGCCGACGAGGAGCTCGACCGCGCGTTCGAGGCGATCGACGAGATCCGGGCGTCGCGTGCGTGGGAGCGCTGGCGCGACCGGCCGGCGATCGTGACCTGACCGCTCGCCCTCGACGCGGCCGGTTCCTGGCCGTTGCCGGCGCCGCCGCGCTGGCGTTGGCGTCGCTGGGACTCTTCCTGGTCTCGCGCGGGAAGTGGTCCGACGCGATCATCGATTCGGGCCGGGAGTGGATCGTTCCCGACGCGCTCGCCCAGGGAGAGCTGCTCTATCGCGACGTCGTCTACTGGTTCGGTCCGTTCACGCCCTATTTCCATGCGGCATTTTTCCGCGTCTTCGGCTCGAGCTTCTCGACCCTCGTCGTGGCCGGCGTCGTCGGCTCGCTCGGCGTCCTCGCCGCGCTCTACTATGCTCTGCGAACCGTGACCGCGCGGCGCGAAGCGGCCCTCTGGACCGCGCTCGCGGTGCCCGCGCTCGTTTTCATGCCGAACGCGGGCGGGTCGATCCTCGGCATGGGCTACCGCATGTGGCACGCGGCGGCGTTCGCGCTCGCGGCAATCGCGATTCTGATCCGGCCGGCGGAACAGGATCGCTGGTGGCGTGCACCGTTGGCGGGCGCTCTGGCCGCGCTGGCGGGCCTCTGCCGCACCGAGTGGGGGTTCGTCACTCTGGTGGGAGCAGGGCTCGTCGTTTTTCATCGGGAAACCGACCGACGAAAGGCCTGGCCGAAAGAGCTCCTGCTCTTCGGAGCTTTTTTCGTTGTCTTCGCGGGAGTTTTTGTTTTCTTCGGGATCCGCGCGGGATGGAACTCGTTCACCCGCGATGCACCGGTGCTTCTGCTGAACCTTCCCGCCGATACTCGCTCGCACGTGTTTCTCGCAGGCGTCTCGGCGTGGCGGGACGGGATCTGGACGCTCCTGTACTCGACCGCGATGTGGCTGGGGGTTTTCTTTCTGGTGGAGCTCGTGGCGCTGCGTCGGGTGGATGTCTTGCGCGCCCGCCGTCGCCTGCTTCGGCTTGCCGTTCTCCTCTTGCTCTTCGGGGTCGCAGCCTGGCGCGGAGGCGGCCTTTCCGGAGGCCTGATCTGGAGCGCCGCGCCTTCTGTCTGCGCGGCGGCGTGTGTTCTGGGTCTGCGCTCCGGTCGGCAACCCGCCGGTCCTGCACTCACCGGCTTCGGGACGCTGGGGCTTCTTCTCTCACACCGCCGCTTCTTCTTCATCGAAGACGCGCCTTATGTCGGACCTCCTCTTCTCTTCGCCTTGGTCTGTGCCGCGGCACTCTGTTCGATCGCCGTCGTGCGGGAAACGCCCGCACGGATGCGAGAGAGGTTGGGCGTCGGCGTCGCTGTCCTGCTGGTGTTGTTGATCGGAATTGCGTTTGCGTCCCGCCTGCTGGAGTACCGGAAAGACGAGCGAGTTCCGATCGGGGGCACCGGGGGGTTTCTCTCGGCCCGCGCCGAGCTCGCGCGCGAAGTCGAAGAGTTGGGCGCGGCGATTCGCTCGAGCTCCCGCCGGGCGGACGGGCTCGTCGTCTTCCCCGAGGGTGAGATCCTGAATTTCCTGTCCGGCCGGAAGAATCCCGTCAGACACAAGCTCTATCTCCCAGGTTACGTCGACGACCGGAACGAGGGAGAGATCCTGCGCGAACTTCAGATGACGTCGCCGGCCATCGTGGTGATCTGGCGACGCCCGCTGGGGGAGTACGGACGCGGGGTTTTCGGAGAGGGATACGGGCAGCGAACCCGCGATTGGATCGAAAAGCACTATGTCCAGCGTCCGGTGGCTGCCGCCGGTGCCAAGGTCTACATGATTGCGGGAAGAAAGGGGTCTTGAGCGTGCCCGGCCGAAGCGCCGATTCTCGAAGAACGGTCCTCCCGCTCAGGAGACGGAGACTCGTCTTGCTGGTGGTCTGGATCGTGAGCGCGGGGTACGTGTTTCCGTTTCGGAACCGCGGGTGGATTCCGCACGACGAGGGAATCCTCGGCCAGTCGGCGGAACAGGTATTGAATGGAGAGGTCCCGCACCGCGATTTTCCCGAGATCTACACGGGCGGTCTGACCTACTGGAACGCGCTCGCCTTTCGCGTCTTCGGGCTCCGGCTGACCTCGCTGCGCCTGATTCTTTTTCTCTCCTTTCTGGCTTTTGTGCCCGCCGTTTTCGCGATCGCCTCCCGATTCGGCTCTCCGATCGCTTCGGGACTGGTCACGCTGCTTGCCGTGGCCTGGAGTCTGCCGAACTACTTTGCCGCGATTCCCTCCTGGTACAACCTGTTCCTCGCGGCGTGGGGGGTGCTGGCTCTCCTGCGCCATCTCGAGACCGGTCAGAGGCGCTGGCTTTTTCTCGCCGGAGTGTTCGCCGGGGTCTCCTGCCTCTTCAAAGTGATCGGCGCGCACTTCATCGCGGCGTCCCTGCTCTTTCTTCTCTACCGTGAACAAGACCTCTCGGCGTCGCCAGGCCGCGTCTCCGGAGAGCGGCGCGTCTCCGGATACTTTCTCTTCAAAATGGGGGGTCTCGCGCTCTTCCTGACCGTCCTCTTCCTCACCGTCCGGCACCAACTGAGCGAAATGGAGTTTCTCCATTTCCTGGTGCCGTCCGCCGCGATTTGCGGCTTCCTGATCTGGTGCGAGCTTTCCCATGGAGGCGGCCGCTTCGCGGACCGTTTCTCGGTCCTGATGCAGTCGGTCCTTCCGCTCGGGGTCGGCGTCGTCCTGCCGGTTCTTCTTTTCCTGATTCCGTTCGCCGTCAGCGGCGCGCTCTGCGATTTGGTCCGCGGACTGATCACCGGGACCGGGGCCCACGTGCAGTTCGTTCGAATGCGGTTGCCGTCGCTCTCCACAATCTGGCCCGCCGTTCCGTACACGATCGTGCTCGGCGCCGGCACACTTACGCCCTTCCGGTTCGCCCGGCCCTTCCTGATTCTCCTCGCAGCCACATTGGCGGCGGCGCTCTGGCTGTCAGGCATCTCAGAGGAGGTCTATCAACTGATCTGGCACTCTATGCGCTCGCTGGGCGTCGCCGTCGTCCTGGCGGCCTGTCTGCGGCTCGCGGATGCCCACCACCTGGGCTTCTGGAGCCCGGAAACCCGGCAGAAAGTTTTCCTGCTCGCGGCGGTAGTGGCGATCACGGGTTTGGTCCAGTTCCCGTTCGCCGCGCCGATCTATTTCTTCTATTTCGCGCCTCTGGTCGCGCTCGCGATCTTCGCGCTCGCAGGAAGCGAGCCGCGAGGGCCGCGGTTCGTACACGCGGCGGTGCTGGCCTTCTATCTTCTTTTCGCTCTCCTCCGCACCAATCCCGTCTATGTATACGCTCTCGGCAACCAGTTCGAGCGGTACGATCCGCGTGGCGTTCTCGACCTGCCGCGGGCCGGGGGCCTCCGGGTCTCCGCGAAGGACGCCGCGCTCTACGGCTCGTTGATTCCGCTCGTCCAGGCGAAGGCCGACGGGAGGCCCATCTATGCCGGTCCCGATTGCCCGGAGATCCATTTTCTGTCCGGCCTCGAGGATGCCGTGCCGCGCGGCGCCGACTCTCCCCGCGATCCGATGCAGCAGCCTGACGAGGTCTTCCGATCTCTCGAAGAGAGGGGCACGCGGGTCGTGGTCTTGAATCAGCAGCCTTCGTGGGTCAGAAAGATTCGTCCGGGGATCGTTGCCCGATTCGAGAATCTCTTTCCTCACTCCCGTTCGTTCGGACGGTTCGTCGCGCGTTGGAAGGATTGAGTCCTTCGAAGCCTATAATCGCCTCCCTTGGAAACGAACCGTTACGCCGCCGCTGGCGTCGATATCGACGCGAAAGCTGCGGCGCTCGCCCGCGCTCGTCCGGCCATCCGTTCGACGTTCACAACCGGCGTACTCGGGGACGTCGGCGGGTTTGGAGGGCTGTTTCGGCCGGACTTTTCCGCCTATCGCGAGCCCGTCCTGGTTGCTTCGACCGACGGCGTGGGGACGAAGCTGAAGGTGGCCTTCGAGACCGGACGCCACGACACGTGCGGAGCGGACCTGGTGAATCACTGCGTCAACGACATCCTCGTTCAGGGCGCACGGCCGCTGTTCTTCCTCGATTACGTCGCGATGGGCAAGCTCGACCCGGCCGTGCTCGGAGCCGTTCTCGACGGAGTCGCGCGGGGATGTCGCGAGAATGGAACAGCGCTGCTCGGCGGTGAGACCGCGGAGATGCCGGGCTTCTATTCCGAGGGGGAGTACGACGTCGCAGGAACCATCGTGGGTGTTGTCGAGCGCGAGAGAATTCTCGACGGGACGCGCGTGCGGCCGGGTGACGTCGCCGTCGGGTTGCCTTCGGCGGGCCTCCACACCAACGGGTATTCGCTCGCGCGCAAGATCCTCTTCGAGGACCTCGGCAAGCGACCGGGCGACCGGTTGAAGGAACTGCAGGGCGGGTCGATCGCCGACGCGCTGCTCGCGCCGCATCGTTCTTATCTGCGAGCGATCGAGCCTCTCCTGGCCGAGGACCTCGTTCACGCGATCGCCCACATCACGGGTGGAGGCTTTTTCGACAACATCCCGCGGGTCCTCCCCGACGGTCAGGAGATCGTGATTCGATCCGGATCGTGGCCAGTCCCTCCGATCTTCGGAGTGCTCGAGCGCGAGGGGAGAGTCAGCCGGGAAGAGATGCACCGCGTGTTCAACATGGGAATCGGCATGGTCCTGCTGGTGTCGCCCGATAAGATCGCACGCGCTTCGGATCTGCTCGGCTCCCGCGGGGAGGCGCACTACTTCATCGGCAACGTGGTCGCCGGCCAGCGGCGGGTCACGATCGACTTCGTTTGACGGCGGCCCGGCCCTGGCCCGTTGAAGCGAATCGTCGTCTTCCTTTCGGGGCGGGGGTCCAACTTCCGGGCGATCGCGGACGCGGTCGAGCGGGGAGAGATCCCGGAAACGCGCATCGTTGCGGTTTTCTCGGACCAGGCGGGCGCACCCGGCCTCCTGGAGGCGAGACGGCGCGGGATCGACGTTCATGCGCTTCCCCGTCCGCCCGGCGGGAGCCGGCGGGAGCACGAGACGGTTATCCGGGCGACACTCGACCCGCTCGAGCCGGACCTCATCTGCCTCGCCGGCTACATGCGTCTGCTCTCCTCTGAGTTCGTCGCAGCGTACCGGGGACGGATCCTGAACATCCATCCATCGCTTCTCCCGAAGTTCCCCGGGCTCGAAGCCCAGCGCCGCGCGCTCGAAGCCGGAGAGGTCGTTTCCGGATGCACCGTCCATTTCGTGGACGAAGGTCTCGACTCGGGACCGATCGTCTTGCAGCGAAGTGTCCCGGTCCTGCCGAATGATGATGAAGAAACTCTCTCGGCTCGAATCCTCGAGCAGGAGCACCACGCCTATCCCGAGGCGATCCGGAAAGTCCTCAGTTCATAGGCGGGCAGCCGCGGAAGCGCCTGCCTCGCGGGCCCGGACGAAACCGGAAAGCTCGGAGACGACGAAATCCGCCATCTCCTCCGTGATCCCGGGATAGACGCCGATCCAGAAGGTCTGGCGCATCGTGATGTCCGTGTTGGTCAGGTCGCCGACGACCCGGCAGTCGATCCCCTGATACGCCGGCTGTCGCAGCGCATTGCCGGCGAAGACCTGCCGCGTCGCGATCCGGCGTGATTCGAGATGGGCCACGATGTCGCGGCACGAGAAGGGAGCATCGGGCCGGACCGTGATCGGAAATCCAAACCAGCTCGGGTCGCTTCCCGGAGTCGGGCGCGGCAAAAGGAGATGCTCGGAAAGCGGCGCGAGGCCCTCGGAGAGTCGGGTCCAGTTGCGTTTGCGCGCGGCGATGAACCCCGGCAGTTTTTTCAGTTGCGCCACACCGACTGCGGCCTGCATGTCGGTGGCTTTCATGTTGTATCCCACGTGCGAGTAGATGTACTTGTGGTCGTACCCGTGCGGCAGCTGCCCGACCTGCCAGTCGAAGCGCTTTCCGCAAGTGTCGGCCTTCCCCGGATCGCACCAGCAATCGCGGCCCCAGTCGCGGAACGACGCCGCCACCTTCTTGAGCAGCGGTTGGTCGGTCGCGACCGCGCCCCCTTCCCCCATCGTGATGTGGTGCGCGGGATAGAAGCTGAAGGTCGAGAGGTCACCGAAAGTCCCTGTCTGCCGGCCGCGGTAAAGGGACCCGAGCGCGTCGCAGGTGTCTTCGACGAGCCAGAGGTCTCGCGCGCGCGCGACGCCCGTGACCGCGTCGAGGTCGAACGGGTTGCCGAGCGTGTGGGCCAGCATGATCGCCCGCGTGCGCGGGCCAATGGCCTCCTCCAGGCGATCCGCGCAGACGTTGTAGGTGCCGAGCTCGATGTCGAGGAAGACGGGGACGAGCCGGTTCTGGAGGATGGGGTTGATCGTCGTGGGAAATCCCGCCGCGACGGTCACGACCTCATCTCCAGGCCGGAGCCTGCGCTCTCCGAGCTCGGCGGCTGTCAGGGTCGCCAGGGCGACGAGGTTGGCGGAGGACCCGGAGTTGCAGAGGAGCGCGGCACGCCGGCCGAGCCGATGCGCGAAATCCCGCTCGAAGGCAGCGGCGAAGCGTCCGGCCGTCAGCCAGAAGTCGAGCGAGGCATCGACTAAGTGGGAGAGGTCGTCGGCGTCGAAGACCCTGCCGGAGACCGGAACAGGCGTTTCCCCCGGGATGAACGGGCGGCCCGGCCATTCCTCTTTCGCGTACTGGGCTACCAGCTCGAGGATCTGCCGGCGCAGGAGATCCGATGCGGTCATGAGGGGCTCGCAAGGCGATCCCGATACCACGCGATCGTCTTTTCCAGGCCCTTCTCGAGCGACCACTTCGGCCGCCATCCCAGTAGCCGATCCGCTTTCGCGCTGTCTAAGTGCTGGTCGCGGATTTCCCCGCGCGCCGTGTTCTCGATCACCGGCTCGAGATCGCCCCGGCCGGCCAGCCGCAGCACGGCCCGGGCAACCTGAAGGACCGTGAGGGAGTCGGCGGGTCCGAAGTTGAAGGCCTCTCCGCGAATGTCCGGGAGCTCGATGCGCTCGGCCAGCGCCACATAGGCCGCGACGGCATCGGCGACGTAGACATAGTCGCGCCGGTAGAGGCCGTCGGAGCGGATCACCGGGGCCTGGCCTGCGAGAACCGAGCGGATCGTGCCGGGAATCAGGCGGCTCCAGTTGAGGTCGCCGCCACCGTAAATGTTGCCGCAGCGCGCGACGACGATCGGCAACTCGTACGTGTGCGCGTAGCATTTCGCGAGCAGGTCCGCGCAGCTCTTCGAGACGTCGTAGGGGTGACGACCGCGAGGGGGCATTTCCTCGGTGTAAGGCAGAGCAGCGGACTCACCGTATGCCTTGTCGCTCGACGCGACCACCACCCGCCGCACCGCATCTGCGTGCCGGCGGCAGGCCTCGAAAAGCGTGTAGGAGCCGCGGATGTTGCTCTCGAACGTCGCGTACGGACTGCGGTAGCCCGTTCCGACCACGGTTTGTGCGCCAAGATGGAACACCGTCTCCACTCCGTGCTCCACCAGGGCCCGCTCGACGTCGGGCATCGACTCGAGACGGCCCGAGACCACGCGACACGCCCCGATGACTCCACTGCGGATCAACTCCGACTGCGGGTCCCAGTCGCGTACGAGCACGCAGACCCGGGCGCCGGCCTCCAGGAGCCCGGGGACGAGTGCCGACCCGACGAGACCCGTGGCCCCGGTGACGAGAACCGACCGATCTTGCCAGAAAGTCACGCCCAGCACTTCCAGGGGGCCTTGCCGGAGTGCCAGAGCTCCTCGAGCAGGCGCTTCTCGCGCAGCGTGTCCATCGGCTGCCAGAAGCCGTAGTGGCGGAAGGCCATGAGCTCTCCTCGGGCCGCGAGCGTGCTCAAAGGATCGAGCTCCCAGAGGGTCTCGTCTCCCCCGATCAGATCGAGGACCTCCGGTTCCAGCACGAAAAACCCGCCGTTGATCCACCCCTCGCCGACCTGGGGCTTTTCCGCGAACGCAGTCACGCGGTCTGAGTCGAGGACCAGAGCGCCGAAGCGGCCAGGGGGCCGGACCGACGTGATCGTCGCGAGCTTCCCGTGAGAACGGTGAAAGGCGACGAGAGACTTCACATCGACGTCCGCGACGCCGTCGCCGTACGTCATCAGGAACGTCTCCTTGCCGATCCAGGAGGAGAGCCGCCTCATGCGTCCTCCGGTTTGCGTCGCGAGGCCCGTGTCGACCAGGTGGACAGTCCAGTCGGGAGGAGACGCCGCGTGGATTTCGTTCTCTCCGCGCCCCAGTCGAACCGTAAGGTCTGCGTTTCGCGCATAAAAGTTCAGAAAGTAGTCCTTGACGACATCGCCCTTGTAGCCGAGCGCAATCAAGAACTCCGAGAACCCGTGGGCCGCGTAGATCTGCATGATGTGCCAGATGATCGGATGCTCGCCGATCTCCAGCATCGGCTTGGGCCGCAGTCCGGTCTCTTCCGACAGGCGGGCCCCGGTTCCGCCGGCCAGTATAATCGTCTTCATACGATATGTTGGGCTTTCATCTCAGATTCTAGCAATGTTCCCCGAAGGATCCGTGGCGAGGAGCGCGGAGATGCCCTCGCACCGCACCCACCGCTTGCCCGCGTCTGAACCCCGTCCGGCATCGCGGGGCCTGGCCGCACGACTCCGGTCTCTGTGGCAGGTTCGATTCCTCCGTTTTCTGCTGGTCGCCGCGCTCAATACCGTGTTCGGCTACTCGCTCTTCGCCAGTCTCATCCTTCTCGGCATTCACTATCCGCTGGCCGCCGCCATCGGAACGGTGATCGGAATCCTGTTCAACTTTCAGACGACGGGACGGTTGGTGTTCGAGCGTCACGACCTCTCCCTGATTCTGCGGTTCTTCGCCGTTTACGGAATCAGCTACGTCGTCGGGGTGGGGCTGCTGCGCTGGGCGGACCACCATGGCATCTCGGTGCTCGTCGCGGCGGCTGTCCTCGCCATCCCGATGGGATTCTTCTCCTACACCCTGCAACGGCTCCTCGTCTTCCGAAGAGCGCGTTGAAACTCGTCAGCGTCGTCACCCCCTGCTTCAACGAGGAAGGCAACGTCCGGGAGCTCTACAGCCAGGTTCGAGCGGTCTTCGAGACGGTCGGCCGATACCGTTACGAGCACATCTTCATCGACAACGCTTCGACCGACAGGACCGTCGAGGTCTTGAAGGCGATCGCCGCCGCCGACCGTAACGTGAAAATCATCGTCAATCAGCGCAACTTCGGGCCGCTTCGGTCGCCGCACTACGCCTTCATTCTGGCGGGCGGCGATGCCGTGATTTCTCTATCGGCGGATCTGCAGGA
Source organism: Thermoanaerobaculia bacterium (assembly GCA_036505815.1). Classification (GTDB taxonomy): domain Bacteria; phylum Acidobacteriota; class Thermoanaerobaculia; order UBA5066; family Gp7-AA6; genus Gp7-AA6. The sequence goes on from DASXSX010000097.1 coordinate 10,822, forward strand.
TCCACCGTCGCTGATCCCGGTTTTCCTCGAACGCTGGGAGCAAGGATTCAAGGTCGTCCTGGGCGTCAAACGCACGAGCAAGGAGTCCCGAATGATGTATCTCGTGCGGACCTTTTATTACCGCCTATTGCATCGGATGAGCGACGTCACGCTTGTTCAGCACGCGACGGGGTTCGGCCTTTTCGACCGGGTGTTCATGGACATGGTGCGGGCACTCGATGATCCGTATCCCTATACGAGAGGTCTGATCGGCGAATTCGGCTTCGACTGTGCCACGATTCCATACGACCAGCCAATGCGGAAGCGAGGTGTCAGCAAACACAACTTCTACAGCCTGTACGACATGGCGATGCTGGGGATTACCAGCCACTCGAAGCTTCCGCTGCGCCTCGCCACGATCGTGGGGTTTGGTATGTCGGCGTTCAGCCTTCTCGTCGCGATTCTCTACTTCGTCTACAAGCTGATCTTCTGGAATAGCTTTCCGGTCGGGATTGCCCCGATCGTGATCGGCCTTTTTCTCTCCTTTTCCGTACAGCTCTTCTTCCTCGGAATCCTGGGCGAGTACATCGCCGTCATCCACACCCGTCTCATGAAGAGACCCCTCGTCGTCGAGAAAGAGCGCATCAATTTCGACTGAGGAAGGCTGGAGCCGCCGACGGACTCAGGATTCCCGGTTACGTCCGCCAACCATCAGGTCCCAGCTCAACGGCGTGCCGCGGGAGACGCGGCGGCTGGCGCGGCGACCAAGGACCTCGCCGAGGAATTTCGGGGCGAGGCCGTAGCCCGGGCGGATCGATCGGACGTTCTGCGGGGAAAGGACCGCCCCTTCCTCGATGTCTTCCACGACGAAGAGCGAGCGTCGGAAGACTCGGTTCCTCGCCTCGTTTTCGGATACTCCGTAGTGGATCGTGCCGAGGGCCTCCTCCGCCGTTCGGACCGCTTCGACCATCGCCCGAAACTCCGCGGGCTCGAGGGAGAAGGCGCTGTCCGCGGTCTTCTTCTGCCGCGAGAAAGTGAGGTGTTTCTCGAGGATCGATGCCCCGAGGGCGACTGCAGCAGTCGCCACCGCGATCCCTTCCGTGTGATCGGAGAGTCCGACGGGAAGATCGAACTGCTCTGCGAGATTCGGGATCGTCCGGAGATTGATCTCTCCGGGCGGCGCCGGATACGCGCTGGTGCATTTGAGCAGAGCGATCTGGCGCGCTCCGCCCGCGCGTGCGGTTTCGACCGCCTCGGCGATCTCGTCGAGCGTCGCCATGCCGGTGGACAGGATCATCGGTTTTCCGGTGCCGGCGATCCGGCGGATTAGCGGCAGGTCGACGATCTCGAACGAGGCGACCTTGTAGAGAGGGACGCCCTGCTGTTCGAGAAAGTCCACAGCCTGCTCGTCGAAAGGCGTCGAAAAGAAATCGATTTCCAGCTCCTCCGCGATTGCCTTCAGTCTCGGATGCCATTCCCACGGCGTCGCGGCCTCCGAGTAAAGATCGTAAAGCGTGCGGCCGTCCCACAGCGTGCCGCCGCCGATGCGAAAGTGCTGGAGATCGGAAGCGATCGTCATCGTGTCCGCGGTGTAAGTCTGAATCTTCACGGCGTCGGCGCCCGCCTCCTTCGCGGCGCGCAGGATGCGCACGGCCGCCTCGAAGTCGCCGCCGTGGTTCGCCGACATTTCGGCAATGACGTAGATTGGAGACCCGCATCCGATCTGACGTCCCGCAATTCGAATGGGGTTCATGTCCTCATTCTCTCGTCTCGCAAGGGGTCGAAGAGGAATCGGACGCGACCGGAGGTACCTTGAGCGGTCGCCTGTTCGAGGAATCCGGCGCGCCGAAAGACCCTCTGAGAGGGGACGTTCCCAGGCAGCGTTTCTGCCTCGAATGCCTCGACCGAAAGGTCGCGCGACGCCTGCGGGCGTGACAGCTGGATCAACTTGAGACCGAACCCTCGTCCGCGAAAGTCGCGGTCGACGCTGAAGCTGATTCGCGCCCTGGAGCCTTCCACGCGATCGTACCGGACGATGCCAACCGGGATGGTCTTCCATTCGAGAACGTAAATGCGCGAGGCTTCCGAACGGAGTCGCTGCTCGAACCAGTGTCGGTGCTCGTCCCATCCGATCGGTTCGCTCTGGAACGACTGCGATCGCGCGGCCGGATCGTTCGCCCAGCGCCAGAGCAGGAAAGTGTCCTCGGGAGTTGCGAGCCGAAGTGTGGGCTCTCCTCTCTCGTCGACTGCAAGCATCGCATCGACCACACGAGATGCACCCTGGCCGTCGACCATAGCGCGGCCGATCTCGCGCATCCGACGAAGGTTGTCGGTTCCTTGACGAAACTGGTCGAAGCAAGCCGCGAATTTCTCCTCGCGAAAGCCGGAGCTCGAGCCGCCGTCTGAAACGGCTCCGATCGCAGCGAGCGAGGACAGGACAAGTCGCTGGTTCTCCGCGACCGATAACGCGAGTGTGGGAATACCGAAGGCCGCCAGTTCCCAGACCGTGGTGCCGCATGCGGAGACTGCCACATCGGCGTTCGAAAGAGTCGCGGCGACCGTCGCATCGCTCGCGTTCATCTCGACTGACCACCCGGCGCCGAGTTGGGTGACCACCTTTCGAATATTCTCGCTACCGGTGGTGAGCGGCCCGCAGATCGCAACGCCGACCGGCGGGGGCTCCTTCAAACTTGCCAATGCGGAGAGCGTTCGCGCCGTCAAGCCGGCTGGATCACTTCCTCCGAAGATCACGAGGACTCCGCCCTTCTTCTCCGTACGGGGCTTCCGGAGCTCGCGCCGGAACGCCTTGCGGAGAAGCGCGAAGCGGGGCCCGCGAAGCGGGATCGTTTCCGGCCCGTGGTCGTAGGCGATGCCGTCGGCCGACGTGTTCTGGTTCAGGAGGAGGTCGGCGGATACGTACTCGCGTGCGCCATAATCGTCGATCGAGAGAATCCGGCACGCGCGAGATCGCAAGGCATCCTCGGCCTGTGCGGCGAAATCGTAAACGTCGAGCACCACCCAGCCCCCCAGGACGGCACGCTCGAGCAGAGCTTCCCGGTCTCGGATCTGATCGGCATCGCCGACCAGATCCGCAACGTCTCCGCCTTCAACGGCGATCCGCCGGTCCATGCCACCGGATCGGACTCGGCCGAGATACGCAAAGGAGCCGCAGCGTTCCCGCCACTCCTGCGCGAGTGCGAGTGTCCGCATCACGTGGCCCGTGCCGCGGACCGGGTCGGCGTCGGCGCGAATGAGGAGTGTTCCAATCACCGGGAGAGGTTCCGGAGCGCTTCCAGGACGTGATCGACATCGGACTCGGCCATCTGCGGAAAGAGCGGCAGGGTCACGATGTGTCGGGCTGCCTCTTCCGCGATCGGGCAGAGCCCTTCGGAAGTCGCGAGCCTGTCTCGGTAATAAGGGTGAAGGTAGGGGGGACGGTAATGGACGTTCGGGCGCAGGCCGGCTCCGCGCAGTTTCGAGAGCGCCTGCCCCTGAGAGAGACCCAACGCTTCGGTGTCGACGCGGACGACATAGAGATGGTTGGCGTGGGATCGTTCGGGGAGCCGTCGGAGCGAGCGAATGTGCGCGAGCGCGGCCAGCTTGCGATCGTAGAGCGCGGCCAGCGCACGCCGGCGGGCGAGAATCTCGTCCAACCGCGTGAGCTGGCTCATCCCGAGGACGGCTTGAAAGTCCGTGAGCCTGTAGTTGTACCCGAGCAGGACCATGTCGTAAGAAACGGTCCCGCTCTCGGAGCGCTCGTGATGGTCGGTTGTGATGCCATGGTTCCGAAAAGCCCGGAGCCAGCGCGCCCGATCGGGATCGCTCGTCGTCACCATCCCGCCTTCTCCCGTCGTGATCGTCTTGACCGGGTGAAAGCTGAACGCCGTCAGATCGGCCAGAGAACCGGCAGGCCGGCCTCGAAAGACCGCGCCCAGGGAGTGGCACGCGTCGGCAACGAGGGGCAAATCATGGGCGCGGGCGATGTCCCGGAGCACGTCGTAGTCGCAGGGTTGTCCCCCGTAGTCGACCGCGACGATCGCCCGCGTTCGAGCCGTGATCTTGCGCTCGACGTCTTCCGGGTCGACGAGGAGAGTGTCCGATTCGACGTCGGCGAAGACGGGCCGGGCGCCAAGATAGAGCGCCGCATTCGACGTGGCCGCAAACGTTATCGCGGGAACGATCACCTCGTCTCCGGGCCCGATCCCGAGAGCTGCGTACGCCGCGTGAAGGGCGGCGGTTCCGCTGCTGACCGCGACGGCGTCCATCGCTCCGACAACCTTCGCCAGAGCCTTCTCGAAAGCGGGCACGGTGGGACCCGTCGTCAACCAGTCCGATCGAAGAACCTCGACGACGGCGGCGATGTCGTCCTCCCGGATGTCCTGCCGCCCGTAGGGGAGCCACTTCATCGAAGTCGCCATCAGGTCCCTGGCGCAACGAGATCGGAGCGTCGCTTACGCGGATGGCTCTCATCGTGTTCGATCTCCCACTCCGCGATCATGCGGAGGAGTTCCTCCCGACCGAGCCAGACGCTGTTGGTGTCGCTGCTGTACTTCGTGCCGGGCGCCATCCGCGCCCCGTTGGACCAGGGCCAGGATTCCGGCCGGCGGAAGAAGATCGGGGGCTCGACCACGAACAGGTCGTCGTACTCGTAGGTGTATGGAGATTCGTTGCGTGACACCAGAGTCTCGTGCAGTTTTTCGCCGGCGCGAATCCCGATACTGCGGATCTGGCAGCCGGGCGCAATGACCTCGGCGAGATCCTTGAGCCTCATGCTCGGCAGCTTCGGCACGAAGACTTCACCGCCCGCCATCTGCTCGATGTTCTTCAGGACGAAGCGGACTCCCTGATCAATGGTGATCCAGAAGCGGGTCATGCGCTCGTCCGTAATGGTTATGGCGCCCTCCGAGCGCTGCGAAAAGAACAGGGGAATGACGCTCCCGCGGCTCCCGACGACGTTGCCGTAACGCGTGCAGGCGAACTTCGTTCCGCGCGGATCGGCGTAGACGTTCCCTTGGGTGAAGAGCTTCTCGGCGACGAGCTTCGTCGCGCCGTACAGGTTGATCGGGTTGACGGCCTTGTCGGTCGAAAGCGCCATCACTTTTTTGACGCCGCGGTCGATCGCCGCGTTGATGACGTTCTCCGCCCCATCGATGTTGGTCTTCACCGCCTCCATGGGGTTGTATTCCAGAGCCGGGACCTGCTTGAGGGCCGCAGCGTGGATGACCACGTCGATCCCGGACATCGCCCGGTACAGGCGCTCACGGTCACGCACGTCGCCGATGAAATACCGGAGACGCGGATCGACGAGCCCGTAGTGCGTGCGCATCTCCTCCTGCTTCAGCTCGTCGCGGCTGTAGATCACCAGGCGCGCGACGGCGTATTCGCGAAGGACGATCTCGAGAAACTTGCGGCCGAACGACCCCGTGCCGCCGGTGATCATGACTGCTTTCTGATCGAGAGAGCTTGTCATCGGCTTCCGATCATTCCGCTCGCTGTTCTGTGTTTCGGGGTCGGCAGCGGAGGCGGAAATCGTCACGGAGGACGGCATCCCTGTCAAGCGTCTCGCGGCGAAGCGCGTAATGCTCGTAGAGGCGCCGGATTCCCACCTCGTACGGCGTGAACGGGAAGTCCGGCAAGGCGCCGAGAAGCCTTCCGTTGTGGCCAGTGTACTGGTGGTTGAACCCCCCATTTTCGAAGACCACACGCGAGGATCCGGAGGCCACCGAAGAAATCGTGGCGAGGATTCGTTGAAGCGAAATCGACTCTGTGGGCGTGACGTTCACGTCCGTCAGGGCTGTCTCCGTTTCGAGGAACCTCTCCACAACGGCAACCAGGTCTTCGACGTAGAGATAGTCGAAGACGACGTCCTGCCGGACGATAATGTCGAGCCCAAGAAGTGTCTTGACGATGCTGTTCGAAATGAACCGGAAGAGGTAGCCCTCATGGGGCCCGTAGACCCCGAACAGGCGAAGATTGGTTATTCGCGGCCGCCGCCGCGCGTCTTCGTTGCAGAAGAGCTTCGCCAGGCCGTACGCGTCCTGGGGCACGACGCGGCCGATCTCGCTCTCGCTTACCTTCACGAGATCGCGCTGTTTGCCGTACTCGGCTCCAGACCCGAAGTAAAAGAGCCGCCCGACATCATCGGCATGACGGGTAAGGTTCCAGTAGCCCCGGAGTGTGGTCTCGAACACCCGGTCGCCCCCCTGGACCGCGCAATGGAGCACGGCGTCGAAGCGATGCTCTCGAAAGATCCGGTCGACTGCTGCCGTGTCGGTCACGTCGAGCGCGCGGTGTGATGGCGCGAGGACCTCGTGCTTCCTCCCGAGTGTTTCGAGCAGGTTCCGCCCGATGAATCCGCTGCCTCCGGTCAGAAGCAGTTTCAACCGGTGCCCTCGTCGTCGAACAGGTGCATGTTCCGCCAGATCTCTTCCCGAGGAAGAAACGGATACATGTCCTCCAGGGGCTTGGATTCCATGCTTCCGTCTTCCCGGCGGAACGAAGTGACCTTCGGGTTGCGCCCCTGGGTCGGCGAAAGAAATAGCTCGCAGAATCCGGGGCCCTCTTCCAGCAGGAACGCGTCGACTGTGTCGAGTTCGGCGTTCGTCCGGATGCTTGCATAGGGCAAACCGTAGGCGGCTGCGAGTTTCGCGAAGTCCGGGTTCCCGATGCCGGACGCGCGGTCGGCGCCGACGAAACGCCCTTCAAAATACGTCGTCTGTGTGGCGCGGATGGATTCGTACCCGTCATTGTTGAAGACGAAGATCTTGAGCGGGAGATCGTTCTGGCGAACGGTCTGCAGCTCCTGAACGTTGAATTGAATGCTCCCATCCCCGGTAACGAGAATGGTCTTCTCAGGCCGGTTGGCCACGGCGGCTCCGACTGCGGCAGGCAGGTCCCAGCCCATGGCGCCGTAGTTCATGGCGACCAGGACTCTCTGGCCTGGCTTGACGCGAAAAGCCTGATAGACGGAACAGGCATCGAGCGAATTGCCCGTTACGATGACCTCTCCGCCGTGGAGGAGATCGGACAGATGATCGACGAACGCGTAGCTGTTGACGAACCCCTTTTCGGCATAGGCCTCGGATGCGACGGCCGGATACCGCCGTTTCCAATCGGCGCAAGCCGCCAGCCACTTCTCGGAGCCTTGGGCCAAGCGTCCGGCGAGCTCCTCCCGCAGCGCAGAAAGAAAGGCGCGGGCATCCGAGCAGATCCCCAGATCCATGATCACATTCTCTTTGGTCAGCTCGCCTTCATCGATGTTGACGGCGATTTTTCTGGCCTTCGGCGCGAAGCCGGCTGCGTTGAATCCGATCGATGCAACCGAGAGGCTCGCACCGATTGACAGAATCAAATCCGAGTTCTGCAGTGCGAAATTGGACGCCCTTCGCCCGACCGGACCGAAGGCGCCCATATGGCGGGGATGGTCTTCCGCAACGAGGTCCATTCCCCCGATCGTGAGGAGGATCGGGATTCGCGTGGCTTCGAGCAACGCGGAAAGTTCCTCTTCACCGCCCGCGAGCCGAACGCCGTTACCGAGAACCAGGACGGGCCTCCTCGCCTCCTGCAGCATCCCGTGGACGGCCCGGGCCTGCTGCCGGAGAGCCTCGAGGCTGCGCGGCGCCGGCCGCTCCGCCTCGAATGGGCTCAGCCTCGACTCGTCGATCAGGGCATACTGGATGTCGAGCGGGATCTCGATCCAGACCGGGCCGGGTCGGTCAGCGGTCGCCGCCGAGAAGGCGCGGTCGAGATCCTTGCGGATCGTTTGAGGGTCGCGAATGCTAGCGACGTACTTGGTAACGGGTTTCGCCATCGGCACGATGTTGACTTCCTGCGGCCCGAGCTGACGCAGCTTCTGATAGTCGGCGATTAACGGTGTGCGGACCTGACCGGATAGCACCAGAACCGGTATCGAATCGAACCAAGCACCGGCAATGCCCGACAGAGCGTTCGTGGCGCCGGGACCCGTCGTGACCAGGCACGCCGCGACCCGGTTTTTGATACGGGCACAGGCTTCCGCGGCGATCGCGGAGGCTTGTTCGTGGTAGTTGCAGACGTAGCGAATTCGGGGATCTCGTCCTACGGAATCGACCAGGTGCATGATGCCGCCGCCCGAAACGAGAAAGATCTCCTCGACGCCATGGCCGACGAGGTAGTCCACGACGTAGTCGGAGAGCTTGATCATCCGTAGGTGCGGGGGGTCCGGTTGGTCTGCCGCCTATTTCGGCTGGACATTTCTTGGAGTCCTGGAATGAGGCTCAGAAAGATGATCGGCGACGGCGAGATCTCAACGGCCACGACATGCGGCTCCTTCGATCCGGCCCTCGACAACGGGGCCCTATGTTTCCACTGAGACTGTGTTCGATGGCCAGACGTCAGGCTTTACCCCTATCACCACGCCCGCCTACAAGCCCGAGCCCAAAAGAATAGCCCAAGCGTTCGTCAACACGCGAGTCGGCGCCAAAGATTCTCGGTCGCGCTTCGGCCGGGTTCGAGGCAATATAGGAAGGTCACCAAGAACCGGAGACATTCCGACAGTTTGAGAACAAAGCCATAAGATTTCTGTTTTGAGCTCTCCGGTTTCCAACCAACTCGATCCAGGCCTCGGGGCAAACATCGCCAAAGGTCCCCGCCAGGTCGTACTTCTGATCTTTTTCCTGTCCGGCGCCGCCGGTCTGATCTACGAGATCGTTTGGGCCCGCCAACTCGTCCTCGTCTACGGCAACACGACGCAGGCCATCTCGACGATCCTTGTTGCCTTTTTTGGTGGAATCGCGGTCGGCAGCTTTTTCGGAGGGCGGCTCGCGGATCGCGTCCGTTCTCCTCTTCGACTCTACGGGATTCTGGAGATTGCGCTCGTGCCGGTCGTCCTGGCAACACCTCGTCTCTTTCGACTGATCCACGAAATTTACCGGGGTGCGTACGGATCTCTCCAGGTCTCTCCGGGTGCTGTTACAGCAATTCGTTTTCTCCTCGCGATCGTCGTTCTGGCTCCCGCGACCATCGTAATGGGTGCAACGCTGCCTGCCCTCGCGCGGTATCTGGCACGCAGGCGGGCGGAGCTCGAGACCGCTTTCGGTCGTCTCTATACGGCCAACACCTTTGGCGCGATCTTGGGAACGGCCCTTTCGGGATTCATCCTGATCGAACTATTCGGGCTCAAAGGAACTCTGTTTGTTGGAGCCGTATGCTCCGCCGCCGCCGGGTTGTTCGCTCTCGGAATCGATCGGCGCTCGGCCTCCCAGCGATTCGCGGCTGAGGTTGCCAGCCCTGAAGGAAAAGCGCCTGGATTCAGCGCGGAGAGACGTCTGGGGCTCCTGGCCGCCTTCCTTTCCGGTTTTACTTCCCTGGGTTACCAGGTGTTGTGGACCCGGCTTCTCTCCTCCGGAACCGGCAACACGACATACGTCTTCACCGGCATCCTTTTCATCTTCTTACTTGGAATCGCAGCCGGCGCGGCGGCCGTGTCCGCACGGCCGCCACGTCCCGGCGAGACGATGTTCGCGCTCGCTGGTGCCCAGACCGCCGTCGCCGCGATTACCTTGATCGGACTCGCCCTCGTCAGCGGAGAAATCGTTCGGCTCGCGTTCGTTCAAGCGGCATTGCTCGCTGTGTTCCCTGCGACACTTTCTCTCGGTCTCACGCTGCCCCTCGCTGCCAACCTGGTCGCTTCTGCCGACGACAGGATCGGCCGTGACTCCGGCTTGCTTCTCGCCGTGAATACGGCGGGCGCAATTCTCGGGACTATCCTCGTTCCGTTCGGGCTCGTTCCGTTGATCGGGTCTCCACGGACCGCCGTCTTGCTCTCCCTCGTCAATGCTCTTTTCGCCGTTCTGCTGCTCTGGGCGATTCGGCGACGTGCTTCCAACCCTCCCCTCTTAGGCCGGGTCATAACAGTCGCGATCGCCGGGATCTGCGGAGCCGCTCTGATCTGGCCGCCCTCCTTCGTTGCCGATCCGGGTGAGACTTATGTTCGTCAGAACGGAATTCTGTACGCGTCAGCGGAGGACGAGATCGCGTCGGTGCAGGCAGGTCACGTCGGCCTTCCCGACCGCTTGTGGGTTGCCGGAACAGGTATGGCAGTTCTGACGGTGGATGCACGACTGATGGCAATTCTGCCGATGATGATCCGCCCGCATGCTCAGTCGATGCTGAACATAGGGTTCGGTATGGGTTCGACCTTCCGGTCCGCAATCATCGCGGGCATGTCCGTCGAGAGCATCGAACTCGTTCCGTCCGTGCCGCGCATGTTCGGCTATTTCTTCCCGGATGCCCAAAGCTTCCTGTCGCATCCGCGCGGTCGCCTCGTCATCGCGGATGGACGTAACTACCTGGATCTCACCAACCACCGTTACGATCTGATCACGGTCGACCCTCCTCCGCCGATTCGGAGCTCCGGGACGGCGGTCCTCTACTCACGCGAGTTCTACGGCTCGGCCCTTTCCCATCTCAAGGAACACGGCCTCATGATGGAGTGGATGCCGTACGATCAGACAATTGACGAATTTCGAGCGCACGTTCGAACTTTTTCGTACGTTTTCCCTCGGGTGATGATCGCGCTGGGGCCCGGCAATCACGGAGCCTTCCTTTTCGGCAGCCGCGAGCCGATCGATCTCGACCCAGCAGGCGTCGAGGCGGTCCTCGCCAGACCCGGTGTCTTAGACGATCTCGACGGCGCCCTCGACTCTCCCGTTCGAACGGCGCAACAGTGGGCAGCGCTCATTCCTCTCCTCGTTTGCTGCTCGGGCGACCGGGTGGCGAAGTTCGGTGGCCGAGGTCCGCTGATCACCGACGACCGGCCGCTCCCGGAGTACTTCCTTCTGCGTTCTTGGGTCGGTGCGACGTCGCCGGCCATGAATCGGAGAAATCTGCGGGCTCTTCTCTGCACCGGATAGGGAAATTCGGCTCGGGTTCTGTCCGGAGAAGGGAGCAGCGCCGCTTCCGGGTTCGAGATGCACCAGAATCTGTGCATTGGACTCGCCTCGAACCTACACCAGAGAAAGGGCTTAGAGGCTCCCCTCAGATTCCTTGACAGCCCCCCCCGGAACACCTATATTGCGCCTCCACCCGAAAGGGTTTCCAGATCTTTCCAAGCCCGGGAAAACGCGCTCTCCGTCTCTACGGCGGGCGGCCCGATGAGAGGTTTTCGTTGACCCGGGCACGAGAAGTCCGTAATCTGGAATTTTCCGTCTTCGGACGGGGTTTCGGAATAGTTGCGCCGGTGGGACGGCGCGTCCGCGGCCAAAACCGGGATCCGGTTCCTTGAAAACTGAGTAGAGCGTGCCAGACGTCTTTTTCTGCTTTTTGAAAAAAGCAGAGTTTCCTGTTTTCTCTAAAAAGCAGGTTCAGCTCTTCTTCAACCGGTCACGGATTTCGGTCCGCGATCGCTGAAACGAATTTAAGTGGAGAGTTTGATCCTGGCTCAGAATGAACGCTGGCGGCGTGCTTAACACATGCAAGTCGAGCGAGGCCAGGGGGGCAACTCCCTGAGTCGAGCGGCGGACGGGTGAGTAACACGTGGGTAACCTACCCGGAAG
>DASXSX010000098.1:0-4629 GCA_036505815.1 Thermoanaerobaculia bacterium
GGCCGCCGCCTGCGCCTTGGCGTTCTGATACTGGTAGAACGCGATCTCCACCTGCAGGACCAGGTTCTGGATCACCGCGTCGTGCGTCCAGTCGGCGGCGAAGAGCGCGTTCCTCGCTTCGTCGACGTCCGCAGCGCGGCCGCCGACGTCCAACAGGAGCCAGGAAAGGTTCAACGAAGGACCGTACGTCGTCTGGAGAGTGATGAACCGTCCGCCGACCGACGTCTGCTTCGACCGCGTGAGGTTCGCACCCAGATCCAGGTCGGGAAAGTACTCGGACCGTTTGGCGCCGAGGTTTGCGGCGGCCGCGCGGGCCTGGTACCAGGCGGTGCGCGTGACTGGATTGTTGCGGAGCGCGACGTCCAAGACCTGCTCGAGGGAAATGGTCGCGCCCGGCTGGAGGTATGCCGCCGGAATCGCGGGCGGCGGCTTCGGAGGGGGAGGCGGCATCCTGCCTTCGGGAGGAGGCTGCCAGGGGGTGGCCGGACTGGGCGACACGCGCGAGCCGACGTCCCGCGACGCGCAACCGGCGAGGACTAAAATCGTCGCGACACCGGCCCACAGACCGATCCGGGAGGGCGCGTCTCCGATTTTCATCGGCCCTCCCTCTCGATCCCGCGCGTGAAGATTCCGACGATCTCTGAAACCAATTCCTCCAACGTCTCCTCTCGACGGCGAAGGAAATTCGCGGCGCGGATCATTCCCCGGAAGAGCTCGGCGCCGACCCGCGCATCGATTCCCCGAAACTCGCGGCGTCGGATGCCTTCCAGGATCGCCTCCTGGGCGAGTCGCGAGATCGTCTCGCGTCTCTTCTGGAGCTCTTCATCCCGCTCCCGGAAGCGCCGCTCGTCGGAGAGGAGAAGAGCGAAGAGATCCTGCCGTTCCCACGAGAAAGACAGGACCTCGCGGGCGATCCGCTCGAGCCGCCGCTTCGGGGAAGTTTCCCGCTCCAGGCTGACCGCCAGTGCGGCCGAGAGCTCGTCGAAACTGTGGAGGATCGTGGCGAAGAAAAGATCTTCCTTCGTCTGGAAGTACCGGTAGATCGTTCCCTTGCCGACGTGGGCGCGGGCGGCAACCTCGTCGATCAGCACCTCGTGAAACTGCTTGCCCGAGAAGACCCCGGCGGCCGCTTCGAGGATCGCCTGCTCTTTGTCTTGCGTCTTGATTCGCGGCATGTGTTTCGGAACTGACCGGTCAGTTCCGTATTTCATACGACAAACGACGGGACCGGGTTTCACAGATCGGCGGGATGTGGATTATAATAGCTAGAGTTATAGTCACCCGCATGGAGTGTGGCTCATGAGGACCGTCCAGATGACCCTCGACGAAGACCTGGTGGAAGCGGTCGATCGCACGGCGCGCAAGCTCGGCAAGAGCCGGTCCGCTTTCGCTCGAGAGGCGCTGCGCGAAGCGCTCGCGCGGGAGCACGCGCGTAGCCTCGAACGAAAGCATCGACACGGCTACTCGCGGCAGCCGGTTCGCGCCGGCGAATTCGACGCATGGGAGCCGGAACAGGTCTGGATCGAGCCGTGAAGCGCGGCGAGGTGCGATGGTACCGGTTCGCCACCCCGGACAGGCGCCGGCCCGTCGTGATTCTGACGCGCGACTCCATCCTCGAGTATCTCGCGGAGGTCACGGTCGCTCCCGTCACGAGTACCGTGCGCGATATCCCGTCGGAGGTCGTTCTCAGGAAAGAGGACGGGATGCCCCGCGAGTGCGCCGCAAACCTCGACCACCTTCAGACGGTCTCGCGCCACAAAGTCGGTTCCCTGATCACGACGCTCGGCTCCGAGCGAATGATCGAGCTGCGCAGCGCCCTCCTGTTCGCGTTGGGGTTCTGAAAAGGGGAGACCCTGGAAGCAGGGGAGCCGAAAAGCGAGATTCGCCCCTTCGGGTCTTACGGAGACGGCGCGGCTCGGACGGTATTAGCTCTTCGCGCGTCTAGAACGACACTCTCATCGCCACGCGGAAGAGCCGTGGCTCCTGTCGCTCCAGGATCTTTCCGTAGTCGGGATGCTGTACGGCGTTGCCGCTGGCGTCGAATGCCCCGTCCGGGTTGAACGCATCCTGAACGCGAACCTCGCCCTGTTGGTTCAGGAGGTTGTAAACGTAAAGACGGGGCGTGATCCTCAAGGGGCCCGCCTTCCACTCGTAGGCGAACGAGAGGTTCATCTCGTATTGCGTGTCCGCGCGGCCGGCCGTGCCCCGCCGGACACCGAAGATCTCCTGGTTGTAGCCGAAATTGAAGTACTCCCCTTTGTTTCTGGGCGGTCCGCTGCGGACGTATGTGGACAGACCGGCGGTCAACCCGAAGGACGTCAGGTACGTCACCCCGACCTGGAAAGAGTGTGGCCGGTCCAGGTACAGCTTTCCGTGGGCGTTTCGCTGGTAGAAGTGGAAGTAGTCGAAATCCGCGTTGACCCCCGGGTCGGCCTGACCGGAGGCGAGCCGCGCGGCGCCGTCGTAATTGCCGCGCAGGCTCGAGTAAATGTAGGACGCAACCGTCCAGAGCCTCTCGCTGAATGATTGACGCGCGTTCAACTCGATCGCCCGGTAGATCCGTGAGGCCTTGCCGATCGGCGGTCCGCCGTTCTCGTTGCAGATCGAATCGAAGGCCGCCGCGTCCGGGCGCTCGTTCCCCCTGTTGTTGCAGGGGAATCGGCCCTGCGCATACCTTTCCGAAGAGCCGGGGTTGATGATCGCGCACGGCTGTCCGTGGTTCTCCGGGTGGAGATAATCGAGATCGCACCGATCCTCGAGCACGTCTCCGAGTCTCTGGTAGCTGCCCTTCAGACCGACGACGAACGTCGGAGTCAGCGCCTTCTCGACCCCGAGCGTGAACTCGTCCTGATACATCCCCTTCAGGTTTCGGTCGGTGGGCTCGTCACCGGACGGGACGAAGACGGATCCCGGAAACGGCGTGCGGGGGTCGTGGACGAGAGAGACGGGATCGTAGTTGGAGGACGTAATGATGAGAAAGTCGTCGTCCCCGTAGGCGCGAAAGTTCAGGTCCGTCGGAAACTGATAATAGAAACGGCCATAGGACCCGAACAGCTTCGACGTTCCGTTACCCAGAAAGTCCCACACGAAGCCGGCGCGAGGGGACCACATGTTCTCGAGGTCGATGACGGTCCTTTTCTCGAAGTTCTGGATCTCCTCACGGTCCCATCGGATGCCGGCGTTTACGGTCAGGCGCCGCGAGACTCTCCAGGTGTCCTGAAGGTACGCTGAGTAGGCGAGGGTTGGCGTTTCGTATTCGATCCGCAGGACGGGAGATCCGTCCAGGTTCGCCAGGAAGCTGTGCTGGTACACGACGCCTCCGGACACGTCTTCTCCGCGCCAGTTGACGTAGGGCACGCCGGTCCCCCCCGCCCGGACGCAACGATCGACCGCTGCAGGGTTCTGGGGATTTGCCTTGCAGGGGACGATCGTGAGGCTCTGGCCCCCGGTACGGCGGTTGATCCCAAACGTCTCGTTGTCTTCGTAGTCGCCGCCGAGCTTGACCTCGTGGTTGACGAGATAGCCGGCAAACGAGGCCGAGTAACCATCCCGTGTGGACGAGTGGTTGACGAGCGGATTGATGTTGCCGAACCCTCCCGAAGCGACGTTGATGCCCGGGACCGTCCGATCCGTGATGCGCGGCTGCTCCGCTTCGCGAGGAATCTTGGTCTCGAAGCGGTCGCCGTGCCGGGAATACTGGAGGGTCAGGATGCCGAAGGAGCCGAAGAGCTGGTTCCCGCGCGCGGCGTAGTCCTTCCCGCCGACGTAACGGTTCCCGGTGTAGGTGGCCGGAAACGTCGAATTCGGGAGGTTCACCGCTCCGGCTTTCTTCTCGGGGTCGGCGAAGAAGGTCCCGACCAGAGTCGAGCCTTTCGAGACGTTCCAGGTGAGCTTGCCCGAATAGGTGTCGGCGGTGGACTCGAGCGGGAAGCCTTCGCCCGCGACCGGACCAGCCTCCGGAATTCGGATCGAGTCGCGCTCGAGCCGGTCGTAGGAGGCGAAGAACCAGAGCCGGTCTTTCAGGATGTACCCGCCCAGGTCCGCGCCCGCGTCCCACCGGTCCACCTCGGTCTTCTCGGCCGCGACGATGTTCCGGTCGCTGATCTCCGTCTCCGCACGCATCGACCTCGAGTTGTAGTAGCCGAAGGCGTCGCCGTGGAATTCGTTGCCTCCCGACTTCGTGACGACGTTGATCACGCCTCCCAACGCCCGACCGTACTCCGCCTGGTAGCCGCCGGTCTTGATCTCGACCTCCTGCATGGTCTCCGGGTTGATCGCTTTTCCCTGAAAACCGCGTATCACGTTCGTCGTGTTGATGCCGTCGATGACGTAGAGGTTCTCGAGCGACGTGGAGCCCTGGACGGCGACGTTGACCACCCGTTCTCCCAGCCCGGACAGGTTCTGCGAGGTGTCGGTGTTGACGCCCGGCTGCGACAGGACGATGTCGGCGTAGTTTCGGCCGATGGACATCCGCTCGAGCACTTTCGCCGTGAAACTCGATCCGGTCGTGGTCGAGGAAAGATCGATGATGGGGGCTTCTCCCGTGACGAGAACCTTTGCCTCCGCGGAGACCTGAAGTTCCAGATCGACCGTCGCCGTGGAATCGAGGGTGACGTAGCCCGTCTTCTC
>DASXSX010000099.1:0-3522 GCA_036505815.1 Thermoanaerobaculia bacterium
TCTGGAAACGGAGGTCGGGAGTGAACGCTCGTCGATGCGGAGCTCCGCGCCGAAGACCCGGACCGGGTCGGGCCTCGCCGCGCCGGGGACCCAGGCTCGCAGCCGCTCTCCGTACAGGACGAGGGGAAGACCGCGGAACGCCGCTTCGCCGCGCACCGATTCGACGCGCTCGCCCATCTGAACCGCCGCCGGCAGCGCCGCGAGCTCCACCCGGTTCCGGTCGAGACCCGGCGGAAGCACTGCCGAGGGTGCGCCGCCCACGGAGAAGAGGTCGAAGCGGGTCGGCGATCCGCCGGTGTCGCCGAAGCGTCCGAACGCCGACACACGGGCAATCGGGAGAAATGCCGAGAGTCCCGCGCCGGCTAAGAACTGAGTCCACGAACGTCCGTCGGTCCGACCCGCCGAGCCCGATCCGTCGAATTCGGCGCCGAACCCGGTCTTGGCGCGCACCCGGCGCCAGGCCGCGCGGCCGCGCACCGAGAAGAGCGCGCGGTCGAAATCCCTTCCGCCGGCGAGCGGCTCGACCCGCGATCCTCCCCCGCCGGCGTCGAGACGGATGCGCGCTGCCGAAAAGGTTCTCCCCCACGACGCTTCGAGGAACCCGCCGGTCCGGTCGGAGTCGAGCTCCGGACGGCGAACGAGTCGTTGCCGGCCCGGCCTCTCGCGCGCGGAGAAAACCTGCCCGGAAAGAGTGACCGGGAGTCCCCGGTACGAGAGCGCGAGAGATCCGCCGCGCGGTCCCGCGGCGTTTCCAATCGAGGCGGCCGCGACCCAGTCGAGTCTCCCGACGACGTCGGAGCCCTCGAGGCCGATCTGCCACGCGTTCCCATCCGGTCCGATCGAGTACGTCGCGAGCGGCCGGACGACGTGGCTTGGCCAGATCCGATACGGGTGGCCGGCAGCAACGGTCGAGCGCGAGAACGGCGTAGCGGAAACGGGCTCGGGAGGAAGAAGGGGAAATCCCTCCGGGCGGCGGCCGAGCGGCACGAGCCCTGCCGCCGGCAACGCGAGCCGGCGGATGTCGACGCCCTTCGCCGTGATCTCGAGAAAGAAGAGCGCTTTGCCGTCCGGGGACGGTGCGGGGGCGAGCGCGCCTCCGGTCACGCGGGTCAGGAGCTCGCTCGACGCGCCGTCGCGAGCTTCCGCCGACTCGACGTTCCAGATCCCTTCCCGGTCCGCCGCCACGAAGAGACGCGATCCACGCGGGCTCCACGCGGGTTCCCCCGCGGGCGAGCCGAGAAGCGGGATCTCGCGGATCTCCCCTCCCTCGGCGGGAAGAGTCACCAGCCGCCACCGCCCGCGCAGGTGGAGGAGCGCAGCGATCGTCTGCCCGTCGGGCGACACGCGGGGGTGACTCCAGAGCCTCCACGGATCTTCCGCCGCGCCGGTGACGGAAAGAGAGCGGACCCCGCCCGACTCGAGGTCCACGGAGACGAGCTCGGAGACGCCGTACCTGCTGCGCACCCCGGCGGCCCAGCGACCACCGGGCGCCGGATCCGCCTCGACGACGTCGGCGAGGCGCGTCACGCGTCGGACGCTCCCGTCCTGCGGACGCCACGAAAAGAGATCGAGCCTCAGGACTCCGTCGGCATCCGGGGCGCGGCGCGTGAAGAGGACGCTCTCGCCGCCCGGCATCCAGCGCGGGTTTCCCGCGGCGAATCCGTTGACGGTCGGAAGGCGCCACTTCGGCGCCCGCGGCCGCGGAATCTCGGGCCGGTCGGCGACCTCGTTCGGATCGCGAAGGATCTCCGCCTCGCGCCGACGCCGCCGCTCTTCTTCCCTCCGTTCCTGGTCCGTCTCTTCGAGCGACCAGACGGCGAGATAGGTCTCCCCGCGCTTGGGGTCGCGACGGGCGAGAAGCTTCGAACCGTCCGGGCTGATCTGGAGCGAGAGTGTTCCGCCGTCCAGCCTCTGCCACGGCTCTCCTTCGACGAGCCCGGCGGACACGAGGCGTTTCTCCTCCTCGATGCCGGCCGCGGTCACCTCGGCGCGAAACCGGTCGTAGAGGTCCGAAGGCGATCGGCCGAAGACCGCGCGAAAAGCGGAGGCGAAGTCCCCGCCCCGCCGCGAGGCCATGCGCTTCCAGAGCTTCTGCAGGCTCCCCTTTCCCTCCTTCGCTTCGAGCCATTCGAGAAACGTCGAGCCGACGAGGTACGCCATCGAGCCGCCCAGCCAGCCGGACGTCCCCGAGAGCGCGGCGTAGCCAGGCAGCTTTCCCTCGATCGCGAAACGCCGCAGCACCATCGCGCGATAGCTCGATGCCGGCCTTCCCGATCCGGTGAGCGTGCCCTCGATCAGCGTCGCATATCCTTCGGAGACCCATCGCGGCGACTTCAGAGCCACAGGACCGAACGGAAGCGGCGAGAGGCGCGCGAGAATGCCGCGCGACCGGTTGCGCGGGCGCGTCAGGTGGACGATGTGGGTGACCTCGTGCGTCACGAGGTCCTCCATCCAGTCCGTCCAGTCGCCGATCCCCGACTCCGGCTCGGGCGGAGAGGTCCACAGCACGACGAAGGGACGATCGAGAAAAGGAAACGCCATCCCGTTCGCCGCGGCGGCCGGGTCCTCGACCAGAACCTCGATGGGACGCTCGGAGCGAAAGCCGACGGCCTCGGAGACGTGCTCGTGGATCGACTCGATCGCGGCCGCTGCGCGAAGCGCCCACGGCTCGAAAGGCGCGGGAAAGTGGACCCGGAAATGGGGCGTCTCGATCGTGCGCCACTGCGCTGAGGGAGACTGACCCGCCGCGAAACGGGTCCCGAGAAGGAGTAGTGCCAGCGACAGGACCCGGCGGGTCATCGCGTCGAGGCTAGCAGAGGGGAGCACGGCGATAGAATCCGGCCGCCACTCGAAAGGAGAGGAAATGAGACGAGTGATTCTTTTCGCTGCCGGGAGTTTGTTTACGGCATCCCTTTTCGCGCAGGGGGTCAAGGATCTCGACAAAGAATGGGTCAAGGCGGCCAAAGCCGGAGACGCCGACGGACTGACAAAGCTGTACGCGCCGGATGCGGTGATGTACCCGCCCGACGAGCTCCAGGTGAAGGGCACCGATGCCATCCGGGGGAGCTATCAGAAGATGCTCTCGACGATGAACGTCAAAGACATGGTTTTGAACTACGACGTCTTCCGTATGGCCGGGAACACGTCGTGGGCCTCCGGGCGCTTCACGATGACGATGGAGCCGAAGAGCGGCGGAGCCGCACAGACGATGGAGGGCCGGTTCACGTCGGTCGCGGAGCGCAAAGGCGGTAAGTGGATGTACATCTCCGATCACGCCTCGATGCCCGCTCCGCCGCCGGCTTCGCCGCCGCCCGGGCCGACGCCCGCGACACCGCCCCCGCCGCCGCCGACTCCGAAGCCCTAGCCGCATCCGGACGAGTACATGAAGGCGCCGCGCGAAACGGCGCCTTCATGTACACTTCGCGCTTCGCGAACTCATTTTTCGAGGACCTTTCGTGCAACGACCCTCCCTTCTGCGACATGCGGCGTTCCTGTTCGCTCTTTCGGTCGGCCCGGTCTTCG
>DASXSX010000100.1:0-14664 GCA_036505815.1 Thermoanaerobaculia bacterium
CTGACCGACAGCGTCAACTCGATGGCCGGCAACCTGACCGCGCAGGTGCGCAACATCGCCGCGGTCACGACGGCGGTCGCGACGGGAGACCTATCGAAGAAGATCACGGTCGACGTCAAGGGCGAGATCCTCGAGCTGAAGGACACGATCAATACGATGGTGGACCAGCTCCGGTCGTTCGCTTCGGAGGTCACGCGCGTCGCCCGCGAGGTCGGCACCGAAGGCAAGCTCGGCGGCCAGGCGAAAGTCAAGGGCGTGGGAGGGACCTGGAAGGACCTGACCGATAACGTCAACTCGATGGCCGGCAACCTGACGAGCCAGGTGCGCGGAATTGCGAAGGTCGTCACCGCGGTCGCCAACGGTGACCTGAAGCGCAAGCTGACGCTCGAGGCCAAGGGCGAGATCGCGGCTCTCGCCGACACGATCAACGGGATGATCGACACGCTCGCCACTTTCGCAGATCAGGTCACGACGGTGGCGCGCGAAGTCGGCGTCGAAGGCGAGCTGGGCGGCCAGGCGAGCGTACCCGGCGCGGCCGGGACGTGGAAGGACCTGACCGACAACGTCAACCAGCTCGCTGCGAACCTGACCACCCAGGTCCGCGCAATCGCCGAGGTCGCGACGGCGGTCACCAAGGGAGACCTCACCCGCTCCATCAAGGTCGAGGCGTCGGGAGAAGTCGCGTCCCTAAAAGACAACATCAACGAGATGATCCGCAACCTCAAAGACACGACGCTGAAGAACAGCGAGCAGGACTGGCTGAAGACGAACCTCGCCAAGTTCAGCCGAATGCTGCAGGGTCAGCGGGACCTGGTCACCGTGGGACGGCTCGTTCTCTCCGAGCTCGCTCCGGTCGTCGCGGCCCAGCAGGGCGTCTTGTACACGCTCGACGGATCGCGCGAGGACCCGCAGCTCATACTGCTCGCGAGCTATGCCTGCAGGGAGAGCTCGCTCGCGCGCACGCTGCGGCCGGGTGAGGGGCTGGTCGGCGAGTGCGCGCGCGAGAAGAACAAGATTCTTCTCGATAAAGTCCCGGCGGGATACCTGGGAATCTCCTCCGGGCTCGGTGAGGGCAGTCCGGCGAACATCATCGTGCTGCCGGTGCTCTTCGAAGGTCAGGTCAAGGGAGTCCTCGAGCTCGCTTCGTTCGACCGGTTCTCGACGGCGCACCAGGGGCTTCTCGAGCAGGTCGCCGAGACGATCGGCATCGTTCTCAACACGATCGAAGCGAACACGCGCACGGAAGACCTTCTCAAGCAGTCGCAGTCGCTCGCGGGAGAGCTCCAGAGCCAGCAGGAGGAGCTCCGCCAGACGAACCAGCAGCTCGAGGAGAAGGCGGCGCTCCTCGCCGAGAGGAACGTCGAGGTGGAACGCAAGAACCAAGAGGTCGAGCAGGCGCGGGTCGCGCTCGAAGAGAAGGCGAAGCAGCTCGCGCTGACGTCGAAGTACAAGTCGGAGTTCCTCGCCAACATGTCCCACGAGCTGCGGACCCCGTTGAACAGCCTTCTGATCCTCTCCGACCAGCTTTCTCGCAATCCGGACGGCAACCTGACGGGCAAGCAGACGGAGTTCGCCAAGACGATCCATGCGTCGGGAAAGGACCTCCTGAACCTGATCAACGACATCCTCGATCTCTCGAAGATCGAGTCGGGCACCGTCGTCGTCGACGTCGGCGAGCTGCGGTTCCCTGACCTGGTCGACTACGTGGAGCGCACGTTCCGTCACGTCGCGGAGGTCAAAGGCCTCGGCTTCGGGATCGAGATCGGCCCCGGAGTCCCGCGGTCGATCTTCACCGATTCGAAGAGGCTTCAGCAGGTCATCAAGAACCTCCTCTCGAACGCGTTCAAGTTCACCGAAAGGGGCGGGGTCTCGCTCCGCGTCGAAACGGCTTCCGCCGGCTGGGGGCGGGAGATCGAGACCCTGAACCGCGCCCGGTCCGTGATCGCGTTCTCGGTGACCGACACGGGCATCGGCATTCCCGGCGAGAAGCAGCAGATCATCTTCGAGGCATTTCAGCAGGCGGACGGCTCGACGAGCCGCAAGTACGGCGGGACCGGCCTCGGCCTGGCGATCAGCCGGGAGATCGCCCGGCTCCTGGGCGGAGAGATCCGGTTGACGAGCGCGCCCGGCGAGGGGAGCACGTTCACGCTGTATCTCCCGCAGGTGTACGCCGCGCCGAAGGGGGTGCGTTTGAGCGCGGAGGCGGAGGAGATCGTCTCGGTCATGACGGACGTCGACGCGGTGCGCCCCGCTGTCGGATCGATCGTCGAATCGGGCGAGGTCATGGACGACCGCTCGGAGCTCGGCGCGGAAGACCGGGTCGTCCTCGTAATCGAGAACGACGAGAACTTCGCCCGATTCCTCGTCGACGTGGCGCACGAACACGGTTTCAAAGGCCTGATTGCCTCGAGCGGAGCGGAAGGCATCGCGCTCGCGCACCAGTTCAAGGTCGACGCGATCACGCTCGACATCCAGCTCCCCGTCATCGACGGATGGCGCGTGCTCGACCGGCTGAAGGGGGATTTCGCGACGCGGCACATCCCCGTTTACGTCATCACGACCGAGGAGGAGACGTCACGCGGACTCCTGCTCGGAGCGATGGGCGCCCTGAACAAGCCGATCAAGACGAGGGAGCCGCTGGACGAGGTCTTCGCCGGTTTGCGGGCGTTTCTCGACCGCCGCGTTCGCGAGCTCCTCGTCGTCGCGCGGGAGGGCTCCGAGATTTCCGGGATCGCCGAGCTCGCCGGCGACGGCTCGGTTCGAAAGCTGGTCGTGCCGAGCGGCCTGGAGGCTCTGGGCGCGCTCGACCAGCGGACATTCGACTGTGTTGTCGTCGAGCCGCTTCCCGGCGACCTGGAGAGCTTCGAGACGACCGCCGAGATCCTCCGGCAATGCTCGGCCCGCGGGATTCCGGCGATCCTCTACACGCCGTGGCCGCTCTCCGAAGAGACCGAAGAGGAGCTGCGGAGGATCTCGCACGGCGCGACCGTCAAGACCGTGCGCTCGGCCGAGCGGCTGCTCGATCAGATCTCGCTCTTCCTCCACGCCCCGATCGCGCAGCTCCCGCCGGAAAAGCGAAAGGCCTTGGAGACGCTCTACTCGACCGACGCAGTCCTGGCGGGCAAGAAGGTCCTCCTGGTCGACGACGACATCCGCAACATCTTCGCGATGACCAGCGTGCTGGAGAGACAGAACATGGAGGTGTTCTCGGCGGAGACCGGCAAGGAAGCCATCCAGAGGCTCGAGAGTACCGACGGCATCGACATCGTCCTGATGGATCTGATGATGCCGGAAATGGACGGTTACGACACGATGCGGGAGATCCGCAAGAAGGATCGGTTCCGTTCCCTGCCGATCATCGCGGTCACCGCCAAGGCGATGAAAGGGGACCGGGAGAAAACGCTCCAGGCTGGAGCGTGGGATTACCTCGCGAAGCCCGTCGACACCGATCAGATGCTCTCCGTGCTTCGGGCGTGGCTCTATCGGTGATGACGGTTCCGGACGAGAAGGTCAACATCCTGGCGGTGGACGACAGCCCCGACAAGCTGCTGGCGGTGTCCGCGCTTCTGTCCGAGCTCGGCCAGAACGTGATCACCGCGACGTCCGGCCGGGAAGCGCTGCGACACCTCCTCCGCCAGGAGTTCGCCGTGGTTCTCCTCGATGTCAACATGCCCGGGATGGACGGCTTCGAGACCGCCGCGCTGATGCGGCAGAGGCAGAAGTCCGAGCACACTCCGATCATTTTCATCACGGCGTACGGCGACGAAACCCACGCGACGCGCGGCTATTCGCTGGGAGCGGTGGACTACATCCTGGCCCCGGTCGAGCCGGACGTGCTCCGCACCAAGGTCGGGGTCTTCGTCGAGCTCTTCCGGAAGACGGCGCAGATCCGGCGCCAGGCCGAGTCTCTCGAGCAGAGGGCAAGGCAGCTCCAACGGCTGACCGAAGCTTCGCTCGCGATCAATTCCGCCTTCTCCCCCGACAGGATGCTGCAGGTCGTCGCCGACCTCGCGCGGGACATCCTCGGCGCACACCAGGCGGTCGCGGTGGCCGCCGCGGAACAGAAGTGGTCGGAGGTCAAGAGCGCGGTGTCTCTGTCGTCCCTTTGCGCCGCCGACGGAGAGCGGAGAGTCTTGCGTGATCGGAACGCGCTCGTTTCGCTTCTTTCCCGGCTGCGGCGCGCGGTCCGCCTCCCCCGCCGGGAGATCGAGCGGCCGTCGGAGTGGACCCAGTTCTTCGACGGCACGCTGCCCTTGGAGGTCGGCTGGCTGGCCGCGCCGCTGACGGGCCGGGACGGCCGGAACATGGGCTTGCTCCACCTGCTCGAAAAGGTGGACGGCGATTTCTCGGAGGAGGACGAGACGGTCGTAACGCAGCTCGCCCAGATGAGCTCGATCGCGATCGAGAACACCTTGAACGCCGAGGCTCGCGAGGCCAACCGGATCAAGGACGAGTTTCTGACGACGCTCTCCCACGAGCTCCGGACGCCCTTGACCGCGATCCTCGGCTGGGCGCGGGCGCTCCGTTCGGCAGCTCCCGACGGGCCTCGGACGGCGCGTGGCCTGGAGGTCATCGAGCGCAACGTGCTCGCTCAGGCGAAGCTGATCGACGACCTCCTCGACGTTTCCCGGATCATCACCGGGAAGCTCCGGCTTGCGCTGCGCTCGACCAACCTCGCGTCGGTCATCGAGGCGGCGCTCGACTCCATGCGGCCGGCCGCCGAAGCCAAGGGAATCGAGATGGTGTTTCAGCGGGACGTCCCGGCCGGCGACGACGAGCTGATCGCGGACCCAGACCGTCTCCAGCAGGTCGTGTGGAACCTCATTTCCAACGCGATCAAGTTCACTCCCCCGCGGGGCCGGGTCGAGGTGAACCTGACCCGGCGCGATTCGCAGTTCGAGATCCGGGTGACGGACACCGGGAAAGGGATCCCGGCGGAGTTCCTGCCCTCCGTCTTCGACCGCTTTCAACAGGCCGACAGCTCGACGACCCGCGCGCACGGCGGCCTCGGGATCGGCCTCGCCATCGTGCGGCATTTGGTCGAGCTCCACGGCGGCTCGGTCTCCGCATCGAGCGACGGAGACACGCGAGGCGCCTCTTTCTCGGTGCGGCTCCCCGCCGTCACGCTCGGCGTCACGGCCCTCGACAGAGAGAGGGCTTCGTCCATCGCGAGGCCGGTGTCTCTCGCCCCCGCAAATAGAGACCTGACCGGCGTGCGCGTGCTTCTGGTCGAGGACGAGCCGGACGGGAGGGAACTGCTCGCCGAGATCCTGAGGGGCTCGGGCGGAGAAATCCACGCGGTTGGCTCGGCCGCCGAAGCGTACGAGGCGATGAGGAGCTTCCGTCCGCACGTCCTTGTGAGCGACATCGCGATGGCGCAGGAGGACGGCTACTCCCTCATCCGCCGCCTGCGGCGGCTTCCCCCCGAAGACGGCGGCCGCATTCCCGCCCTGGCGGTGTCGGCTTACGCGCGTGAGGACGACCGGATCCGGTCGCTCGCGGCCGGATTTCAGCAACACATCGCGAAGCCGCTCGATCCGGAGGAGCTGGTCGAGGCGGTGAACCGGCTCGCATCGCGGGGAAACCGGGCGCCGCTTGAACCCACCTCCTTCCCCGCTCCGGCGTCGCGGGTCCTCGTCGTGGAAGACGACGGCGACTCGCGCGAAGGCCTGCGAAACCTGCTCGAGACCTGGGGGCACGACGTCGAGGTCGCGGAGAACGGCAGCGCCGGCATCGAAATGGCGATCGAGCGGCGCCCGGACATCGCCCTGATCGACGTGGGCCTCCCGGGGATGGACGGGTACGCGGTTGCGTCGCGGCTTCGCGAGCTCCTCGGGGAGGACGAGATCTTCCTGATCGCTCTGACCGGATACGCCGAGCCGGAAGACCGGCAGCACGCGTTCGAGTCCGGCTTCCACGCCCACCTGCCCAAGCCGATCAACTACTCGCTGCTCTCGTCTCTTCTCTCCGAAGGACGCATCCGCCGCACTGCCGCGTCCGGTCGCGACGCTCGGCGGAAGACGGCGGGATAGAGGATCGTCACCGCCAGCCGATCACAGCGATCGCGAAGCGGAGCGGCTAGGGGATCGCGGGCGGGGTCACTGCGGGTTTCGGACCACCGGGTTGCGATTTCTCGTGGAGTTGCAGCCGCGCGAGCAGCCAGTCGCGAAGCGGCTCCCGATGTCCCTGGCGCGAGCGAACTTCGTAGAGCTTGCCGCTTTCCTCCGACTTGGAGGCGACTCCCAGGACGAAGTCCATCGCGGTCTGGATTCGCCTGCCGGCAAAGCGCAGCTTCATCGACAGATGAGAGGCGGCGCGGTTTCCTGAGTACTCCTTCCCGTTCCGTATGAAGACGTCGTTCGACTTCTTCACTTCTCCGATCAGGAAATCGATCCTGGCCTGCTCCTCGGGAGGGCGGAGAGCGGCCGCAAACCCTGGTTGCGCCAGGACGAGAGCGAGAAGCGCCGCCGCGGCCGGCTTACGATCCACAGTAATCCTTGACGAGCTCGAGAAGCGCGTCCGGCCGGATCGGTTTCTTCAAATAGTCCGCGTGAAGAGTCCTCGCCTTCTCGACGGCGCGGCCGTCCGCGGTCATGATCACGACCGGAATCGACGAGAGCTGCGGGTCGCGGAGCTGCTCGCTTCGGAACTCCCACCCATTCATGATCGGCATCATCAGGTCGAGCAGGATCACGCAGGGCCTCTCGGTGCGGGCGCGTTCGAGCGCGACCTCCCCGTTCTCCGCCGGCCAGGATGTGTATCCGGCGTCCGTCAGGACTGCGCAGATACTTTCGCGCAGATTTACGTCGTCTTCGACAACGAGGACTCGGAGAGCCGTCGCCATGAGGAGAACCGCCGTTTTTGCAAGAACTGTGCAAATCGGCGGGCGCACGACGTCAACCCATCGCGGACGTCCTTTTCTGTGCTGGATCGGGATGGTCCGGATCGGAGCAGTAATGGGCGATTGTCTCGAGGAGCTGGTGCAGCTTGACGGGCTTGCGCAGATAAGCAGTGAGCGCGAGACGCCGGGCCTCGCTCTCGCCGTTCGAAAGGCCGGTGAAACCCACCACCGGGATGTCCGCGAGCCGCGAATCGGCCTGCTGGAGCCGGCGAAACTCCGCCCCGTCCATTCCCGGCATCTTCAGGTCGAGAAGAATGAGGCAGGGGCTCTCGCCGTCCCGAAGGAGCTGGAAGGCGTGTTGCCCGTCTCGCGCGGTCACGACGAGATATCCCGCCTCCTCGATGACCTCGCGGAGAACGTCGAGGAGGTCGTCGTCGTCGTCGACAACCAGAATGGTTTTCTTCGACTCCATTGTCTCGGGGGCCACCGGACAAATCGTATCCGAAGAGAGGCGCCGGGCCGATTTTCGGCGTGCAAACGCGCGAGGGGGATGGATTGGTGAGCCGCGAAGGACTCGAACCTTCAACCTAGAGATTAAGAGTCTCTTGCTCTACCAATTGAGCTAGCGGCCCACCGGGAAGGCGCAGGATAGACGATCGTTCCGGTTGCGGCAAGGGCGGCGACCGCGTCGAAACGAGGAGCGTTATCCGCCGCCGACGAACTCGACGACTTCGAGCTCGTCGCCCTCTTCGAGAGCCGTCGAGTCGTATTTCGCTTTCGGAAGGATCTCGCGGTTGCGCTCGACCGCGACGCGAGGCGTCGAGACGCCGAGCTCTCCGAGCAGAGCGGAGACCCTCGTTCCGGCGGGAAAGAGGCGCTCTTCACCGTTGATGCGAATGCGGACCTCGGCGCGCGCGATGCTCACGCGCTCCTCCGCACGGGATACTGGATCTCCGTCGACCCGGCGAGCGAAGTGAGACGTACGACTGCGGCCGCAGCTCCCGCCGGAACGGCCGGCATCAGAAAACTCACCGCGCAGCCGCCGTCGGGCCCGGTGCGACCCTGAAAGACGCGTATCGGTTTCGCGGAAGAGAGGATCCGGATCTGCACGGAGGCGCCGGCGACCGGACGCCGCGACAGCGTGAGCTCCGCGCGCAGACGGACGTCGATCCGCCGGCCGGAGACGAACTCGGGAGCCGGAGAGAAGGTCAGATCAATCTGTTCCGGGCTCCCCTCGGAAGCGAGGTAGTCGAGGATGACCTGGTCGAGCGTGCGATCGCCCGAGACCCGGACGGAGTCGGACTGCCGCGCCGGCGAAGGACGCTCAATGGGA
The DNA here is from genome assembly GCA_036505815.1 of Thermoanaerobaculia bacterium. Taxonomy (GTDB): domain Bacteria; phylum Acidobacteriota; class Thermoanaerobaculia; order UBA5066; family Gp7-AA6; genus Gp7-AA6. The sequence goes on from DASXSX010000100.1 coordinate 8,175, forward strand.
CTCTCCCGAACCTCTCCCGCCGGCAGCGGCGGAGCGGGACGGACGCCGGAGAGCGTCATTTCTTCCGGGACCCGGACCGACCCATCCGGTCCGTCGAAGGTTCCCTCGCGAACGGCCGCAATGACCGTCCGGTGCTGCTGCTCCATGAGATCCCGAAGCGCCCGCTCGTCCCCGCCGTTGCGGAGGGCGTCCGCGTAGCGGGTGCGCTTCCCACCCAGGATCTCTCCGCCGAAGTAGACGAAGGACTCGATGTAGGGATGCAGCTCCCCGCGATCCTCAGTCTGGATGTGGAACACCCGGTCGCGGTGCTTCACGTCCGTGTTGTAGCCGGTGATCACCGGCAAAATTGTAAACCGCTCAGACGAGCTCGAACTCGGCCGTGAAGTGGCGGAGCACCGGGGCCTGCCGGACGATCCGCACGCCGCGGAGCTTTTCCGGCTCCCGGTGCAGTCGCTTCACGACCTCCGCGACGTACTCGAGGTGGGAGTTGGTGTAGACGCGGCGCGGAACGGCGAGGCGGACGAGGTCGAGGTCGGGCAAAATCTCCCGTCCCGGCCGCTCCGGGTCGGGCTTGCCGAACATCACCCCGCCGATTTCCACCGCTCGGATGCCGCCTTCGCGATACAGAGCGATCGTCAACGCTTCCGCGGGATACTCCTCGGGCGTGAGATGCGGCGCGAAGGCGCGCGCGTCGATGTACACGGCGTGCCCCCCGATCGGCTCCACGACCGGGACACCCGCCCGGGCCAGGTCTTCCCCGAACGCCGTGACCTGGCCGATCCGGAAAGAGAGGTAGTCCTCGTCTAAGACTTCCTCGAGCCCGATCGCGATGGCCTCCAGGTCCCGCCCGGCGAGACCTCCGTAGGTCGGGAAGCCCTCGATCAGGATGAGCTTGTTCTTCAGACGTTCGACCCACGCTTCCTCGCGCAGCGCCAGGAAGCCGCCGATGTTCGTCAGTCCGTCTTTCTTCGCGCTCATCGTGCAGCCTTCCGAGAGCGCGAAGATCTCCCGGACGATCTCCGCGACGCTGCGGCCGCCCTGACCCGGCTCCCGTTGCTTGATGAACCAGGCGTTCTCCGCGAAGCGGCAGGCGTCGATCACGAGCGGGACGCGGTGCCGCGCGCAGAGGTCGTGGGTCGCCTGGACGTTGGCGAGCGAGACTGGCTGACCGCCCCCCGAGTTGTTCGTCAGCGTGAGCATCACGAGCGGAACCTTGCCTCGGTTCTCTTCGAGGCAGCGCTCGAGGCGGCCGAGATCCATGTTCCCCTTGAAGGGATGGCGGGTCCGCGGCTCCTTCCCCTCGGGGATCACGAAGTCGAGCGCGATTCCGCCGTTGACTTCGACGTTGGCGCGGGTGGTGTCGAAGTGCGTGTTGTTGGGGACGACGTCGCCCGGTTGCAGCACGGTCGAAAAAAGGAGGTTCTCGGCCACCCGTCCCTGATGGGTCGGAATGACGTGCGGCAGCCCGAAGATGTCGCGCACAGTCTGTTCGAAGCGGCGGTAGTTGCGCCCCCCCGCGTAGGACTCGTCACCGATCATGAGACCCGCCCACTGGGCGTCCGACATCGCGGAGGTCCCCGAGTCCGTCAGCAGGTCGATGTAGATGTCCTCCGACGCGACACCGAAGACGTTGTAGCCGGCGCGGCGCAGGGCATCCTCGCGCTCGACGGGTCCGATGGAACGGATCCGTTCGACGACTTTGACGCGCCACGGCTCGGGGGAAAGCTCCTGCACTTCTCGGGAGTGTATCGCCCGCGCCGCGAGACTCCCGCGGCTCGACTCATCGTCGAGCGTCGAGACCGGGGAAATTTGGCGCGGCCCTACCGCGGCCGGGGCGGCGAGGCCCGAGTGACAGCCGGAGACGGGACAACGGAGGGCGCGACGGCCGGCATCTCCATCGCGTGCATGTGCACGCCGCATGCTGCCACGAGGAGAGTGTACGCGCCGGCAGTGGGGCTTCGGGAGGGAGGGAGCCCCCGCACCCGAACGAAGTACGTTCCGGCGTTATTCAGGATGAAGCAGAACGAAAGGGCGCGAGCGGTTGGCAATCCGGGATTGTCGCTGTTCACGCTCTGGAGGATCGCGCCGTTCGACTGGATCAGATCCACGCCGAATTTGGTTCCCGCCTTGGGATCGGTGTCAACACTGATGTGGAGAACCGAGCCCACCGTCGTCGCCACGACCGAGTAATAGTCCACATCGCCAACCCGGATCGACCCTCGGCGGACGCCGATGGGAGAGTCCGAGGTGACGATCGGGTTTGCCGTCGCAGCAGTATCGTTCGGCTCGGCTTCAGCCGTCGCGGCCGAAGGGACCACGACGACCAAGAGCTTGTATAGCGTTATCAGCCAGGAGGGGTCGGACGCCTGGACGCGAAGGAAGTAGGTCCCCCCGGCGGTGAGGATCCGCCCCGCGATCGCCGAGGATTCCCTCGTCTCGATCGTCATGTCGCAATTGGTTCCGACCCCGCCGTTGTCGTCCTGCTCGATCTGGGTCGTCCCGTTCGGAGCGAACAGGGTCAGAATCGAATCCCTCGAGGCCGTCGAGGCGCTCGTGTCCACCAGAGCCCACAACCGGGAACCCGGAGGAGCCGTGAAGGAGAAGTAATCGAGATCTCCGCCGGGAGAAATCGCGCCGAGAGCGGCGAAGCACGTCGTGGTGGTGGTGAGTGGTGTCGCGGTGGCCGGCGTGTTGTTCGGCTCGGATTCTTTGATGGGCTCTAAGTGCGCGCGCACGAGAGACGGGACGAGCAGCGCGACAACGACCGAGACAAAAGCTCGGAGCGAGAAGCCTTTTCTCACGACTCGCGTCGACTCGCGGGACCGCATCGGGAGCTCCGGAGAACACTCCGGCGACCGCGAACCCGCTGACACGCGTAGTTGTCCGGCTCGATCGTGACGGTGTTCGTGCAATAGCGGCCTGATCCGTCAGGCCCGCGCGCGCCGGCGGGCATTGCCGAGCGATCGTCGGAGGAATTGACCGGTGGAGGAACTGCGGACCTCCGCGACACCCTCGGGCGTGCCCTCGGCCACGATTCGGCCCCCTTCGTCGCCTCCCTCCGGCCCGAGGTCCACGATCCAGTCCGCAGTCTTGATGACGTCGAGATTGTGCTCGATGACGATGACCGTGTTGCCCTTCTCGGTCAGCGACCGCAGGACGCCGAGCAGTTTCTTGATGTCGTCGAAGTGGAGGCCGGTGGTCGGCTCGTCGAGCAGATACAGCGTGCGGCCGGTCGAACGGCGGGCCAGCTCGCGCGCGAGCTTGACGCGCTGCGCCTCGCCCCCGGAGAGCGTCGTCGAGGACTGGCCGAGCTGGATGTAACCGAGGCCCACTTCCACGAGCGTTCGGCAGATGTTCGCGATCGGGGGAACGTTGGCGAAGAGCTCGAGCGCCTGTTCGACCGTGAGCGCGAGAATGTCCGCGATCGACTTGCCCTTGTAGTGGACCTGGAGCGTCTCCCGGTTGTAGCGCTTCCCGCCGCAGACGTCGCAGGTGACGTAGATGTCGGGCAGAAAGTGCATCTCGATCTTGATCTGGCCGTCGCCGCAACAGGCCTCGCACCGGCCCCCCTTCACATTGAAGGAGAACCGTCCCGGCGCGTAACCGCGCGCCCGCGCTTCCGGCGTGCGGGACATGAGCTCGCGGATGGGGTTGAAGACGTTCGTGTAGGTTGCCGGATTCGAGCGGGGAGTGCGGCCGATCGGCGACTGGTCGATGTTGATCACCTTGTCGATCTCGAAGAGGCCCTCGATCCGGTCGTGCCGCCCCGGCCGGTCGGTCGCGCCGTGAAGCGCCCGCGCGAGCGCGCGGTAGAGGATGTCGTTGACGAGGGTCGATTTGCCGGAACCGGAGACTCCGGTGACTGCCGTCATCACCCCGACCGGGAAGCGGACATCGATCCCTTTGAGGTTGTGCTCGCGCGCACCGCGCACGATGAGCGACTTGCCCGACCCGACGCGCCGGACCTCCGGGACCGGGATCTCAACCTCGCCGGCGAGATAACGCGCCGTCAGCGATTCGGGAAATCGCGACAGCTCTTCCGGCTTGCCCTGCGCGACGAGCTTTCCTCCGTGCACGCCCGCGCCGGGGCCGAGGTCGATGACCCAGTCGGCAGAGAGGATGGTCTCGGCGTCATGCTCAACGACGATCACGGTGTTGCCGAGGTCACGCATGGAAAGCAGAGTGTCGATCAGCCTGCGGTTGTCGCGCTGGTGGAGGCCGATCGAGGGCTCGTCGAGGACGTAGAGAACCCCCATCAGCTTCGAGCCGATCTGCGTCGCCAGCCGGATGCGCTGCGACTCGCCACCCGAGAGGGACGCGGCGCCGCGCGACAGATTGAGATAGCCGATACCGACGTTCGACAGGAAACCCAGGCGGTCGCGGATCTCCTTCAGAATCTTTCCCGCGATCTCGCGCTCGCGCGGCGTGAGCGAGAGCCCTTCGAAGAAGGAGATCGAGTCCGCGATGGTCTCCCCGGAAACTTCGTCGATCGACCGGCCGCCGACCTTCACGGCGAGCGCCTCGGGTTTCAGCCGCCGCCCTTTGCAGGCCGGGCATGGCTCGGCGGACATGTAAGCCTCGAGCTCGGCGCGATGCTCCGGGTTCTCGGTCTCCCGGTATCTCCGCTCGACCATCGGGACCAGGCCTTCGAAGGAGGACCGCCAGTGGTATGCCCCCTTCTCCGCGACCCACGAAAAGCGGATCTCGTCGTCTCCCGACCCGTAGAGGATGACGTCGCGAGCCGGCTTCGGGATCTTCGAGAACGGCTGGTCGAGCCGGAAGCGGTAGTGCTTCGCGAGAGTCGCCATCTGGCGGGTGCGCCAGCTCGTCGAGCCCGGCTTCAGGATGGCGATCGCGCCGTCGGAGATCGACTTCTCCGGAGCGACGACCAGCCGATCCGGATCCGCCTTCAGGATGGTCCCGAGCCCGGAGCATTTCGAGCACGCGCCGTACGGGGAGTTGAATGAGAAGAGGCGTGGCGTGATCTCCGTGAGCGAGGTTCCGCAGTCCGGACAGGCGTAGTTCGCGGAGAGGGCTTCTTCCGGGCCATCGGCGACCGACAGGATCACGAGACCACCCGAGACACGCGTCGCGGTCTCGATCGATTCGGCGAGACGTTTGCGATAGTCCTCGTCGCGAGCTGGCTTGGCCACGAGGCGGTCCACCACCACCTCGATCGTGTGCTTCTTCTGGCGATCGAGCTCCGGGGGATCGTCCAGGTCGACGAGCCTGCCGTCGATGCGCGCTCGCAGAAATCCCTCCTTGACCATCTCCGCCATCTGCTTGCGGTACTCCCCCTTCTTCCCGGTCACGTAGGGGGCGAGGATCACAAAACGGCTTCCCTCCGGCAGACGCAGGGCGCGGTCGACCATCTCCTGGACGGTCTGCGCCTGGATCAGCCGGCCGCAGCTCGGGCAGTGCGGCTTTCCGATGGAGGCGTAAAGCAGGCGAAGGTAGTCGTAGATCTCGGTGACCGTCCCGACCGTCGAGCGGGGGTTCTTCGAGGTCGTGCGCTGTTCGATCGAGATCGCCGGAGACAGGCCCTCGATCGAGTCGACGTCCGGCTTCTCCATCTGTTCGAGGAACTGGCGCGCGTAGGCGGAGAGGGACTCGACGTAGCGGCGCTGGCCCTCGGCAAAGATCGTGTCGAAGGCGAGCGACGACTTCCCGGAGCCGGAAACCCCGGTGATCACCACCAGGCGGTTGCGGGGGATATCGCAGTCGAGGTTGCGGAGGTTGTGCTGACGGGCTCCGCGGATCCGGAGGAAGTCCATGAAGGAACCGGATTGTAACCAGTCGGCTCCGATCGCCCTGGCGAGGCTCTCGATGGGCTCGTCTACGACTTTAGTCGGAGACACGGATTGATCCTTGAACACTCTCCACGGGCGAGGCATAGTGTCGTTCGGACCTGGGACAACTCGGACAACACGGATAAACCGAAGGGTCGGCGTGTCGGGAAGAGCCCGCCGCGCGACCGGCACGAGAACAGGCGGTTCCGTCTCGGATGAAAACCTTCGCGAGACTTCTTGCCCTGCTGGGGCTTTCGCTGGTCGTACTGGCCTCACCGGGGCAGGAAAACAGGCCCTTTCGAGGCTTCGAGCGACTTCCGGCGGCCGAGCCGACTCCGAATGCATCGCCGGCTGGAAATTGGGCGGTCGGGCTCGTTCCTCTCTCGACTCTCGCCGGCAGCGACACCTGCGGCAACCCGCCCGTAATCTCTCCGGTTCCGTTCGGCCCGGATACCGGAAATACGAGCGGAGCTACAGACAATATCCGGATTACGGGCTGCTCGAATTTTTCCACCATGCCCGGTCCCGATCACATTTATTCCTTCACCGTGGCGTCGGGAAGCGACCTGACGTTTTCCCTGACGACGAGCAGTACGACCTACGATCCCGCGATCTACATCCGGACCGCCTGTCCCCAGGCGTCCGGGGCTTGCGTGGCTTCGAGCGACGGAGCGAGTCAAACGGAGACGATCCACGTTACC
>DASXSX010000101.1:0-12476 GCA_036505815.1 Thermoanaerobaculia bacterium
GTATATCCCGTTCCGTCCACGTACTTGTCGATTCGCAGTTTGGCTGAAAAATCGCTGTCGATCGTGACGCGGAAGAAGTTCTTGCCGGAGCTGTCCGCGAAGTAGATGCCGCGTCCGCCCGAGGTCGTCGGCAGAGCGGAAGTCGACGTGTCCTCCGGCGGAACGATGCCGCCCGACGGGGTGAAGGCGATCCGGTCCGTCAGGGAAGTGAGGCCGTTGTACTTGTCGAAGCCTATGGCCGCCGTCAGGTCGTCCGGCGTGCCTCCGAACTTCCATAGCCGAACGGTGGGACCCCGGATGCCGCTGGTACCCAGGATGACCTCGCCGAGCGTGGGCTCGCCCACGTTGGGCTTGATGAAGGTCAGGTCCTGCTTGAAGTTGCCCGCAGCCGCCGACTCGTCCGCCGGAAGCGGATTCGTGTCGTCGTTCGCGCGGTCCTGGAAGGTGTAGAAGTGGATCCGCTTTGTATCCGGATCCAGGCTGATGAGGACGACGACGTTCGCCTGACGCTTGACGGCCTGGAGGCGGGCCGAGGCGAGGATCTGGCGAATGTTCGAGTAGGCGCCGAGGTCGTTGGCCCGGCGGATGATTTTGCCCGCGAGGGGAGCCGCGAGCAGGACGAGCGCCGCCAGGATCCCCATGACGATCAAGAGCTCGATGAGCGTCATCCCGCGCTCGTGCCGGGTCGATCTCTTCCCGGTCACTTTCGGCAAAACGGGTCGCGGGACACGCGTCCGAGAGCTCAATCCACCTCCGTCCAAAGAAGAAACCTGGTCCGCACCTTCGGGGAGCCGGGAGACATAGTAGCGAACCCTGTGCCGCCCTCGCGAGAAAGCCCTAATCGCCTTTGGAACAGAAGGTTCGGGACGGTTGGTGACGCTCCTCACGAAAGCGATTCACCCGAAATGCGTTACTTTTCGTAACACACAGATCCTCCGTGCTGCCCGGAGGAGTCGACCCGGACGTTCGTACAGTCATTGCCCAACGCCCGCCGTACAGTTTTCCGGCCAGCGGTTGTCGGGAGCGAATCGTTACGTTACGGCCGCCGCGAAGTCTCCTTCCAGTTTCGCAAAGTGCTGGTGCCTCCTCCACGAGCGTTCTCCGACTTGATCGAATTTTCCGTCGAGAAGACGATCTGGCCGTGCTGGTCGTAAGAGAGGAAGAACACCGGTTCGGATAGGAACATCGCGTGAGGCTGTGTCTCACCTCGGTCGGAACCCAGATAGGCGTCTCCGCTCGAAAAGAGGACGCGGTAGAACCGAGAAATCCCCGACGGGATGCCGCAGCGGTCCGGGTTCGAGCAGGGACGGTTCGACGCGGCCGGCCCGACCGGGTTGAAGGTGCCGAAGTAGATCACTCCGTTGACGGCCAGGGAATCGGTGATGACCCGCTCGCCGGCCGCGAGCTCGAGGTACCAGCCCGTGGCGGAAATCGAGGTCGCTGGCGCGGCGGTCGACGAAGCGATATGCGCAAGGTCGCTCTCCGTTCTCGTGACGGTATTGCCGGTGTCCACGACGTAGTAGTACCTCGCCTTGGTATTCTTGCTGGCGATATCTATCCTCGCGAGGATGTCGTCACGGTCCCCCGTGCCGAAGGCGACCCCCACAGCGGGAGTTCCTCCGACGTCGTAGCCGAGCGAAACCGGGATCGGCCGGAAGTAGATCGGATAGAACGGATCCGTCGCCGGCGGAGCGGGCTGCGGAGCGCGAAACAGGAGGAATGGTTTTCCCGATCCCGCGTCCAGATCGAGCTGATTGTTGAGGCGGCCGCCTGGGGGCGACGCGAGCAACCGCAGATCAGTGAGGTCGATCCTCCAGAGCTGCCCCTTCAGGTCTCCCACGTAGAGCCGGTCGAGATAGCCGTCCTCCTGGAAGTCGACGGCCGTCGGCTCCGAAGGCACCGAACCGAAGTAGACCGGCGTGCACGAGCCGCTGCCCGCGTTGATGCCGCAGCTCGAGTTCACGCGATAGAGCGTCTTACCGGTCTCGATGTCGACCATGTAGAGCCAGTTGCCGCGCTGGTTCAGGCGCGAGCGGTCGAAACCTCCGCCGAAGATTGCCACGTAGTGGTCCTCGTAGACCGGGAGCGGAGCGGCTATGTTGCCGCAGTTTGCTCTGCAGACGCGGACCCGTCCGACCGCGGGCTTCGTCCAGGTCTCTCCCATGTCCACGTAGCCGGCGCCCGGCGAAGGGGCGACGTCGAGGTCGCTTTTGTCCTGGATTTCCCAGAGGACCGTGGGCCAGGCCCGCGCCGGTTGGCCCGCGCGTACGGCTGGATCGGACGCGTCCTTGCCGCAGCTCGCGTCTCCGTTGGCGTTCAGGCACTGCGGAGCGGCGAATGTCGCTGAGCTCGACGGCGGTACGACGTTTCCGTTCGCGTCCACCGTCAGCTCGTCGGGCTGCGTGATGTCGAGCGCGAAATAGCTGCCCTGGGAGTCGAACGGGGGGACTCCACTCGTGCCCTCGAAGTTGTTGCCTTCCCGCATTCCCCCGACGAGGACGGTGTGCCACGCGCGGTGGGATGGATTGGGGGTGCCCGAGTGGCTCGCGTCGAGGAAGACGTCCGCGGAAGTCGGCGGCCCATCGACCGACCACTCGGCTCGTTTGGGTTGTGTCAACGAATCCTTGAAGGTCTTGTAAGTCTGCATGAGGTCTCGCGGCGCATAGGCGAAGAGCTCCGCCCCGCTTCCCAGGTCGTAACAGTGCCCGTCACTGCCGTCGGGCGCTTTTTCGCAGACCGAGCGGTCGCGATCCCAGGCCGCTGCGTCGATCGCATGGAGGAGCCCGTCGTTGGCGCCAAAGTAGAGGACTCTCCGCCTCGTCCGATAAGTCGCGAAGAACTTCTGGTAATCGTGCAGGTTCGTCATGTAGTAGGCGAAGTTTCCGGGGCGCCCCACGAGAAGCGGGCTCGAATGGAAGATGTCGCCCAACTTCAGGCCCCGATATCTCTGGCTCTCCTTCGTGGTCGTGATGACGGCGTCTCGGTCCCCCCAGATGAAACGCAGGATGTTGGCGGCCTCGGTGTCCGTCAGCGGTGGATTCAGAGCCGCGGGAGGGGAGAATTGGGGTCCGAGAAGCGCTTTCAGCGCCGGCCACCAGGTGGCGGTCGGTGTGAACGTCATGTTCTGGCGCGTCTCCGGCACGGTGTCGGTGTTGCCGATCGGAAGCGAGAGAACCGGCAGCAAATACCCTACCGGCAGCGAGAAGACGATCTTGCGGCCGGGATAGTAGCGGGTGGGGATCGTCTGAACGGTGTCGGTCGAGTCGTCCACGTAGCTTCCCGTCGAGGTCGAGGCGCCCGGCGAGAGGACCGCCGCCGGATCCGTCGCTCCGGTCCCCGGCGTCTGCGCGAGGTTCTGTCCTGCGTTCCAGATCAGCGAGGAGGGGTCGTTCGAAGGAGACGGAAGCGTCACGCCGTTGAACGGGTCGAGCGGATCCTGGATCGTGCGCTGACCGAGCTGGATGTGGCCGCTCGGGTCGAGCTTGTAGCCGTTGACCCGGCCGTTCCAGATCGAGCGATCCCTCGTCGCGTTGAATGTCGCGAGGTACGCCATCTGATCGCCGGCAGCCTGAGCGGAGGAGACGGAGGAGGACCCGAACTCCTTGCTCGACTGGATGAGGGACAGAATTGCGTCGAGCGCCTGATATAGGCCCTCGGGGGTCGTGACCGGAATGTAGCCGGGCGTGCCGTCGTCTAAGATCGCGCCGGTGTTCTGGGCGATGCAGGTTCCCGTGCCCGACGTGCCCGTTGCGCTCGACCCGAACCCGATCACGAACACCGGCACCTCGATCTGCTTGAACTTCGTCAGGACGTAATTGGTCAGATAGTTACAGCCGTCGTTCTGGCAGCCGTTGAAGTTGTCGTAGATCAGGATGACGGCGGTCTTGCGACAGGAGGCGTCCGGATCGTCGAGGCGCTTGCCCGCCTGGAATCCGTCGATCGTCGGGTCGGTCAGGTAATTGAAGATGTCCTGCAACAGAGCCTTGATCGGCGCCTGCGAGCCGTTACGCGTGGTGAAGACCGCCTGGTTCTCCACGATGTCCAATGCGTTGTCCACCCCGCCCAACAGCGCTGAATCGCAGCCGTCGGCATATCGGCTTCCCGACCCCGTGTAGCCCGGGTTGTCCGGATCGGTCGTAGTGTACGCGTCGGTCGCGGCATCGTAATGGACCAGCCTGGCCTGTGGGCGCAGGAGACGTGCGACGCAAGCGTATGAATTCTGGGAAGGAGCGCAAGCGGGACCCGAGGAATAGTCGCGCGGGATCTTGATGACCGGCACCGGGGTCGACCCGCGCTGGTATTCCCATCCCGAGCAGTTCGCGTTGACGTTCAAGTCCCCCCGTGGATCGTTCAGGAAACCGATCTCCTTGCCCGCGTCGGCGCCGGAGGAATAGAAGAGATCGGGCGGCAGCGTCGAGGGCGGAACGTATGGAACTATGGCGGTGCCGAAATTTCCGTTCGGCGTCAGGAGACGAGTCGTCCAGGCGCCGAGCACCTTCTCCTGGTATCGCTTGATGACCACCATGGAGTGAGTCAATCGCGTGTAGGTCGACAGAGTCCCGTCCGTGAACGCATCGCCGTACTTTCCGGCGGAGAGCGTCAGCTGAATTCGCTTCGTGGCCGAGCTCGCGCTCCCGTCGAGATAGATGTAAGCGGTGCCGGCTCCCAACGGGCCGAAGAAAGGACCGACGACCGTCGCGCTCGTGTTCGCGAGCGTGATGTATGCGGGGGATCGGTCCGTGCAGCTCGGTACCGTCCGGCTCGTGCAGGGTCCCTCTCCATTTTTCCCCCAGCGATTGATCGTGCCCGCCGGCTCGCGCCACGGCTCAAGAGGGAAATCCGTGACCAGCGGCGCATAGAGCCAGTGCTTGCCGGAGATCTGAATGCTTCCCGCGTTTGGATTGTGAGCGAAAGTCGACAGGCCGATGTTGGCCGCTGTCGTTCGGTCGTTGACGAACTGCTTGATGACCCTCTTGGCCGCGCCCATTTTGCTGCCCGGAGAATCGGCATCGCCGTCCCAGGCGCTCGTGGACCCGAGAATCGGCTGTTGGAGGGTCTGCGAGTTCCCGAAGATGATCATCAGGTTCGGGGGCGCGCCGCTGGTCTTCAACAGGTCCTTGTCGTCCGCGCGCAGGGCTCCGGACAGAAGGAGGAGAGCGGCCGCCGATACGGAAAGCGATCGGGTAGACATGGTGGTTGTCACTCCGGGATCCTTTGTTGTTTCATGTAGACGCTGACTTCGGCATCGATCGTCTTGCTCGCCTGGATCTTGGCGGAGCGGGCGCTCGAAGAGAACCAATAGATGTTTTCGACGATCTGAGACGATTCGTACGTCCTCGAGATCGACTCGAAGGAGTCTCCCGCGAGAATGACCGAGCCCATCAGGATCGGCTTGCTGATCGTGACCTGCATGTCCGGCGCGGGTAGACTCGGGTAGTGACTCGACACCCCGACGGGCATGTCGAGGGCGCCGGAATCGGGTCGCGAGGCCAGGATCGCGGTCGCGTATTCCACGCCCGAGTCGGCAGCGTAGAAGATCTTGGAGATCTTGGTTTCGGTGCTCGACAGCGTCTGCTCGATCGAAGCCGTGAACAGCAACGCGATCCCCATCACAGTCACGATCAGCAACAGGAGCATGGCGACGAAGAGAGCCGCGCCCTTCTCGCGGCGCGCGCGGGGAGATCGAAAAGAACCGTTCTTCATTGGTAATTCCTCAGTGAAACGGCGAAAGATTGGAGCCGTCGCCGATAGGGACGGCCTGTCGAGGAGGCAGCGGAGAAGGAAAACGCGCCCGAATCGAGGGTCTTCATCCCTCGAGCGCCCGGGCCGTCGTACCGCATGTCCGGATCCGCAGACTTGGCGACCAAGGAGACCCAGACGGATCGAAGCGCCGCTTTCGCGAGCTTCGGATCCGAGGATCCGCTCGGCGCGGAGGTGTCGAGGAACGCGTCGACTGACTTGGGGTCGCTCGAGGAGATCGTGAGCGTGGTCTCGACCTCGCTCGAGAAGTTCCCAACCCACTCGTCCTTGTTGAGGCCGGTCTGATCCACCGTACCCGGAGAGACGCCCTGATCGCGCGGAAGGCCGCCGACCCCATCGACGCCATAAGCGACCTGGAAGTCTTCGACTTCCGCGACCAGGGGGCGGACGTCGTACTGATTCGTCTGCGCGTCGAGGATGGCTTCGGCGAGCGTCGGATGCGTGTCGGCGGCGCTCGTCGAGCCATCCGACGGCCCCTCGTCCAGAAAGAAGCGAACCTCGTCCACCACTCCTCCGGCGAAGGGCTTGTCCATATTGGTCGGGGTCGGCGCGGGGGCGTCGAACCGCCGCGCGCCGGCGTCCTGGACGTCCATCGAGAAGGCGAATGCGTCGGCGGTTTTGGTGTACCACGTGCCGGTCGTGTCCACCCGGCCGACGTAGTAGAACGGTACGAGATAGCTCGACGAGCCGACGGTGACCTTCTGTTGCGTCGCCGCGGTCACCAGGAAATAGAACGGCCTGGTTCGGGACTCGATCGAGGGACTGCCTCCGTTCGGGAAGTTCACCACCCCCGTGTTCGCTTTCGCCCGAATGGTCACCCGGGCAGTCGAGCTCGTTGCGCACGATCCGACGCACGAGACGTCGCCAGGATCGAGCGCGTACCGATCGCCGAAGAGGATGCCCCTCACCGCGATGACGTCGGTGCCCTTGCGGATGTAGTGCGACTTCCCATCGAGATCGGTCAACGACTTGCCTCCCGGGCTGTTGTTCGAGACCGGCAGGACGGCGTTGCCGTAATAAAGCGATCCCCCGCGGGCCTGACGGATGATGTGACCGAGCTCGTAGATGCCGACGCGAGCGGATTGCTGGGCCTCGGCCACGTTCGTTTCCTGTTTCGTGATCCTGTTCGAGGCCTCGAGAAGCGTGTAGAGACCCGACATGACGATGACCAGGAGGGCCAGAGCCGTGATCGTCTCGATGAGCGTCAGGCCGCGCTCGCCGGCTTTGTTACGTCGTGCCACGGGACCTCACATACAGCGACTGCGTCGTCGTCCGCAGGCCGGGAAAGGGGCCCTGCGTCGGACGGACAGTCACCGTCAGCAGTTTGACGACGTAAGAATTCGGCGAGGAAATTCGGGTCGTCAGGTCTTCTGCGTATTGCTCGACCGTGTAAGTGCGGAGGTAAGGATAGGAGAACCAACCTCCACCCGGCGAAGTCGCGGCGTGCGAGGTCGCTCCCGTGGAGGGCTCGTACCACTGTGGCAGGTCGTTGTCGCACCACGTGCTCTCGATGACGCTCGCTCCCGGGATCGTCACTCCCTTCGGGACCGCTGCGTTGTAGTTGCCCGTGACGGTCAGGCGCGGATCGTTGCGGGGATATCCGGACAATTCCTCCAACTTTTCCCGGGCGAGCGTGTTGGCATTGGTGAGCTGATTGGAGGATGCGTTGGTCCGCATCGCGCCCGAGAAGAGCGGCGCGAGCGCAAGCAACGCCAGCCCGAGGATCATCAGAGCGATGAGAACCTCGACCAGGGTCATCCCGGTTTCGCGCTTTACATCCATGTCCAGTTGCTCGGCTGGTAGCCGGAGCCCTCCATGTATTTGTCGACGCGAAGCCGGCCCGAGAAGTCGCCGTCCACGGTGACGCGGAAAAAATTCCGTGCGGCCGAGTCGGCGAAATAGATCCCGCGCCCGCCGGTCGCCGTGGGAATTCCGGAATTGGCGGATTCGGGTGACGCGATCCCTCCCGTCGGAAGAAAGACGATGCGATCGACGAGCGCGGAGTCGGCGCTGTAGGTGTCGAAGGCGACACCGTCGCTCAAGTCGTCCTCAGTTCCGCCCCGCTTCCATACGCGTATGCCTGCGCCGAGAGTGACGTCAGCGAGAGTCGGCTCGTCGGTTGCCGGAGAGCCCGTGAAGGCGCCGGCGTCCTGCCGGAAGTTGCCCGCGGCCGCGATCTCGTCGGCCGGCAGTGGAGTCGCCTCATCGTTCGCGCGGTCTTGAAAGGTGTGCAGCCGGAGGCGCTTGTCGGGCGTCAGGCTCACCTCGACGACGACGTTGGCGACGCGCCGGACCGCCTGCAGCCGGGCCGCAGCGAGTGTCTGACGAACGGTGGAGTAGGCCGCCAGGCCGTTGGAGCGTCGAATCAGCTTGCCGGCGGCCGGACCGCTCAACAGAACGAGAAACGCGAAGATCGCGAGAACGATCAGGACCTCCACGAGGCTGAAGCCCTTCGTTGCGCAGCGAGCTCTTCCCGTCCCGCGAGTGCTCGAGACCTTGTCGAATCGGCGGATTTGTGTGATCTCTGTCACTTGTCTATACACTCCTTGCTTCCGCGAGCGACACGCGTCGCGGATGTCAGATCGAGGCAATCGATTGATTTGGGAAACCAGGACTTTGAACTGTACCCTTCTGGGAGCTGGGCCTATGTAGAGCGATCTCCGTGCCGACTAGAGAATTCGAGCATAGGTGCTGCAGATGACTCGAGTTGCGAAGTCGTAGAACTTTCGTTGGATGCTGTGAATACCGGCGAATTCGTTACTTTGCGTAACAGAACCTCGAGCTCACGGCGAGTGACCTCTGTCACGTCATTGAGCAGTCGACGAGTCTGCCGTCACGTCACGTAGAGTCGATTCCTCAAACGAGAAGCTCGGAAACGGAAACCGTTTTACGAGGCGGCAGAAGGTTAGTCGCTCTCTGGCAGTGACGACGATCACGTCACCGCCGGACAGGCGGTCTCGCGAACGGCGCTTTCGAGACTCGCTCTCTCGGAACTAGCTCTTTCCCCTCGGGACGTAGGTCGCGCGGTTCTGCGGTCCCTCTCGGACGGTCACTTCCGTGACGCGCGTCCACCCCAGGACGCCGGACGATTCGAGCTTCTCTGCGAACCAGCGCGCCAGGTTTTCCGCCGACGTATTGCGCCCGACGAAGTCGGGATGCTCGTTGATGTACGAGTAGTTGAGCTCCTTCGCGATCGCCTCGAGGGCTTTCTTCGCCGCGACGAAGTCGATTGCCAGGTCGTACTGCTGGAGCTTCTCGTTCTCGAGCGCCGCTTCGACCTCGTAGGAGTGCCCGTGGAGAGGTTCCGGCCCTCCCGCGTAGTCGATCAGATTGTGGGCCGCCTCGAACCGCGCGGTGACGGTGACGCGGTAGGGCATGGAAGGATCAGCCGAGAACGGTCGCTTCGCGGGTGATGAAAAGAGTCGCCTGCGCCTCGGGCGCGATGGCGAGAAGCTTTTCGAGCACCTTCTTCGGCGTCGACGTTTCTCCCGCCGACTGATCCAGGTTCACCTCGAAGGTCAGCCGTCCGCCGTCCAAGTCCTCCTCGAGCGAGATCGCCCGCAGAGCCGGGACCGCTTCGCGCCAGCCGTTGGCGATCGCTTCGCTCGCGCGGCCGACCTGCTCGGCCGACTCGAGGCGCACGGCGTAGCGCGCGGACTTGACGGCGCGGGAGAGCGCGGGATCGGTCGAGCCCAGCTCCCGCACCTCGGAGACCGACAGGCCGGTCGGCAGCTTTTCCGAGATCACCCGGGCCGCGTCGGGTCCGAAAGGCGCCACGCCGTCGACATCGAAGACCTCGTGCCGGCTCTCGAGGCCGAGCGGGAGCGCCGGTCCCATCGAGAGCTTCATGTGCGGGTTGAAGCCTTCCGAGTAGCGCGCCGGAAGACCGGCGGCGCGGATCGCGCGCTCGAAGACGTCCATGGTGTTGCGGTGCGAGAGGAATCGCGCATCGCCCGACTTCTCGAAGGTGATCCGATGACGGGTGATGGGACCTGCCGCGCCGCGGGAGCGCCGCACGGCCGACGGAAGATCGGGCATCGCCTTCTGCCGGTAGGCGGCACCCTTCGCGACTTCCCGGTAGGCCGCGGGATCGTCGGCGGACGACGCCGAGGGATCGAGAGTCGGCAGCGTTCCGGCAAAGGAACGCGCGAGCACGATGTCCTCGCCGTTGCCCGGCACGCCGCAGGCGTAGCAGTGCCCCCACTTGCAGTCCTCGGTCCGCATCTCCTTCTTCGCCTTCACGAGCTCGACCTTGAGGAACCGCTTCGTGATCGAGGCGTCGAGGACGTCCCAGGGCAGGACTTCGTCGACGTCGTACGCGCGCAGGTAGTCGGACTTCGGAATCCCCTCCGCTTCGAACGCCCGGTTCCACAGGTCGTAGCGGAAGTGCTCGCTCCAGCCGTCGAATTTCACGCCCGACAGCCATGCCGCGTGGAGAACCCGCGCCATCCGCCGGTCCCCGCGCGAAAGCACGCACTCGATCTCCGCCTCGCGCGGCTCGTGCCACTTCATCTTCGCTCCGCGGACGCGGCGGAACCGATCCTTCAGGTACGCGAGCTTCTTCTCGAGCAGCTCGACGCCGTCGAACGGGGCCCACTGGAAGGGCGTCCACGACTTCGGCACGAAAGGTCCGACCGAGACGTTGACCTCTTTTCGTCCGTGCTTGCGACCCTGCGCGAGGATTCCTTCGACCAGCGTGACCAACTCGTCCAGGTCCGACTTCGTCTCCGTCGGCAGCCCGATCATCGTGTAGACCTTGATCAGGTCCCATCCCCGGGCAAAGGCGACGTCGGCCGCCCGGATCATGTCCGCATTCGTGAAGGTCTTGTTGATGACGCGGCGCAGCCGGTCCGACCCGGTCTCCGGCGCGAACGTGAAACCGGACTTCCGCACCTCCGAGACGGCGTCGGCGAGGCCGACGGAAAACGCCTCGGCGCGCAGGGACGGAAGCGAGATCGAGACGCGCCGGTCGGAGAGCTGCGGAGCCAGGCAGCGAACGAGCGGCTCGATCTGCGAGTAATCCGCGGTCGAGAGCGAAAGGAGTCCCACCTCGCTCCAGCCCGACTCCGCGATGAACGTCTTCGTCATCGAGACGACGTCGTCCGGATCGAGCTCCCGTACCGGGCGATACCAGTAGCCGGCCTGGCAGAACCGGCAACCCTGCGTGCAGCCGCGCATCACCTCGAGGCCGAGGCGGTCCTGCACGATCTCGACCGAGGGGACCATCGGACGGTCCGGGTAGTACTCGGGTTTCAGGACCGGAACCCACGTTCGCCGTGCGCGCCCGGGCACGCGGGAGTCGTTTCGCGTGATCGCGACGATGCGTCCCGCCTCGTCGTAGCCGACGTCGTAGAACGAGGGGACGTAGATGCCGTCGAGGGCGGCGAGTCGCGCGAGGACTTCCCGCCGCGGAAGGCCGGCCGTGCGCGCATCACGAAGCGCGTCGAGGAATCGCGGAAGGGCCTCTTCGGCGTCGCCGACCAAGAAGGCGTCGAAGAAGTCGGCCACCGGCTCGGGGTTCGCGGTGCAGGGGCCGCCGCCGAGCACGATCGCGTCACCCTTTCCGCGGTCGCGCTGCCACACCGGGATATCCGCGAGGTCCAGCATGTTCGGGATGTTCGAGTAGTTCAGCTCCGACTGGAGCGAGAAGCCGACGACGTCGAAGTCCGCCACCGGCGCGAACGACTCGACCGTGAAGAGAGGGATCTCCCGCTCGCGCATCCGTCTCTCGAGATCGACCCAGGGTGCGTAGGTCCGTTCGCACGCGAACCCTTCGCGGCGGTTGAC
The DNA here is from genome assembly GCA_036505815.1 of Thermoanaerobaculia bacterium. Lineage (GTDB taxonomy): Bacteria > Acidobacteriota > Thermoanaerobaculia > UBA5066 > Gp7-AA6 > Gp7-AA6. The sequence continues at coordinate 11,548 of DASXSX010000101.1, forward strand.
GATCTCGTAGAGGATCTTCAACCCGGTGTGGCTCATCCCGATCTCGTAGGTGTCGGGAAAGGCGAGAGCGACCGTGACCGTGGAGGCGCCGAGGTCCTTGCGGATGACGTTGCGCTCGAGGCCGACGTAGCGCCCGGGCTTTTCCACCGTCGGGAGGATGGGATCGAGACGCGGCCGAAGCGAGGCATATCGCATGGAATCCGCCATTCTAACGGACGTACTTGAACCCCGTCCCGGTATTGAACAGCACGATCCGCGCTCGGCGATCCAGCCGGCCCGAATGTGCAAGGCTCTTCGCCGCGGCCCAGGTCGCTGCGCCCTCGGGACAGACGAAGAGGCCTTCCGTCTCGCCGATCTCCGCCTCCGCGGCGCGCATCTCGTCGTCGGTGACCGCGATCGCATCCCCGTCCGACTCCCGGAGGATCGCGAGGATCAAGAAGTCCGCGAACGGCTTCGGCACGCGCAGCCCCGACGCATAGGTCGCGGCGTTCTCCCACTTCTCGGCGACCGCTCGACCCTCGGCGAACGCCTTCGGAATCGGCGCGCAGCCGGCTGCCTGCACCGCGATCATGCGAGGCCGCTTCGGGCCGATCCAGCCGAGGCGCTCCATCTCGAAAAACGCCTTCCACATTCCGATCAAGCCGGTGCCGCCTCCCGTCGGATAGATCACGGCGTCGGGCAGTTCCCAGCCGAAGTCCTCGGCGAGCTCATATCCCATCGTCTTCTTTCCCTCGACGCGGTACGGCTCCTTCATCGTCGAGACGTCGTGCCACTTTCCCTGCGCGGCCCCCTCCGCGACCAGCTTCCCGCAGGCGTCGATCAGGCCGGGGACGAGCGTCACCCGCGCGCCGTAGCGTTCGCACTCGACGCGGAAGAGCTCCGGCGTGTCGTCCGGCAGGAACACGTCGCAGGCCATGCCGGCGCGCGCC
>DASXSX010000102.1:0-14947 GCA_036505815.1 Thermoanaerobaculia bacterium
ACGGGGGAGCTGCTGGTATAGCTCGTTCGCCTGCGCCGTGACGTTGATGACGAGCAGGACCACCGCGCCGACGAGCAGGAAAATCAGCAGCAGGATCGCGATGACCCGCGGCACTCTGGCGCGCTCGAGCAGCGACACGAAAGGACGCATCGCGAAGGCGAGGAAGAGAGCGAAAGCGACGATCACGAAGAGGTGTCGGCCGTAGTAGAGCAGCGCAACCGCGGCGGCCGCCGCGACGACGGCGAGCCCGGCGCTCCGCGGTGGAACCGCCTCTTCGGGCGCCCGGACGGCCGCCGGCGGAGTCAAAAAAGCCCCCTCCGGCGGAGGGGGCGAAGGTTTGCTGTCCCGGGCCTCTCGGCTCACGGACCCGAGACTAACGTCACCACGATCAAAGCGCGCCTGTTTTTCGCGCGGCCCTCGGGGGTGGAGTTGTCATAGGCCGGTTCCATGGAGCCTTTCCCCTGGGTCGTGATCCGTCCGGGATCGATCCCGTGCCGGGTCACGAGGTATTCCTTCGCGGCTTCTGCGCGCCGACGGGAGATCTCGAGGTTCGATTCGGGTGAGCCGAGGTTGTCCGAGTAGCCCGTGATGACCGCCGTTGAGTTCAGGTCGTTCTTCATCCGCAGCGCGACCCCGTCGAGGATCGCCTTGGCGATGTTCGTCAGCCGCGCGCTTCCGGCGTCGAAGTAGATCTCGTCGGTCGTCGATCGCGGCGCCGGCGCCGGGGGCGGGGGAGGTGCCGGCGGGACCACTTCTTCGACCACAGGGGCGGGGGGCGGCACGACGACCGGGGGAGGGGGCGGAGGCGGCCAGGGCGCCCACGTGATGCCGATCAAGCCGCCGACCGGGGTGGGTCCCCATCCGGCCTCGGCGATCTCCTGCAAGTTGACGTTGACCGCCGCCGAGATCGCGACGCCGGAGTGGCCGAGCCAGAAGCGGCCGCCCAGGTAAGCGAGCGAATAGTCCTCGTCGGGGAAGTCCCCGCCGTCGTAAATGTTGCGATCGAGCTCGCCGATGAGGTGGAAAAACGGCACGACCGGCACGTCGACGCCGACGCCGAGGCGGAGCCGGTTGGACGCCCGGACGTCCTGGTCGTGCCGGCCTGCGAGCGTGTAGCTTCCGAGCGCGGTGAAGATGCCTTTCGTCAGCACCGCTCCCCACTCCCAGTCGGCTCGCCGGGAATTGACCTGGTCGGAGACGAGCCCCTGCTCGTCCTGACGGATCGACGCGTTGCTGACCGGAATGTGCGCGGCGACGTAGGCCGCGACCCGCAGGTCGGGGTCCGCTTCGGAGACGAAGTTCACTTTCGTGCCCACACGGACCTTGCGCCCCTCGTCGCTCTTGAACGGACCGCGGAACTGGAGACCGTTGACGACGCCTCCCCGCCAGCCGCCGCGCGACTCGAAGCGGTCCGCGCCCGCGCTCACGAAGATCGACCACCGGTCCATCAGGCCGAGGCCGAAGGAACCCTCGCCGGCCCAGTGAGAGTAGAGGCGCGTCTCGTGGCGCGCGTCGATGGGGAGATCTCCCGCGACGAGCTGCTCCTTCCAGCCGTACAGCCCGAGCGTCAGCTGTCCCGCGCGCGGGCTATCGGCCGTCGGCATCGTGAAGAGGCCGATGTCCCCCTGGTTGTTCGGAGCGATCTGCGCCGAGGCGGACGCCGCCGCCAGACAAACAAGGAGGGCGAGGAGCGCGGAACGCTTTGCCTTCATGAATGCTCCTTTCGAGCGGGCCGGGGAGAAAATCAGTTGTGCCGAATAGAATAAGCCGAAAACCTCGGATCGCCAAACGTTTTCGGCCCGTAAGCCGTTCGCCTTGAGCGGTAAGCACAATGCCGGGCACGGCCGGCCGGTGTCCGCGGGCGGCTACCGGTACGTCCTGACCGTGATCAGCAGCCGCGGCCCGCCGACCCCGTTGACGACGGTCCGGGCCGCGAGCGCGCCAAAGAGGGCGCGGTAGCGGCGCCATGAGACCGAGGCCTCGAAGCCCACGCCCGCGTCGACCTTGTAGTCCCGGAGCCGCGTGTAGGCCGAGCTTTCGTTGCCGACGTTTCCCGCCCCGGCGTATCCGATCGCGTAGAGGCTGTCCCAGTGGAGGCCCAGGAACCGGCGGGTCTCGTCGATGAACACCGGGAGGACGTACTCGGTCGTCAGGTGCGCCTCGTTCGGACCTCGCTCCGTGCCCCGGTACGCTTTCAATTCCTGTCGGCCGTCCAGCCGGAAGAGCTCGTACCTCGGGACCGAAAAAGGCGTGCCGAGCTGCGGGTCGAACTCTTCGCGAACCCTCTTCTTGTGCGGGAAGTACCCCGCGTGCAGCCGCACCACGAGACGATTCCGGTGGGGAAGCGCGATCGCCTGCAGACCTTCCATCTCCGTCTTGACGTATCGGTAGTCTCCGCCGAGGAAGTCGAACCCGTAAGTGGCGGCCACCGACAATCCGCGGCCTCTCGGTCCGACCTCGCGATAGGCCGTGAAGAGGTTGAAGATCCGGTCGCGGGCCTCGCCGACGACCGCGTTCGAGCGCTCGTCCGACGGCGTTCCGAACTGATAGCCGAACTTGACGTAGACGTTCGTCCGGTTCGCATCGGGATGATCGACCGGTCTCGAAAACGTCAACCGGTCGAACTCGAAGAGCCCGTAGAGGCGGTTGTAATAGTTGAGCGGCCGCCGCTGCAGGTAGAGGCCGCCGCGAGTCCGCGAGAAATCGTTGGAGAACCGTTGGAGCTCTTCGAACTCGATCGAGTCGAAGAAGCTGAAGGTCGAGGTCGCGCGGCGGCCGTAGTACTTGTAGCGGAGAAACGCGGAGATGTCTCCGGAGACGAAGTTGTAATTGACCTGGTTCTCGAAGAGGGAGTTCCGGATCGGCTTCAGAAGCCGGATGTCGGCCCGTCCCTCCGGCAGGTAGAAGTTGACGTCCGGAAAAAGGCCCGTTTTCTCCGGTTCGGGAGGGGGCGGAAGAGGCGCCGGGGCCGGTGTGATCGTGGGCGGAGGAGTCGCCTCTGCGGGCACGGGCGATGGGCTGGGCGTCGGAGAGGGTTCGGGCGTCTGCGCGGCCGCGAGGGCGGCGCCCGCCGTGACGAGGAGAAAGGCCGCCGCGACGTGGCGCAAGGAGGTTCCGGCGAAACTTACGCCTTCGGCTGCAGGAGGACCGGCATCTTTTCCTGGAAAGCCTTGCTGGGAGCGGCGCCCCGGCGGGAGGTGATCGCCTTCTCGGTCTCCGAAACCAGCGCGCGGAGCGCTTCGAGGCCCGCGCCCCGCTCGATCTCGGCGAGCGCGCGGCGGTATGCGCGTTCGAGTGGCGGTGGGCTCTGCTCTCCGAACGCGAGCTCCGCCTCCTGCTTGATTCGCATGCACAGGATCTCGAGGATTCTCCTCTCCTGGCCGGGACCCGATGGCGTCCGCTCGCGCAGCGGCGGCTGCATCTCCACCAGGTTCGCCGTAACGAGGCCATAGAGAAGCTTCGCGACCTCGAAGGAGGAGGAGTCGGACTCCCGCGCGAGCTCGCGGACGCTCTTTTTTCCGTCGATCCGGACGATCAGGCTCCACTCCACCGGCGACAGCGTCACGGGCCGTCCCGCCTCGGGCGAGGCGAGCGTCGGCACGAAGTCGAGTCCGGGGACTTTGCGCGACAGCACCCGCCACTCGTCGTGCTGGTGTGCGGCTTCCATGAGAAGCCGCGCGTTCGACTTGTAGATGGAGACCACCTCGGTCTCCTCCCCCGGGGAGAACTCGAACTCTCCGGACGACCAGGTTGCGAGGACATGGACCGCCTCGTCGCCGGCGACATCGCCCACCTGGGCATGGACGATCCGACCCTGCTTCAGGAAGAGCGTGCCCTGCTCGTCGTCCCGGACGAGAGTGAACTTGCCGGTCTTCCCGGAAGCTGATACGAGCTGAATGATGTCGGCGAGCTGGAGTTCGCGCAGGGATCCCTGGAAGGACATGAGACGCGATGATGATAGCAACTCACGCGCCGGGCGGCCGCGAGTGCAGGTGGCAGATCGCCACGGCGAGCGCGTCGGCGGCGTCGAGCGGCACGCGATCGCGTTGACGGGCGAGGAGCGCGAGGACCATCGCGCGCACCTGGGGCTTCTCCGCATGTCCGTACCCGACGATCGCCTTCTTCACGAGGCGCGGCTCGTACTCGAAGACCGGAACATCGAACCGCGCCGCGGCGGCGAGCAACACCCCGCGCGCGTGCGACAGCTTCACCGTCGACGAGACATTCTTCGCCGCGAAGACGGTCTCGATCGACACCGCGGCGGGCCGCACTTCGTCCAAGAGCGCGAGGAGCCTCCCGGAAAGGAAGTCGAGCTTGCTCGAGAGCGAGAGTCCGTTGGGAGGACGCCAGACGCCGCAGCGCGCGAGCGCGAGAGAGCCCCGATCGAAGACGACGACGCCGTAGCCGGTGGCCGAGATGCCCGGGTCGAGACCCAGAGTGATCAGGCTTTCAGCTCGCCTCTTCGAAGTCGAAATTCGCCCAGACGTTCTGGACGTCGTCGTGGTCTTCCAGTGCTTCCATGAGCTTCATCGTCTGCTCCGCCTTGCGCTGGTCGAGCGGAACTTCCGTCGTGGGGATCATCGAGATCTCGGCGATGGCGATCGGAAGTCCTTTCTCCTCGAGCTTCGCCTTGACCTGAGGAAACATTTCCGGAGCGGTCTGGATCTCGTGATGCTGGTCGGTGAATGCGACGTCTTCCGCGCCGGCCTCGATCGCCGCCTCCATCACGTCGTCCTCCGTCGCCTTCTCCTTTTCGATCGCGATGTAGCCCTTCTTCTGGAAGAGGAATTTGACCGAGCCGGACTCGCCGAGGTTCCCGCCGTGCTTGGAAAAGATCGTGCGGATCTCGGGCAGAGTGCGATTCTTGTTGTCGGTCATCGCCTCGATCAGGATCGCCACTCCTCCCGGGCCGTAGCCTTCGAACGTCAATTCTTCGTAGGTGACACCGGGAAGCTCGCCCGTGCCCCGCTGGATCGCCCGCTTGATGTTCTCCGCGGGCATGTTAACCGCCTTCGCATCCTCGATCGCCTTGCGGAGCCGGGGGTTCGCCTCAGCGGATCCGCCGCCCAACCGCGCAGACATCGTGATCTCCCGAATGAGCTTCGTGAACAGGCGTCCACGCTTCGCGTCGGCCGCGCCCTTCTTGTGTTTGATCGTGCTCCACTTGCTGTGGCCGGACATGCGCTCTCGTCAACTCCGGCGCGAATTATAAGGTCGGCGCGAACGCGGAAAACCTCGTCCTTCATTGGTTTTTCGGCGGTGATGCCATATCATCAAACTGCTTTTTCCGAGACACCCGACCCTTCAGATGGCAAAAAACATACTTCTGATCGAATACGAGCAGCGGGACCGCAACCGCGTGCGATCGCTCCTGCCCCCACCGGAGTTCGAGGTGACCGAGGCCCACGACGGCGAGGAAGGCTTGGCCGCTTTTACCCCGTCGCGGTTCGACGTCGTCCTCCTCTCCGGCAAACTGCCGCGCCTTTCGCCGACCGACGTCATCCGCGACATCCGCAACAAGGGGGGGCTCGAAGCGCCTCCCATCCTGTTGCTGCCGGCGGGCTATGCCGGTTCCAACACGAAAGCGGACGCCCAGAAGATCGGCGCATTCGAGATCATCCCCAAGCCGTTCACCGACGAGGCCCTGGTCAGCGCCGTCCGGTCCGCTCTCGACGCGTCGGGCCGCGGCGCTAAAACGATGAAGATCCCGGCCGCGTCGCTGACCTCGTCAGACATCTTTTCGGATCTGCTGGAAGAGCTCGGGAGAGACAGCGGCCTCGCCTCGCCGAAACCGCCCGCGAAAGGCGCGCCGAAGCCCGCGCCCGCATCGCAGCCGTCAGCGGACGAGGAGATCGAACGGCGCCTCCGAGACACGCTTTCCGGCGTGCGCTCCACGAGCCGGCCCGGGACGACCGCTTCGCCGGCCCCGCCGCCGGGCGCGCCGGAATCGACGAAGCCGGTTGCCGCCACTCAGCGCTCCGGCGGGGCCGACATCGACCGGATGCTCACGGAAACGCTCCGGATCCAGGTCCCGCGAGCAAAACCCGCCGGGGCCGCGACGCCACCCCCGGCCGCGGATCTGACGCCGACCGCTTCGCGCCGCGCCGAGCCGCGGGAGGCGGTTGCGCCGGAGGGGCCCGACCGGTTCGGTCAGTACGAGCTGCTCGAGAAGATCGCGAGCGGCGGCATGGCCGAGCTTTTCCGCGCGCGCCGCACCGGCGTGGAAGGTTTCCAGAAAATCGTCGCGATCAAGAAGATCCTGCCGCACATCGCTGACAACGACGAGTTCATCACGATGTTCGCGGACGAGGCGAAGCTCGCCGCGCAACTGAACCATCCGAACATCGTCCATATCTACGACCTCGGGAAGATCCAGGCGGGCGGCTACTTCATCGCGATGGAGTACGTCGAGGGAACCGATCTGAAGACGATCCTTCACTCCGCGCGCGAGGTGGAGTTGCCCCCGCCCGTCCCGCTCGCGGTCTACGTCGCGGGCAAGGTGGCCTCCGCGCTCGACTACGCCCACCGGCGGCGCGATGGAAAGGGGGAGGAGCTCCACATCGTCCATCGCGACGTCTCCCCGCAGAACATCCTGATTTCGCACGAAGGGGAGATCAAGCTCTGCGACTTCGGAATCGCGAAGGCGGACCGGAAGGTGTCCCGGACCGAGAGCGGCTCGCTCAAGGGAAAGCTTCAGTACATGTCTCCCGAGCAGGCCTGGGGAAAGCCGATCGACCACCGGAGCGACCTCTTCTCGCTCGGCTCCGTTCTGCACGAGATGTTGACGGGAAAGCGGCTTTTCCAGGGCGATTCGGATCTGGTGGTCCTCGAGCTGGTCCGGAAAGCCGAAGTCGACCCTCCCTCGCGAGTCAACGCTGACGTGTCGCCCGGCCTCGACGCGATCGTGCTGAAGGCGCTCGCCCGCGAGCCCGACGCCCGCTACGCGACCGGCTCGGAGATGCTCCGAGACTTGGAATCGGTTCTCTACTCCTACTCGCCCGCGCCGGGCAGCGCGGACCTCGCGATCTATCTCGACCGGCTTCGGGAAGCCCGCGCCTCGGCCGCCGAGGTTCGGCCCGCGCCTGCCGGGCGTCCGCCCGCCGCCGCGCCGGTTCCGGCGGCGCGTGAAGTTGCGCCCGTTGTGGCGCCCGGTCTCGCGCAGGAATCCCTTCCCGAGGAAGCCGCCGAGCCGGTCGCTGCGGAGGCCGCGGAAGCCGGCGTCTTCGGATCCTTCTCCCCCGCCCGGATCGAGTCGGAGAAAAAAGGACGCACCCCGCTGTACATCGGGATCGCGGCGGTCGTTGCGATCGGTGCGCTCCTCGCGATCTTCCTCACCCGCAAGAGCCCCACAACCGGTTCCGCGACCGCTATCACACCCGGGCCGGCTCCGACGGCGGCTTCCGTCGCCGCCAGCCTTACTCCGGCGGCGTCCCTTCCAACGCCCGGGGCCGGGGCAGCTGCCGTGGAACAGAGGACGGTCGAACAGGAGGTCCAGCGCCAGCTCGCGGCGAAGCGGCAGGAGATGAAGAGCCAGAAGGCGCTCGAGCAGTCGGCGCGTCCGCCCGCCGTCCCGAGACCGGCGGCCAAACCGACCGCAGCGGCTGCACCGCCCAAGGAGGCCGCGGCCCCACGCGTCGAGGCCACTTCGCCGCCGCCGTTCCCGACGTTGCCGCCTCCCGAGCCCACGCAGGTGGTCCTCGCGTCGCCTCCCGCTCCCCGCGAGCCTGAGAGCGCGCCCGCCGAAGGGGAGGTCTCTCGGGGCGATCTCGTCGGTCCGGGTCCGGGAGTCGTCGAGCCGGTTCTCTTGAGCCCGCCGCGGATCGCCTACCCCCCCCTGGCGCGCCAGCAAAAGATCTCCGGCCGCGTCGTGATCCTGGTGCTGGTCAACGAGCAGGGGAGCGTCGCGGACGCCCGCGTGCAGAAGGGCATCGGCGGCCGCAGTGGAATCGATACGGTCGTGCTCGACGCCGTGCGACGCTCCCGCTTTCGCGCGGCGACGAAGAACGGAATCCCTGTCAAGATGTGGCGTCCGGTCGTGGTGGACGTAAGGCCGTGACCTCTCCCACCGGAGGCAGCTGATAAATCTCTTTTTCGGCCGCGCAGCGGCTGCGACAGATGTGGCGTACGGTGGCGGTGGACGTTAAGCCGTAACGCGGCAGAATAGACGCCTCTCCGCAGAGGTACGATGGACTACCCGCGAGCAGGAGGAACAAGCGAATGAGTCTGTCCCCGGATCAGAGGAAGTTCTACGAACACACGCTCGAAGTGACCCGCCAGGAGATCAGCGACGCCGAAGCGGAGATCCAGGCGGAGCTGGCCAAAGTCAAGGACCGCCTCGCAGAGCTTCAGAACGCGCAAAAGGCGGCGAGACAGATGTACGACGCCGCATGCATGCGACTCGGCATTCCGAACGATCTCGAAGAGGCCGAATCCCACGGCTGACCGGCGAATCGCCGCCCTCGCGACCTGACGCCCCAAGGCATCTTCGCCGGCGATTTCTCTTTCCCCTCGCGGCGCTGGCCGCGATCCTCGCCTGTCGCGCGGAGTCGGGCGCCACGGGATCCAGGCCGGCGCGCGTCCCGCGCCGCGTCGTCGCCCTCGCCCCGAACCTGACGGAGATCGTCTTCGCGCTCGGCGCGGGCGCGAACCTCGTGGGCGTCTCGGAACACTCCGACTATCCGCCGGCGGCTCGCGCGATCCCACGCGTCGGCGGTCTCGAGGTGAGCGCGGAAAAGGTCGCCTCTCTGCGGCCCGACCTCGTAATCGCGACGCAGGAGGGCAACGCGCGCGGCCCCGTCACCGCACTCGCCGCCGCCGGCGTCCCCGTCGTCGTCCTTCCAACGGGTTCGCTCGACGCCGTCCTCGAGAGCATTCGCCGGATCGGCGAAGCCCTCGGACGCCCCCGGGAGGCGGCTCGCCTCGCCGACTCGCTCGCGCGCCGTCGAGCGGCAGTCCGCGAACGGATTCTCGGAAGGCATCGCCCGAAGACGATTCTCCTCGTCTGGCCGGAGCCGCCGCAGGCGGCCGGCGGCGGAACGTTCCTGAACGACGTCCTCTCCGAGGCGGGCGCCGAGAACCTCCTCGAACGACGCCCGGGGTGGCCGGTCGTCTCGACGGAGTACCTGTCGACGGCGCCGGTCGAGGTCCTCGTTCTCCCCGTCTCTGCCGCAACGCGTCCCACCTTCGAGCGCGCGCTCTCGACCGGAGCGCTCTCCCGCGGCTCGATCCGGCGGGCTCGGGTCGTCTGGACGGACGACGCCGTGATGACCCGGCCGGGCCCCCGCGTCTTCGGAGCGCTCGAGGAGCTGGCAGCCGCCATTCACGCCGCCGACGCGCGGAGAACGCCGTGAAGACGACGCGCTCCGCCGGCGGTCTTGCGGCCGCGATCGCTCTGCTCGCGGTCGCCGTCGTTTTCGGTCTTCTCGCCGGAGGGGTACGCCTTTCGTTGCGCGACCTCGTCCTCGGAGAAGGCCCGGCCGGCGAGACGGCGCGGCTCGTGGCTTCGCTTCGCGCGCCGCGCGTTCTCCTGTCCGCTCTCGTCGGATGCTGTCTCGCGGTGGCCGGGGCCGCGCTCCAGGCGCTCCTCAAGAATCCGCTGGCCGACCCGTTTCTCCTCGGAACTTCGGGCGGCGCGGCAGCCGGGGCAGCCTTCGCGGCGGTCGCGGGATTTTCGCCCCTCGTCTCGCCGGCGGCGGCTTTCGCCGGCGCCGTGGCCTCTTCGGTGGCGGTCGCGGCGCTGGCGCGGCGGGGTGGAAGGCTCGACCTGCAGCGCCTGCTGCTCGCCGGGCTGATTGCGAACGCATTCTTTTCCGCCGTTCTCCTCGCCGTGTTCTCGGTCGCGTCGGGCCAGACCGCGCGCACGATGCTGTTCTGGATGATGGGAAGCCTTGCGGATGCGACGCCCGGCAAAGTCCTCGCGCTCGCTCCCTACGGCGCCGCCGGTTTCGCCGTTCTGCTCGCGTCCGCGGGACGACTGAACCTCTTCGCGGTAGGGGAGGAGAACGCAGCGGCCCTCGGAGTCGACGTCGAAAGGTCCAAGCGCATCGTCTTTCTGGCCGCCTCGCTCCTGACCGGCGCCGCGGTCGCTTTCGCGGGGATCATCGGCTTCGTCGGCCTTCTCGTCCCCCATGCCGCGCGCGCCGCGGTCGGAAACGACCAGCGGGCGCTCCTGCCGGTGTCCGCGATCGCCGGGGCGGCTCTGCTCGTCGCGGCGGACGCGGTCTCGCGGTCGGCTTTCGCGCCCGCGGAGCTGCCCGTCGGCGCGGTCACGGCGGCCATCGGAGCGCCGGTCTTCGCCTGGCTGCTGCTGCGGAACCCATGACCGCTCTCCTCGAAGCGCGCGGCCTGAGGGCGTCCTACGGCGCCACGCCGGCGCTGGACGGCCTCGATGCCGCGATCGGCCGCGGAGAGCTCGTCGCGCTCCTGGGAGAAAACGGCTCGGGCAAGTCCACCTTCCTGCGGGTAATCGCGCGGATCGTGGCGGCGAGCGGGGGAGAGCTGCTTCTCGAGGGGCGATCGCTCGCCGATCTCCCCCGCCGAGAGACGGCGCGGCGGATCGCCTATCTGCCGCAGTCGACCGAACTCGTCTTCCCGATTCGGTGTCTCGACCTCGTCCTCCAGGGTCGCGCGCCCCATGCCCGCGGATTTTCCGCAGACTCGGCGGAGGACCGCGACCGCGCCCTCGCGGCGATGCGAGTCTGCGATGTCGAGGCGCTGGCGGAGAGGGACGCCTCCGCGCTCTCGGGAGGAGAGAAGCGCCGCGTGTTTCTGGCGCGCGCGCTCGCGCAGGAGGCGGAGATCTGGCTGTTGGACGAGCCGACGTCGGGCCTCGACCCGCGACACCGGCTGGAGTTTCTCGAGCTGATCGCGCGCGTCCATGCGGACCGCGAGACGACGGTCGTTCTCGTGACGCACGAGATCGACCTCGCGGGCGAGATCGCCGACCGGATCGTCCTCCTTCGCGCGGGCCGGGCGCTGCAGGAAGGCCCTCCCGCCGAGACGCTGACCCCGGAGCGGCTGCGGGACGCCTTCGGGGTCGAAAGCCGGATCGTGACGGACGATCGGGGCCGTCGGCGGATCGTCGCTTACGCCCCGTCTCGTTGAATTACCATACGACCTCCTGGCCATGTGGTTCCGGAAAGACCGCACCCCCAAAGAGCCGCGCGAGAAGCGCAGCAAAGTCCCGGAGGGGCTGTGGGTCAAGTGTGACAGCTGCCGGGAGATTCTCTACAACAAGGAGCTGGCGCGGAACTTCAAGATCTGCACGAAGTGCGGTTACCACTTTCGCCTCTCCGCTCCCGAGCGGCTCCGGATGCTCTTCGACGACGAGAAGTACGTGGAGCTCGAGATCGGCCTGCGCTCGGTCGACGCCCTGAGGTTCCGGGACTCGAAGCGCTACCGGGACCGGCTGAAGAGCGCGGAGGAGAACGTCGGACGTTCCGAGGCGATCCTGATCGGGTCCGGCACGATGGGGGGAATCCCGGTCCTGATCGGAGCCATGGAGTTCTTCTTCCTCGGCGGCTCGATGGGATCGGTGGTTGGGGAGAAAGTAACCCGGGCGGCGGAGCGCGCGCTGGCGGAGAGGAAACCGCTCATCATCGTCTCGGCCTCCGGTGGCGCGCGGATGCAAGAGGGAATCCTCTCGCTGATGCAGATGGCCAAGATCTCCGCCGCGCTCGCCCGCCTTTCCGAAGCGCGGATCCCGTACATCTCGGTGATGACGGATCCGACGACCGGAGGGGTCACGGCCTCGTACGCGATGCTCGGAGACGTGAATGTCGCCGAGCCGAACGCGCTGATCGGTTTCGCCGGCCCGAGGGTGATCGAGCAGACGATCCGGCAGACGCTGCCGGAAGGGTTCCAGCGCTCCGAGTTCCTTCTCGAGCACGGCATGCTCGACTCCGTCGTGGACCGCTCCGAGATGAAGGAAACGCTCGTGCGGTGTCTCGAGCTGCTGTGGCGCGCGGCCTAGCTCGGAAGACGTCCGTTCGTTTCCCGTCTTTAGCCCGTCTCGAATCCCTCTCCGTCCGCGGCGTGAAGCTCGGCCTCGCCGCGATCGACGGTCTCTGCGAGCGTCTCGGCCGCCCGGAGCGGCAGGTCCCCGCGGTGCTCGTGGCGGGTACGAACGGGAAGGGTTCTGTCGCGGCAATGCTGTCCGCGATCGCGGCGGCCGGCGGGGTCCGGGCGGGCCTCTACACGTCGCCGCATCTCATCCGGGTGGGCGAGCGGATCCGGGCCGGCGAGTCCGATCTGTCCGACGAGGAGCTCGATCGAGTGCTCGAGCCGGTGCTGCGCGCCGCCGAAGCGTCTCCGGAGATTCCCGTGACCTACTTCGAAGCGCTGACGGCCGCCGCCTTCCTCGCTTTCGCCGAGCGGAGGCTCGACCTCGCGCTCGTGGAGGTCGGGCTCGGCGGACGCTTCGACGCGACGAACATCGCTTCCGCGAAGTTGTCGGTCGTCACGTCGATCGGACTCGACCACACCGAGGAGCTCGGCCCGACGCTCTCCTCGATCTCGCGGGAGAAGGCGGGGATCTTCCGCTTCGGCCGGCCGGCGCTCGTCGGCGCACGCGAGCCCGAGGCCCGCCGGGTGCTGGTCGAGGCGGCGCGCGAGTGCGGCGCCGTCGCACACGAGGCGGCGGAAGAGATCGAGGTCTCGCACGTCGAGACGTCCCTCGAGGGAACACGATTGCGGGTCGCGACGCCGGGGGCGCGTTACGTTCTCGAAACCCCGCTTCCCGGAGCTCACCAGGCGGGCAACGCGGCCTTGGCCGCGCGCGCGGCCGAGCTCCTGTCGCCGGAGTTTCCGGGGATCGATCCGGAGGCCATCGAGCGGGGAGTCGCGGCCACGCGCTGGCCCGGCCGGCTCGAGAAGCTCTCCTGCCGCGGGGTCGCCGTCGTCCTGGACGGCTGTCACAACCCGCAGGCGGCTCTCGCGCTCGCGCGCTTCCTCGAGCACGCCGGCCTCGCGGGTCGCGCACGGCTGGTCTTCGCCGCGATGGCGGACAAGGACGTCGAGGAGATGGCCGCGCAGCTCTTTCCGGCGGCGGCGAGCGTGCGGCTCGTGCGCGCGCCATCGCCGCGAGCGGCGACCGTCGACGAGCTCGTCCGCCGGACCGGGGCGGCGGCAGGGCGGACCGCGGTCGCGTCCGAGACCGTCGAGGTCGCTCTACGGGATCTCCTTCGCGATCCGGATCCGACCCCTATAATCGTCGCGGGTTCGCTCTACCTCGTCGGCGAGGCGCGGTCTCTGCTTCTCTCGCGACGGCTCGAGGACGAATGACGGTCACGACATCGGCTTTGACCCGGGAGCGTTTCGAGCGGCTCGAGGAAGAGCGGCTCGCAATCTACGCTTCTCGCAGCGCGCGCGCGACGCGTCCCCGCGGACCCCTTCCTGTCGAGGAGGAGGACTTCCGCACGCAGTACGTCCGGGACCGCGACCGCATCATTCACTCGCGAGCGTTCCGGCGCTTGAAGCACAAGACGCAGGTCTTCATCCCGTTCGAGGGGGACCACTTCCGCACGCGCCTGACGCACACGATCGAGGTGTCGCAGATCGCGCGCAGCGCGGCGAGGGCGCTCGGGCTGAACGAAGACCTGACCGAGGCCGTCGCTCTCGGCCACGACCTCGGCCACACGCCTTTCGGGCACTCCGGGGAGAACATCCTCGACGATCTGCTGCAGAAGAGTCATCCCGAAGCCGGCCGCTTCAAGCACAACTACCAGTCGGTCCGGGTCGTCGATCGCCTCGAGAGGCGTTACGAAGAGCCGGGGCTGAACCTGACCAACGACGTCCGCGAGGGGATCCTGAAGCACACCGTCTGGCGCCGCGATTTCCCGTTCCCTCTCGATTTTGTCGAGGGACTGCGGTTCGATTCGGGCGGCACGCTCGAGGCCCAGGTCGTCAACTGGTGCGACGAGATCGCGCAACAGACGCACGACCTCGAGGACGGGATTGCGCTCGCCGGAGAGGACGCGATCGAGGCGCTCGCGGTCTCGCGGGTCGCTCGAGCCGCCCGCGGCGGCGGCCGGGATCCGGCGGTCCGCCGCGCTTCGCTCATCCGAGGGATGATCGCCACTCTCACGTCCGATCTCGTCGACGCCTCGCGCTCGCGGATCGAGCGGTGGATCGACGCCAGCGGAATTTCGAGCCCCGAGGAATTCTCCGAGCGGCGAGAAAGGCTGCCCGGCGATCTGGTCGGCTTCTCGGAGAACGGCAAGAGGCTCTACGCGGAGCTCCGACAGTTCGTGTATCGCCACGTCATCCATTCGTTTCCGGTCTCCCGGCACGACGGCCGCGCACGCCGGGTCATCGCCGGCCTCTATCACGCGTACAGCGAGAATCCCCGCCTCCTGCCGGACTCCGTTCTCGAGGGGCTGCACCAGGACCTGGGGGTCCGGTTCCTGCGCGAGGTCGCTCTCCCGGAGGTCAAAGCCGAAGTCGAGCGCAACTACCGGACGAATCCCGGTTTCTACCGTTCGATCGCGGACCACATCGCCGGGATGACCGACAGCTACTGCATCGCGGAGTATCGGGAGCTCGTGACGGAGTGAGATCTTCGGAAAGGCAGGCAACCCGATGAACCCCACTACTCTCGCGGCTGCGGCCGCGGCGTTTCTCGACCGGGATCTGGACGTCGTCGATCCGGAAGTCGCCGGGTGGATCCGCGACGAGGAGCGGCGGCAGAACGAGGGCCTCGAGCTCATCGCGTCGGAGAACTTCGTTTCCCGCGCGGTTCGCGAGGCCGCGGGTTCTGTTCTGACGAACAAGTATGCGGAGGGTTATCCGGGGCGCAGGTACTACGGCGGCTGCGAGTTCGTCGACAAGATCGAGGCGATCGCGATCGAGCGGGCAAAGAAGCTGTTCGGCGCAGAGCACGCGAACGTCCAGCCGCACTCCGGATCCCAGGCGAATATGGCCGTCTACATGACGGTCCTGAAGCCAGGAG
>DASXSX010000103.1:0-11086 GCA_036505815.1 Thermoanaerobaculia bacterium
GCTCCTCCGCCTCCTCCCCCGGCGCCGGCTGCATCCAAGGCTCCGCAGCCCGCTGCCGCCGTCTCGGCCGCTCCTCAACCGCCTCGCGAGCAGGCGGCTCCTCCGCCTCCTCCCCCGGCGCCGGCTGCATCCAAGGCTCCGCAGCCCGCTGCCGCCGTCTCGGCCGAGCCTGCCGGAGCGCGCGTCGAGTCGATCGAGGAAAGAATTCGCCAGCGGTCCTCTCCGCTCGTCCGGAAGATCGCGCAGGAGCACGGGCTCGACATCCGCGAGATCGAGGGGTCGGGGATCTACAGCCGCGTGACGAAGAACGACATCCTCTCCTTCTTGGAAAACCGCAAGGTGGCGGGAGCGCCGGCGGCCGCGGCGGCCCCGGCTGAGGTCTCGCAACCTGCGCGCGTGCCGGCCGGCGAGCCGCCGGCGGCGCGTCCCGCCCCCGCAGTCACCGACCGGGACGAAGTCGTCCCGATGTCGAAGATCCGGAAGATCACCGCCGAGAACATGATCCTGTCGAAGCGCACCTCGGCGCACGTCACGACGGTCTTTCAGGTGGATTACACGAACATCGCGAAGCTGCGGGAGCGGCACAAAGAGGCGTTCCTGGAGAAGAACGGCGTGAAGCTCACCTATCTGCCGTTCATTTTCCGCGCCGCGATCCAGGCTTTGAAGGAGTTCCCGCAGGTCAACGCCTCGATCGATGGAGAGAACATCGTTTACCACAAGGACATCCACCTCGGGATGGCGGTGGCGCTCGACTGGGGCCTGATCGTGCCGGTGATCAAGCACGCCGACGAGAAGTCGATCCTCGGACTCGCCCGCGCGGCGCAGGACCTCGCGGAGCGCGCCCGCACGAAGCGGCTGAAGCCGGAGGAGATCCAAGGCGGCACCTTCACCGTGACGAACCCCGGCGTCTTCGGCTCGCTCTTCGGCACGCCGATCATTCCGCAGCCGCAGGTCGCCATCCTGGGCGTCGGCACGATCGAGAAGCGACCGGTCGTCGTCACCGACGAGAACGGGAACGACGCGCTCGGCATCCGGACCGTGGGATTCCTCGCGCTGTCCTTCGATCACCGCCTGATCGACGGCGCCGACGCCGATCGCTTCCTGTCAACGGTGAAGAAGACGCTCGAGAAGGCCGAGTTCGATCTGGGATAGGAGCTCGCCGCTCTCGAGCCCCCGCTCGGAGCCGCCGCGGCTCGGCGGGAAGGCGCTCCTCGGTCTCTTCGCCCTGGCTTTCGCGGCGCGGCTCGCCGCGGTCGCCGCCCTGGGCTTGACCACGGTTCGTTTCGGCGACGCCCCTGCATATCTCTCCGCGGCGACCGCGATCGCGCGGGAAGGCCGCTACCCGACTTCGTCGGAGCCCTTTTACTTCCGGGCGCCGGGCTATCCCTTCTTCCTGGCCGTCGCGACCCTCGGTCGGCCCGACCACGTCCCTCTTGCAAAGCTCGCCACGGCCGCGGTCGGATCTTTCGCCGCGCCTCTCCTCGCTCTCCTCTCCGCGCCGATCTTCCGGCGGCGCGGGATCGCGCTCGCGACCGGCGCCGCGGCGGCCATTCATCCGGTTTTCCTCCTCTACTCGGCAGATATCCAGAGCGAGCCGCTCTTCACGACGCTGCTCCTCGCCGCCGCGTTCCTCCTCCTCGCCGCGACCGACCGCCCGTCCTCCACGCTCGCGGGCGGCGCCGGCGTCCTGCTCGCGCTCGCCGCGCTGACCCGCGCTTCCGCGCTCGCGCTCTTCCCGTTTCTGGCGGCGCCCCTCTTCGACCGGCGCTATCCGTCTCGCGCGCGGGCGCACATCGCGGCCGCGGGGCTTCTCGGGTTCGTTCTCGCGCTCGCCCCCTGGATCGCGCGGAACGCGGTCGTCTTCGGGGAGCTCGTTCCGGTCAACGACGCTGCGGGAAACACGTTCTACCAGGGGAACTCCGACTGGGCCGTGCGCTTCTTCCATGTCCGTAGCCGCGCGGAATATCTGCGCTGGGTCGAGGCGCTCCACCGCGACATGGAGCGGCAAACCGAAGAGCTTCGCGCGCGCGGGCTCGTGTCGCCTTCCCAACGGGCTCGCGCCTTCATCGCGCGCGCCCTCGCGGAGCGCCGCGCGGACCCCGCCGGTTGGGCGCGGCTCCTCGCGAGGAAGGTATGGGAATGGCTGCGACCCTACCCGACGCCGTGGTTCTGGCCAGCGCCGGTCGTCGCGGCATCGGGTCTGTATTACGTGCTCCTGTGCGCGGTCGCCGTCCTCGGATTCCTCTCCGCGCCGCGTCCGGGAGTCCGCGCCTTCGCTCTCGCGGTCCTCGCCGTCTCGATGGTCGCGCATGTCGTCATCCTCGTCGTCTGGCGCTTCCGCGTCCCGTACTGGGACCCGGTTCTCCTCCTGTACGGAGTTTTCGGTGCGGGCGGTAAACTTCTTCCCCGATGGACACGATGAACGTCGCTGCGCCGGCGCCGGGCCCGATCCCCGCCGGACCGCGCCGCGTCGAGGCCCTCTGGCTCGGGCGGATCGGCTACGATCGCGCGCTCGTGCTCCAGAGGGAAGCCGCGTCGCGCGTGGCGCGCAGCGGCCTGGAGACCCTTCTCCTCCTCGAACACGAGCCGGTGTTCACGCTCGGCCGCAACGCGTCGGCCGCGGACGTCCTCTTCACACCGGAGAAGCGCCGCGAGCTCGGAATCGAGCTCGTCGAAGCGGACCGCGGCGGAAAAGTGACCTACCACGGCCCGGGACAGCTCGTCGGCTATCCGATCCTGAACCTGGATCCGGATCGCCGGGACGTGCGCCGTTACGTCCGCGACCTGGAGGAAGTCCTTCTTCGGACGCTCGGCGACTTCGGCGTTTCCGCGGCGCGCTCGACCGCCCGCGAGCGCGTCTCGTCCGTCTGGGTCGGCAACGACAAGATCGCCGCGATCGGCGTCCACATCTCCCGCTGGATCACGACTCACGGATTCGCGCTGAACGTGACCGAGGAGCCGCTCCCCTACTTCCGCGGAATCGTCCCGTGCGGGATCAGCGACGGCGGAGTGACCTCGATCGAGCGGGTCCTGGGCCTGCACCGGGAAGTGCACGAGGTCGTCCCGCCGCTCATTGGTCGCTTCGCGGAAGTCTTCGGGCGGGCGACCGAAGCGGTCGACTCGTGAGCGATCTCCCCGTCCTCCCGCACGCCTCGCGCCTCGAGCGGCCGCCCTGGTTGAAGGTGCGGCTCTCGACGACCGGCGAGTACGAAGAGGTTCGCGCGATGATGCGGCGGCTCTCGCTGGTCACGGTCTGCGAAGAGGCCCGCTGTCCGAACATCCACGAGTGCTGGGCGCGGGAGCGCACGGCGACGTTCATGCTCATGGGGGACGTCTGCACCCGGACGTGCGGCTTCTGCGCGGTCGGGAAGGGCGCGCCCAGCCCGCTCGACTCCGAAGAGCCGGAGAGGGTGGCCGAGGCAGTGCGCGAGCTCGGTCTCTCGCACTCCGTGGTGACGTCTGTCAACCGCGACGATCTTTCCGACGGCGGAGCGGAGCATTTCGCGGAGACGATCCGCGCGATCCGCCGCCGGGTTCCCGAATGCACGGTCGAGGTGTTGATCCCCGACTTCTGCGGGAACTGGGACGCGCTCGATGTCGTGCTCGCCGAGGCGCCGGAAATCCTCAACCACAATCTCGAATCGGTCGCGCGTCTCTACCGCCGGGTTCGGCCGCAGGCGCGCTACGAGCGTTCGCTCGAGCTGCTCGCGAGGGCCGACGCGTTTCGGCGCGAGAGCCCGAGCGGGATGCGGACGAAGTCGGGAGTGATGGTCGGGCTCGGTGAGACGATGGACGAGCTCGTACGGGCGCTCGCCGACCTCAAGTCCGCCGGCTGCGACATCGCGACGATCGGACAGTACCTCCAGCCCCACGAGCGGCGGCTTCCCGTCGAGCGGTACTACACTCCCGACGAGTTCGAGGCGCTCCGCCGCGAGGGAGAGGCGATGGGATTCGTGCGAGTCGAGGCGGGACCGCTCGTGCGCTCCTCGTACCATGCGCGTCGCGCGCTCGAGGCGGCTCCAGCTTGAAGCGGTCGCTCCTTCTTTTCGGATCCCTCTCACTCGTCGCGGTCTCCGTGTTCGCGCAGACGAAGGGGGCGGAGCTCCAGAAATACCAGGAGCCCGTCTATCCGGAGGCTCTTCTGAAGGGCCAGCAGCAGGGGAACGTCCTTCTCGTCGGCCGGATCGACAAGGAGGGTCGGATCCAGGATCTGCGGCCGCTCGCGGCGAGCTTGCCGGGGTTCATCGACCCCGCGGTGGTTGCCGTCTCGGCGTGGCGCTTCAAGCCGGCGACGCGCGACGGCAAGCCCGTCGACATCGCCGCGAACGTCGGGGTGCGTTTCCGGGTGAAGACCGACAAGCGCGGAGCGATACCCCAGCCGATCCTCGGGGACCTGCCGGTCTTTCCCGCCGACGCTTCGGGAGCGAAGGCGGCGCCCGAGGGGTTTCCGATTCGCCGCGGCGTCGATCCCAAGCTGCGGGCAGAGGCGGTCTTGGACGTCGAGCCGCAGCCGAAAGCGAGGAAGATCACGGTGCGTGTGGAGGCGACATCGCCGACCGGACGGCCCTACATCCTCTTCGAGAGCCCCGTCGCCGTGGCCGGGGGCACGGCGGACGTGCGCGTTCCGGTCGTGGCGCCCGTCGGCGCGGACTGGGAGGAGGGCGTGTGGACTCTGCGGTTTCTCGTGGACGGCCGCGAAGCGGGTGGAGGACAGTTCTGGCTCGCTCGCGATCCTTCGCGGTTCGACTTCGCGGCGGCGCTTCGAAAGCGATAACGCACCGGGCCGCCGCGCTCCTTCTGCTTGCGGCTGCCGGCTGCTCGATCCGGGCGGTCGAATCTCGAGATCCGTGCTCCGGTTTCGTGGCCGCCCGCCCGAAGATGCTCCGCGCCCCCGAGTACCCGCCTCCGGCGCGGAAGGCGCACATGAGCGGGGAATCAACTCACGAAGTACTGGTGGACCGATCGGGAAAAGTTCGGGACGTCCGGATCGTCGGAACGACCTTCATGATCTTCGCTCTCGCGTCGGACGCGTCACTGCGCGGCGCGACCTATTTCCCGGCGACGCTGGACGGAAAACCGGTGGGTACGCGCTTCTGGGTCCGGGTGCCGTTCGGAGTTCCGAAAGACATCGAATCGTCTCCTGCTCGCAACCGGGTCACCGCGTTCGTGCCGGGCGACGAGCCGGTTCGGGCGCGCTCGCAGCTCATGGGAAGCGTCCGCCGCGTGACGGTGGTGGCGAATGTCGCCTCTGTCCCGCCGGCACAGGTTTCCGCGGTCGCGATCGGGCCGGGCGGCTCGACCCGCGTGCTCGTCCGGGCGGGACGGATCGGTTCGAAGAGTTTCCGGAGGACGGTTGCGACCGGCGACTTCTTCTCGCGCCCGGGCGAGTACCGGCTGAGGCTTCTGCAGGACGACCGCCCGATCGCCGAGGGCGGGTTCACCGTGGCGGAAGACGAGAGCTCGACGTTCGTCAACGCCTGCGGCGCGCAGTGACGGAGGCAAGCGTACCCGGGGTCGTGCGGATCGGCACGGCCGGCTGGATGTACAAGGACTGGGAAGGAATCGTCTATCCCTCGGCGCGCCGCGGCTTCGACCGGCTCGGCTTCATGGCGTCGCTCTTCGACACGAGCGAGATCAACTCGACCTTCTACCGGATCCCTCCGCCATCCATGGCCCGCGACTGGGCGCGGCGCGTGGCGCACAACTCCCGGTTCCTCTTCACCGCGAAGCTCTACCGGGCGTTCACGCACGAAAGGAACGCCACCGGCGAGGACGAACGGGCCGTCCAAGAGGCGATGGAGGCGCTCGCGAACGCCGGCCGGCTGGGGTGCGTACTCGTGCAGGTGCCGATGTCCTTCCGCTCGACGGCGGAGAACCGCGAGGTCCTCGAGAAGATCTTCGACCGGTTCGCAAGCTTTCCGATGGCCGCCGAGTTCCGCCACTTCTCGTGGAACACGCCGGAGACGCTGCGCTTCCTGGAAGACAAAAGCGTCGGGTTCGTCAACATCGATCAGCCGCGGCTGAAAGGAAACCTTCCCGGGACTTCCTACGTGACCGGCCCGGTCGCGTACTACCGTTTCCACGGTCGCAACGCGGCGAAGTGGTTCGGACCGAACACGTCGAACGAAGAGCGCTACAACTATCTCTACTCCGAGAGGGAGCTCGAGCCGTGGGCGCAGCGGATTCGCGAAGGCCGCGTGCGGCGCGCCGACGCGAACGCGTTCGCGATCCTGAACAACCACTTCCGCGGTCAGGCCGTGGCGAACGCGCTGCAACTGCAGCAGATGCTGATCGGCGAGACGCGCGCCGCGCCGGAGAGCCTGAGAGAGGCGTATCCGTCGATTTCGGGCGCGACGAGCAGCGCCGCTCCTTCTCCACAAAAGAGGCTGTTCTAAATCATCCTCGGCTGGCTCTTCTCCGACTCGCGTCGAAGAGTCGGACGAACGCGACAGATCAGGACGTTCGTTCCGCCGCGATGGGCATTCGAGTCGAACCGAAGTCCCGGATGTCGCGAAACGGGGTCTCGCGGTCAGTAAAGTCGGGGCGGTAGTAGCGGTTCGCGGTCTCGAGTTCCTGCTGGAAGCCGTTCGAGAAGCCGTTCGCCTCGAGCGCGGCGACCGCCTCCTCCCACTCCCCCGCCGTGATCTCGCGGGAGAGGGCGGAGTAGCGAGCATCCGTGGCCGCGCGGTGGATCGGGTAGTACTGGGCCATGAGCGAGATCGCGACGCGCGGGGACAACGTCTCGGCGATCCAGGCGAGCGACTCCGAGACACCTCCCATGCCGTTGGGCAGGACGAGCATCCGGACGAGGAGGCCGCTCTTCAAGAGCCCGTCATCGCCGTACGTGAGACTCGACCCTTTCTGGCGATACATCTCGACGAGCGCTTCGCGGGCCCGCTCGGGATAGTCGGGCACCTTCGAATAGGTCCAGCCTGCGCCGGAGTCGGCGTACTTGAAGTCCGGCAGGTATACATCGACGATCCCGTCGAGGAGCCGCAAGACCTCGACCGAGTCGTACGCATTCGTGTTGTAGACGATCGGCAACCGCAGCCCGTCGCGTGCCGCGAGCAGCACCGCCTTCGCCATCTGCGGCGCGTAGTGCGTCGGCGAGACGAAACCGATGTTGTGGCAGCGGCGACTTTGGAGCTCGAGCAGCATTTCCGCCAGGCGCTCAACCGGGACTTCGTTCGTCCTTTGCGTCTTCCAGTCCTGGCTGATCTGCCAGTTCTGGCAGTAGACGCACCTCAGGTTGCAGTTGCCGAAGAAGACGTTCCCAGCGCCGCGCGTGCCGGAGAGGACCGGCTCCTCGCCGAAGTGCGCCGTGTAGGAAGAGACGACGGGGTCGAGCCCCGACGCGCACGAGGCGAGGGCGTTCGCGAGACGGTCGTTGCCGCAGTTGCGCGGGCAGACGGTGCACGAGGCGAGCAGCGCGTACAGCTTCTCGACCCGTTCTTCGAAGTCGCCCGATGCGAGCAAGCCGACGTAGCCCGGCTCGTACATCGAAAACTAGCCTAACTGTCAGCCGCGGCGTTCGCTAGCGTGAACGACGGCTGAGAGAAATAAAACGATACCCTTCGGTCATGCCGGAATCAGCGGCGAGCCGGAGAATGCGATGGGGCAACTGTCGGCCGCGGGCGGTCGCTGCGCGACCGGCGGCCGAGAGAATTCAAACGAAGGCCTCCGATTGTGCCTGAATCACCCGCGTCCCGGAGAATGAGATGGGGCTTCAATTTTTTTCCGGCTTATCGCGGCACGGGCGCCCGCATTACGTACATCTCCGGAGATTTCCGGGAATTGCGCGTCCAGCTCCGGCTCAACTGGCGCACGCGCAACTACGTCGGCACGATCTTCGGCGGAAGCCTCTACGGAGCGGTCGACCCGCACTACATGATCATGCTGATCAAAATCCTGGGTCCGGGCTACGTCGTCTGGGACAAGGCCGCGACGATCCGGTTCAAGAAGCCGGGGCGCGGCACGCTCTACGCGCGGTTCGTGATCGAAGAAGAGGAGATCGCGACGATCCGCCGGATGCTCGAAACGGAGAATTCGATCGATCGCGTTTACAACGTGGACCTGACCGACGCCGGCGGAGTCGTCCACGCGAGCGTGGAGAAGACGGTCTATATCCGCCGAAATATCTGCTGAGTCACTCCGGTACTTCGAACTCGATCGTGTCGGGATCCGCCGGATCGTAGGGCAACGACTTGATCATCAGGAACTCGGACTCGACGTCGAACCGGATCGCATGCGATTCCCCCGGCTCGAGGAGCACACCCTGGTTTTCTGTCAGCGGAAACCGGTCTTTCGCGCCGGTCCCGACGTTCACGGTCCGAACGCCGGCTCTCCCGGCGAGAAGGTGGAAGAAGACGTGCGTCCTCCGGTGGTAGTGGTTCCCCATCACCGCCCCGGCGTTCATTCGCCCGCATACGACCGTTCCGGCCGGAAATCCGCTCAAGACCTCCCGGAAGACGCCGCGTTCGTCGCGACGTTCGAAACGGGGAGACAGGATCTGATGCGGCATAGTCAGCGCTCCTTGTACCTGCGGCGGGTGCAGATCAAAGCGTGTCCGCGTTCTTGAACTGTTGCGGGTGCAGGTCCGCAGGACCTGTCCTCGCGAACTGGACTGCAGCGGGTGCAGGCCCGCAGGGCCTGTCCCCGCGACATTCTTAGTCATGCTTCCTCAACCGCGCGACGAAGATCCGCGTCACGTACTGGGTTCCCGTACGGAGGAACCTCCAGAGGCTCGGCGCAGACTTCGAGATCCCTTTCTGGCGATCGCGAAATGTGTAGGGCACTTCGCGCACGGTGAGCCCCTTCCGGCGGCACGTATACAGGAACTCCATGAAGTAGGCGCCGTATCCGGTGGGAATGAGAGACACCTTGTCGAAGACCGAGCGGCGCAGCACGACGAACCCGCTGTCGTAGTCGCGGATCCCGTAGCCGAGGACCGTCGTGGCGAGACGGTTGATCAGCCGGCTGGCGACGACGCGCAGCCGCGCCCGGTCGTCCTTCCCTCCCGGGGCATATCGCGACCCGACGACGACGTCGTATTCGTCGAGCAGCTTCACCATTCCCGGAAGCATCGCCGGCGGCATGCACATGTCGGCATCCATCCAGCCGACGATCGGGCCGCGGCTCTCCAGGATTCCGCGGTTGAACGCGGACGCCAGGCCGCGCGTGCCGACCCTCCGGATGACTGTGACACGTGGGTCGTTCAGGTCCTGCGCGAGCTTCCACGTGCCGTCCGGGGAATCGTCATCCACGACGATGACCTCGGTCGAACCGCCGAGGTGCTCGAAGATCCCGCGGATCGTCTCGAGGATGTTTTCCCGCTCGTTGAAAGTCGCGAGCACGATAGAGACCCGGGGATCGCCCGGGAGGGCGCCCTGGACCGGGCTCAATCGCGGCACTCCGCGAGCTTCCCGGCCACCTCCTCGACCTGTGCGCGGGTCAGGCCGAGACCCGACGGCAGATAGAGGCCGCGCTTCCAGAGATCGTCCGAAACCGGATACTCGCCGGAGGTTTCGGGGAATCGGGGATCGTCCCCGACGAAGACCGGCTGGCGATGCATCGGACAGAAGAAGGCGCGCGTCTCGACCCCTTTTTCCTTCATCGCTGCCATGACCCCGTCGCGGCCGCGCCGGAACGAGTCACCGAGCTTGACGCCGTACATCCAGTAGACGTTCTTCGCGCCCGGCGCTTCCCACGGCAGCTCGACGTCGTCGACCTCGGCGAACGCCTCGGCATACCAGCGCGCGATCTCGCGTTTTCTCTCGACCTTCCCCTCCACCTTCTCGGTTTGCGCGAGGCCGATCGCCGCCTGGACGTTGGTGATCCGGTAGTTGAAGCCGATCTCCCGGTGGACGAACCGCGGCTGCGCGAAGGCCTGGTTGCGCAGCAGTCGCATCTTCTCGGCGAACGCCGGGTCGGAGCAGAGGACCATCCCACCCTCTCCCGTGGTCAGGATCTTGTTGCCGTAAAAGGAAAAGCACGCGGCGTCGCCGAAGCTACCGACTTTCTGCCCGCCGATCTCGGCTCCGTGGGCCTCCGCGCAATCCTCGATCACGAGGAGATCGTAGGCGCGCGCGATTTCCCGGATCGCCGGCATGTCGCACGGATGGCCGTACATGTGGACCGGCATGACCGCGCGGCTGCGCGGACCGATCTTCTCTTCGAGCCTCGCCGGATCGATGCACCACGTCCGGGGGTCCGCGTCGACGAGCACGGGACGGGCGCCCGCCTGGATGACCGTATTCGCCGAGACGATCAGCGTGAAATCGGGGATCAGCACTTCGTCGCCCGGCACGATCCCGAGCGCGATCAAGGCGAGATGGAGGGCCGTCGTGCAGCTCGAGCAGGCCACTCCGTAAGGAACGCCGCAGTAGTGCGCGAAGCTCTCCTCGAAGCGGGTGATGTACGAGCCGAGCGAAGAGATCCAGTTCGTCTCGAGACAGTCGAGGACGTACTGCTTTTCGTTTCCATCGAGGACCGGCTCCCAGACCGGGATCATCCCTACCCCCTCGCGGCCGCCGGCGCGGCCGGAGGGCGGATGGTATCCCGCTCGACGACGGGCTTCTCGGCCACACAGAAGACCGAGAGCCCGAATGGAAAGCTGCCGCGAAACCGTCTCTCGATCGCGAGGACTCCCGAAAGAAGAGCGTTCACGATCCGGGGCACCCGGCGCACGTCGGAGCGCGCGCGGTCGCGGGAGATTTTCCGCCGATGGAAGAGCCGCACAATGGCCGCCGCCGGGAAGAGGAGCGCGTTGCGGTATCTGCAGCGGCGCAGAGCGAGGCCGGCGGCGAAGACCAGGCGCGAGACTTCGGGCCGCCGGTAGCGCCGCTTCGTCCACACGGCGGCATCGTGCTCGCCGCGCAGGAAGTCGAAGGCCGGCACCTGCGCGACGAGAATTCCTCCCGGCCGGAGCACGCGCGCCGCCTCCTCGACCGCCTGCCGCTCCTCCACGTCAGAGTGGCAGAGAACGTCGATCGAGACGATCGCGTCGAAAGATCCGTCGGCAAAGGGAAGTGCGGAAACGCTTCCCTGGACCAGGCGTGCCAGTCCCCGCGACCGCGAGAGACGGACT
>DASXSX010000104.1:0-11906 GCA_036505815.1 Thermoanaerobaculia bacterium
GGCTTCGGTCTTGCCGACACCGGAGAAGACGATCCGGTCGCTCCCGAAACCGGTCTCGAGGCACGCCCGCAGCTCGCCGCCTGACACGACGTCGGCGCCCGCACCCAGCGCCGCCAGCTTCGCGAGCAGCGTCAGGTTCGAGTTCGCTTTCGCCGCGTAGCAGACGAGATGCGGGACCGGCGCGAACGCCGCGTCGAAGCGCCGGAAGTTCTCCTCGATGAGAGCTGCGCTGTAGACGTAGGCCGGCGTCCCGACCTCGCGCGCGATCGCCGACAGCGGAACGCCGTCGCAGGCCAGCTCGCCATCCTGTCGGGAAAACCCGGTCACGGGCGGACTCTCTTGGTTGCGAGGAGTCGTTCGACCTCCTCCGCATCCGCGACGTCCCGTGTTCGACCCACCGCTCGTTTGTTTCGGATGAAGTCGCGTTCCGAAAGAAAGGAAATCGGAATCTTTCCGTAGCGCGCTCGCCGGCGGTTCCTCCAGGCGGTTCGAAACGTCAGGCCCGTCAGCGACGTGAGGATGTCGATTCGACTCGGCGCGACACCAATCTGAAAAACTGTCCCCGCCGTGGAAAAGTCGGCAGGCGAAATCCCCTCGAGCGGCGCGCCGAAATCTCCCAACGCTCGGAAAACGCGTTGCGCGTTCGACCGGCTGGAATCCACCCAGAGGTCGAGGTCTCCCGTCGTCCGGGGGCGACCGTAGTAGTTAAGGACGTACGCGCCGACGACGAGATATCGAACTTCCGCGGCGTTGAATTCGGACAACAGATCGGAGAAGTGCCGGTTCAGTTGCATCGCGTCCGGTAAGACCGTATGCCTCCCGCGAGAGTCTCCACGTCTCCGCAAAGCGCGCCTGTGCTCCTCGACGCCTCCAGAACGCGACATCCCGAAGAAAATCGTCGTCGTCGAGTTTGGTGAGGCGGACTGTAATCTTTTTCCTTCCAGTCACTTAGCTCCATTATATCGCTCCGACGACGGCCTCGAAGATCTCGGTCAGCGTCATCGGCAGGGCCTGTGCGTCTGTCACGCCTTCGGTCTTGCGGAACCGTTCGAACGCCGAGTCGTCGAAGTTCGAGACGATCGCGTCGACGCCCCAACCGCGCACCCGGACCCGCACCGCGTCGAAGAGGTCGAGCTCCGTACCGTACTCGGTGCGCGCTTCCGTGATCTCGTTGACGTAGCGGATCCGGCGGAAGCGCCGGGCGATCTCCCGCACGTCGTCGTCGAGGACGAGCCGGCCGTCTTTGAGGAACCCGACACGATCGGCCGCGCTCGCGAGCGATGGATCGGACGCCGTCGCGAAGACGGTCGCGTTCGGCACCCTCTCGAAGCGTTCTTCGAGCAGGACGAGCTCTCCCGAGGCGATCCGCTTCGCAACCCTGCGTCTCTCGCGGCGTGGATCGAGACCGAAGACCCGAACCCGTCCCTCGAGGGGGCGAAGCTCTCCCCGGAGGCAACGGACGACGGCCTGCTTGCCCGCCCCCGGACGGCCGACGAGAACGTAACTTCCGCCGTTTCCGACCGCGAAGGAGACGTCGCGGCACGGCGCAATTCGCCGCGCGCTCGCCGTCACGCGGTCGAAGACGATCGCGGCGCCGGCCGGAAGCTCCCGCGCGCCGTTCGTTACGCGTGCCCGGAGAGGGGACGCGAGGACACCTGGAACGACGGTCGGCCGAGAAGGTATCCCTGTCCGAACTCGACGCCGAGCGCGATGAGAGCCTCCCGCTCCTCTTCCCGCTCGATTCCTTCGGCTACGAGCGTCGCGTCGATGCGCCGTCCGATCGCCGCGAGGCTCGAGATGATCTCGCGTTTGATCGGATCTCCTTCGAGTCCCCGGACGAGGGAGTCGGCGACCTTGATGTAGTCGGGACGCAGGTTCAGGATCGCTTCGAGCCCTGAGTAGCCCGACCCGGCATCGTCGATCGCGATCTTCAGTCCCGCTCTGCGCACCGTCGAGAGAATGTCGCCGAAGGAGGAGTAGTCCACCATCTCCTTTTCCGAGATCTCGACGACGACGTCGCCGTGGCTTCGGTTGATCGCGGCGAGGTTGCGCTCATCCAAGAAAACCGGATGGCGCAGCAGCATCGATGAAGCATTGACGAACAGCCGGCGCGAGGAGACGCCGCGGGGCAGGCCGCCGAAGATCGTCTCGAGACAGAGCGTCTCGAGCTCGACGTCCATGTCGTTCTCCCGCGCGACCGCGAAAAGGACGTTCGGCATCTCGAAGGGAGATCCCTGCGGGCCCCGAATGAGGGCCTCCCACCCGAGGACGACTCCGTCCGACAGGCGTCGCAACGGCTGAAACGCGGCGCGCAGCTGTTTCATCCCCATGACGCGCTTCAACGCGACGCACAGGTCGAGCCTTTCGCGCGTCTGGCGCTGACTGACGATCTTGACGGCCTCCGAGAGCTGGCGTGACATGTGCCGCGAGGAACGGACCCGCGGGTTGTCGGAGGTCACGAGGCTGGAAGCGTGCACCGTCATCAGGTCGACGGTGGTGCCGGCGAAGGCCGCGCGAAGCCGCTTCAGGGCGTTCGACTGGAGTCGCGCGGCCTCGTTTTCGAGCGAAGGGTAGGCGCGCCCCCGCCCCGGCGCGGGAAGCGCGTAGAGGATGTAGAAACCGTCCGAGCCGGAGTACCGGATCGAGAAGAGTTGCGGCGCGAGACGCGAGCCCTCCACGTCCTCCCGCAGGCCGCGCGAAACGACGATCAGAACCTGGTCGTACAGCTCCCAGCCGTACAGCTCTTCGAACCCGAAGAACTTTCCGATCTGGAGGTAGATGACCCCGAGGTGCGCGATCCGCTCGTGCGCGTGTTCGGGGTCGTCGAAAGGGTGGATCGGCAGGCCGGTCACGCCGTCGTAGATGACGCGGTCGCGGCGCAGCCGCGCGATCGTCTCCGACGTCGAGTCCAACTCCGCAGGCGGGGCGGTCCGCATCAGCCGGATCGGCGTGGCAGGGCGTCTGGGCTTCATCGTCCCTCCGTGCTGGGCGGGCTTTTCAGGAGTGATCGCACTTTCGCGCGCAACTCTTCGGCGCCGAAAGGCTTCGCGAGATAGTCGGAGCCTCCGACCTGCATCGCAGTGATGCGGTCCCTGACCTCCTGCCTGCCGGTGAGAAAGAGGACGGGAACCGCGCGGGTCGAAGATTGCCGGCGCAGGAGCGCGCAGAATTCCCAGCCGCTCATCCCCGGCATGTTGACGTCGAGGATCACGAGATCGGGGACGGCGCGCAGAAGATCGGGCAGAGCGGCCTGGGCGTCCGTCGGCGCCTCGACCTGATAGCCGTCCGGCGCGAGAAGGTCGCGCACGGCGGTGCCGACCGCGGGCTCGTCATCGACGACGACGACGCGCTTTTTCACCGCTTGTGGAACGGCAGGAGGATCGTCACCTCGGATCCGAAGCCGGCTTCGCTCGACAGGCTGATCTTTCCGCCGTTCGCCTCGAGGATCTCTTTCGTGAGCGCGAGGCCGAGACCTTTGCCGCGCGCTCCGGATGCGACCGCTCCCGCTCCTCGGAAGGCGAAGTCGAACGCCCGCGCCCGCTCGTCGTCGCTCATCCCCATGCCGGTGTCCTTGACGACGACGAAGGCGTGGGGTCCCGCGGCTCCAGCGCGGATGCGAACTTCGCCCCCCTGCGGCGTGTACTTGATGGCGTTCTCCAGCACGTTACGGAAGGCGCGCTGCAGCGCGACGGGATCCGCCGTGACGGAAAGCTCCGGCCGCTCCGCGATGAACTCGATGCGCAGGCGTCCGCCGTAGGAAAGCCGGTACGCCGTCGCAAGCGAGCCGAGGATCTCGACGAGGTCCGCGGTCGCGGGCGGCGGAGGTGGAGGGGGAGTCGGCGGCGTGGGAGGGGTCATTTCGAAGCGCATCTCCGCCGAGGACGTCGCCGCGGGCCGCGGCTCGACGGAAGGTCCACCGACGAGCCGCTCGGCGAGCTCGACCTCGCGCGAGAGGTTGCCCAGGTATTCGGGGTTGGGCAGCTCTCCGCGTCGGGCCGACTCCGAGATCAGCTCCGTGTACACCCGCATGACGGACAGCGGCGACTTCAGGTCGTGCAGGATCTCCGCGTCCCGGTCTCGTCGTGGCGTCGCGCTCGCCGGTGACGCGGATTCGGCGATCTGGCGATCTCCGCGCTCGCCCCCCAGGGCTTCGAGCGCGGCAAGGAGCGCGGGCGCGGCGAGACCGGTCGCGAGCAGCGGAAACAGGTCCGCCGCCTGGGGAATCCGCCCTCCTCCGAGCGTCACGAGGGCCGCGAGCCCGAGCAGGGAAACCACGGCGTAGAAGCGCGCAGCGCTTTTTCCCTCGAGGTGCCACGCGAGCGCCACGCCCGCCGGCAGGAGCAGGCCGTACGGGCTGTGGAATCCGCCGGTCAAAGAGAGCGCGCAGAAGAGGAGCGCTAAGTCGGCGAGCGTCGCGAGCGACGAAGAGAAGGGGCCGAGCGCCTTTCGGAATCCGGCGCGCGTGAAGACGAAGAGCGCGAGAAGCGACCCTCCTGTCGCGAGCGCGAGCGGGCGAGCCTCGCCCATCCCCAGGGCGAGCGCGAGCAGGGAGAAGAGCGCGAACAGCCCCGAGGACGCGATGCGGTGAGCGGGATAGCTCACCGGTAAGCCGCCGCGGGGAGGCGGGGGTGAAGTCCCTCCTCAGACATAGGTGCATCCCACGCGAACGGCGCCTCCGGGCAGCGGAACCGAGTGGAGGGCGCGGATCCGGATCGGGCGACGTTCGAGCGGCAGGCGCACGATCTCGCCTTTGCCGCGAGGCGGCCACTTCTCGGTGCGGCGCGCGCGAAACGCGAGGCCGCCGTAGCTGACGTCCAAGAGCGGCGCCGTCCACGGCCGGGCGCGCCCGTCCGGTCCGACGTGCAAGCTCGAGTCGTCCACAGCGAAGCGCGGGTAGTGTCGCCGCTCCGGCCCTTCGAAGCGAGCCTGTTCGCGACACTGGTAGAGGCGGAGGTCCGCGACCTTGAGCAGGAAGTCGACGGTTTTCCCGTCCGCGGGATACGAGGCGACTCCGTAGTGGAGTCCGACTTGCACTCCGGAGCCGGGCGGAAGAGCGGTTTCCGCGATCTTCACGCGGATTCGCTCGGCGACCGTGAACGCCGAGAAGAGGTCGGTCGAGGGAAGCACCACGACGAACTCGTCGCCTCCCCACCGGCAACCGGCGTCCACTCCCCGCAGAAGCTCTCGAATGATCCGGGCGGTCTTGACGAGCACGGTGTCTCCGACCGGATGTCCGAAAAGATCGTTCACCGCCTTGAAGCCTTTCAAATCGAGCATCACGATCGAGACGATCCCGTCGTTGCGGTCCGCGCGCGCGATCTCGCGGTTCAGGTGATCCATCAGGAACCGGCGGTTGTAGAGGCCCGTGAGCGGATCCGTGATCGCGTTGACGCGCAGCACGGACAGGTCCTTCTCCGAGAGGATCCGCGGCTCCCTGAGAAGTCCAGAGACGCTGTGGAAGTAGTGGAGGAGCGCGGTCTGCAGGCTGACGGGCGCGCCAAGCTTCTCGCGGAGCTTCGCGGCGAGCCGCTCCACTTCCTCCCAGCGCTGCCCGGCGTCCAGCGGGGCGTGGGGGAGGCCGGTCCACTCGGTCAAGAGGCGGCTCAGCACCTCCGCCTTCTCGTCCGGTTGCGCGACCGAGTCGAGAGCTTTGTGAAACCGCGCGGAGGAAAAATTGCGTTGTCTGCCGAGCCGCGCCAGGCGGTCGATCCGCTGCGCGATTCGTTCACGCTTCAAAACTCCCCCCGCCCGGCCCTGGAAGCCGGGTCCCCTCAGAAGATCTGCTTCCCGCGTCTCTCGGCGCGCGAGGCTGCATCGCGCGAGGTCTCGCGGTTCAGCCTCGCGACCGCGCCCGCCGTCTCTTCGACCGCATCCTCGAGCGAGAAGACGAGCACGAGCTGTCCTTCCTTGAGCAGGTCCACGACTTCCCGGTCGGAGCGAGCCCAGAGGACCCGCGAACCCGCGACGAGAAGTCGAACGCCGCCTAAGTCACCCGCTTCTCCGCCCAGCCGCTCGAGGGCTTCGGCGCAGCGGCGGATGCGCGCGAGCCCGACGCCGGCTGCCCGGAGCCGAGCCGCAACGCGGAGGCGCACGACGTCGGCGAACGAGTACCGGCGTGTGGACCCGTACCCGTGCGCCTTCCGAAGCGACGGCTTCAGAAATCCCTCTCGATCCCAGTGGTCGAGCTGACGCGGCGTCAATCCGGTCAGGCGGGCGGTCTGTGCTGTCGAAAATCCGGGCGAAATTACATCGCTGAATTTCATTCGT
Organism: Thermoanaerobaculia bacterium; assembly: GCA_036505815.1. Lineage (GTDB taxonomy): Bacteria > Acidobacteriota > Thermoanaerobaculia > UBA5066 > Gp7-AA6 > Gp7-AA6. Next base: position 6,268 of record DASXSX010000104.1, read on the forward strand.
GAAGTCCCCAAGATCGTAGCACCTGCGCGGCGAAAAAGGCCGCATTTTCGGCCCGACTTGCACCGTCGTATACGACTAAAGTATTATTCGACAGTAACAGCCTGACCAACGAGAGAAGCTCGGTTCGAGGTCATCGTTCCGAGCGTGAAATGGGAGGAGGAAATCCATTTCAATCGGGGTATCGGACGAAGTCTGTCTCGTCGAGCTTCGCCTCACAGGTGTCCCGGGAAAGGAGGGTCTGGAGGGCTTCCGATCGAATCGCAAATGAGCACGGAATTACCAATCACAGGAGAAACAGCTCAATGAAACGTTTGATTCTCTCGCTTGCAGTGATCGCCGGTTTGACGCTTGCCGTTCCCACGTTCGCCCAGGTCGGCAAGGACCTGAGCGGTCCGCATTACAACTTGAACATCATCGGCGTGTCCAAGGGCAAGAACCCGCCGATGACGGACACCGACCGCCACACGATCTTCGTTCCGCTGTCCGGCAGCGTGAAAATCTCTTACGTCGCCGGCGACGAGTTTCAGGTCCTCGACGGCAACTGCACGGATGCGGACGGCTGCACGATCGAGGTTCCGAGCGATCCGCTCGGCGACCTCTGCTACGACGTCTGGGCATTCGGGCTCGGCAAGCCGAATGCCGGACAGGTGATAGTCAATGCCGATTGCTCGATTGACGGCCTCCTCGGCTCCTGCGCCGATGCGCTCCTCATGAATACCTTCACGGTCGACCGGCCCAAGGGAAAACCCAAGCCGGTAAACATCTCCGACGTGTTCCGGGCGACCGGCTGCATCGACGTGAACGCAGACCTTCTTTGCGACAGCGGAGACCTCCAGTTCAACAACGTGTGGATCTTCAATATCCCGCAGCTTCTCGACTACTTCTGGGATTACACCAACACCGGGCTGAGGCTGATGCAGGTCCGTTTCTACCAGACGACCTGCGGATCGTTTACGACGGTTCCATAGAACCGCCGTCCTTCTCAATCTCCCCGCGGGGACGGGCCGTCGCGTCCGCCCCCCTTTTTTTGCTTCCTCTCAGGCGGACCCGCCGCACGCGTCCGATGCCGCGAGTCGTCTCTACGCCCGCTCCTACATCTCGGTTCGCGTTCGCGCCTCCAGCGAGCGGCCGTGCGCCTCGAGAACGGCTTGCGCAGAGCGGGACTTTACTCGGACCCTTTGCGAGGGCGGGTCGTTTGGGGAAAGGTCGCTGACGAACTGTTCGATGTGGCTCCTGCGCGCGAGAAGCTCGGCGAAGATGCGGCGCCAGGTCCGCAGATGCTCGAGCGTGCGCCCGCTCTCGTATTCGACGGTCGGCCGGTCGTCGACATGCGGCTCGACGTCTTTGACCCAGGCAGTCACGGCGTCCGGCCCGAGCATCAGATAAGAGAGGAGCTCCGCGGGATCGTCGGCGCCGATTTCGGCGAGGTCGCGGCGAACGCCGGGGCTGGCATCGATCCGCGTCGCGATGTCCCGAAGACGGACCGTCTTTTCTGGTGTGGCGATGACGATCGTGAAGGAGTTCTCGACCGAATGCGGGTACCAGATGCTCACGTACGGGAACACGTCCCGGAATGCGCGGACGATCGAGCGGTAGTTCTCGGGCACAAGCGAGTACATCGGCAGCCACATCGAGACGACGCCCCCGGGTCGGAGTCTCTTCAGGCAGAGGCGGAAGTAATCCTCCGTGTAGAGCGAGCCGTTTCCCGCGTAGCGCGGATGAATCGAGTCGGACAGGATCACGTCGAAGGTCTCCGGCGAAGCCAGGATGAAGTTGCGCCCGTCGTTGATCGTTGCGGTCAGACGAGAGTCGCCGAGCACACCGTGGTTGACTGCCGGGAAGAAGCGCCGCGCAGCCTCGAGTACCTCCGGCGAGATCTCGAGGACTCGGATGCGCGAGACTGGGTGAAGCGAGACGGCGTGAGCCGTTCCGCCCGATCCGAAGCCTACGTGGAGCACTTTCTCCGGGCGATCAGCAAATAGGAGCGGGAGATGTCCCTGGAGCTTCTGGACCGTGACCAGGCCCGCTGACGTTCCGGCGACGTTGACTCCGTTCAACTCCAGCGAAAGGGCCGGCGGCGTCTCGTACCGTTTGACCGCGACGGTCGCGGTCACGTCCTCCTTGTAGAAGAGCACGTTGCCCCGCGGAACGTCGGAAAACGGACCGGAGGAGAGGATCACGCCGTCCGGCTGCGGCAACAGGGCGAGGCCGAAGAGCGCCGCCGGAGCGATGCGGACCGGCCACGACCCTGGAAGGACGAGCAGAGCGACGGCTGCTGCCACAAGGCTGGCGGCGAGGAGAGAGTTCTGCGTTCCGAGGGCGGGGATTGCGAAAAAGCCGGCGACGAGCGCGCCTGCAATTGCGCCGAGCGTGTTCGCTGCATAGACGGATCCGGCGTCTCGTGGCGCCGTTTTCGGCGAGCGGCACGCGGCCCGGAGCAGAACCGCGAACGTGAGACCCATCAGAAATGTGGGCGGGAAGAGATACGCGATCGTCGTGATCGCCTCCGACGCGAGCACGTCCATGTAGGTGCGCGCACGGAGGAGTTGCGTCGCGACCACGATCAGGAGTTTCTGATAATCGGGAAAGGCGAGCACCTGGAGGATGACCGACGCGCCGAGAGCGAGCTGGATCGAAGCGAGCAGCCGGCGCGGCTCCCGTGGCTTCAGCACCGTTCCCACAAGGCTTCCCGCCGCCAGCCCAGAGAGATATACCGCGAGCATGAGAGAGAACGAGTAGACCGAGGAGCCGAGGTAGAGCACGAGGATCCGGGTCCACAGCACCTCGACCCCCAGCCCGACTGCTCCGGTCAGGAACGCAGCGGAGAGCCACAGCCGGAGCGGCCGTTCGCCTCTCGAAATGTCCGCCGCAGCGAGAGGCTCGCGCTGGAGCATCAAACCGAGAAGGGCCGCGACGAGGCTAACGCAGGCGGAAGCGAGGAGCGTTGCCCGCAACCCCACCCGGGGGACGAGAAAGAGTCCGGCGAGCACGACCCCGGCGACCGCGCCCGCGGTGTTCGCGGCGTAGAGACCCGCGGAACGGCGGCCGGGACCTTCCGAACGTTCGACGAAGCGCGACAGGACGGGAAACGTCGCGCCCATGAGGATGGTCGGGGGCAGGAGCGCCAGCGTCGCGAGCGCGACACGGATCAGCAGAAGCGTGCCCGGCTCCTCTCCGATGTGGCGGAACGCGAAGATGTAGCCGCGTTCCACGGCGCCGAAGAGGAGCGGCGTCGCCAGAGCGAAGACCGCCACGCCCGCCTCGAGCAGCCCGTAGACCGTGGCGGGTCTGGAGAGCCTGGGCGCGATCCTCCCGAACAGCCAACTCCCGAGCGCCAGACCTCCCATGAACACCGCGAGCAGCGTGGCGGCGGCGGAGGTCGTCGAGCCCAACGTCAGGTGAAGGTATTTGAACCAGACGACTTCGTCCATGAGAGAAGCCAGTCCCGAGAGAAAAAAGACCGCGCAGGTCAGCGCGAACGGCGCGGTCAGGAGACGTGACCGTTGAGCCGGGACCGCAGCAACGCTGACGCTCTCCGCAGGCTTCAAGGCTTCGCGCCGGCGCGGTGCGCGAGGAACCGCTTCTGGCACTCGATACCGGCCTGGCGGATCGCGGCGAATTCGGGTCTGCCGCGGATCGAGGCGAAGAGCGGGTCCTTGTCCATTGCCGGATAACCGCAGAAGTTCTGCTCGACGGCCTTCTGGAGCAATCGGAGCGCGAGCTCGCGCTGGCCGCAGTCCGCGAGCGAAGCCGCCGCGCCGTACTTGGGCTCGGAGTCGCGGATCTGTAGCAACGCCGCAGTTTCCTCGCGGGAAAGCGAATCGATCTCGCCGGCAGGTCGGTTGTCCAGGCATGCCTGGATCGACCTCGGGATACCCGGGATGGTGCGGGCGAGCGCCGCGGCCTCCCGCCGCTTCCCTTCATGGACGAGCAGATCCACCGTCTGGAAGGCAGACCAGTCGCTCTTGCCGTCCAGCGCGATGTAATCCCTCGCCCGGTCGTACTGCCCGAGCTGCTCGAAGGTGATGCTGCACGATCTCCAAAAGTAGTTCTTCGGGTCGAGGCGTCGCGCGGCGTCGCACTCCCGGGCCGACTCCTCGAGCAGGCCGGCATACCGCAGCACGTAAGCGAGAGAGAAGTGTCCCTCCGCGCTCGCCGGAAAGCGCCGGACGAGGTCGCTCGCCCGGTCCCAGGCCCCTTCCAGGTCTCCTCCCTCGACTCGGAGGACGATCGATCTCAGGTTCGCTTCGGGCATAGCGGGATCGAGCTCGAGCGCGTGGTCGATCGCCGTGGTCGATTTTTCGATCGAACGCTGCCCGCCGTCCGCGTACGATCCGTCGACGTAGTAGCGGTCGGCGAGCACCGTCCAAGCGGGCGCGTACGACGGGTCGATGGCGACGGATCGCTCGAGCAGCGCGATCCCTTCCTTGTTCGGAGCGGCGTCCCGGGAAAAGGCCGCGGCGCGCAGGTAGAGGTCGTACGCCTCCGGGTTTTTCGGCCGCGTCGCGCCGGCCGCGGCGCCGACTCCGAGCAGCGGCATGAGCCCCTGGTTCAGACGCGTCGTGATCTGCTGCTGGAGCGGGATGAGATCCGCCGCCGACCCGTTGACCGTGTCCCGCCAGACGATCCGGTCGTCGCCGGTCGCCACGACCTCGAGCGTCACCTGCAGCCGGTCCCCTTCCCGGATGTAGTGACCGGTGAGCACGCGGTCGACGCCGAGCTCCCTTCCCGCGGCCTGAGGGTCGGCGTCTGACTTTTCGTACTTGCGCGTGGCCGCAAACGGCCGGATCGCGAGCGACGGCGCGCGCGAGAGGGTCGTCGCGATCTCGTCGGGCAACGCGAACCGCAGATAGTCGGCGCTCCTGTCCGAGCCCACGCTCTGGAACGGCAGGACCGCGATCGACGTCTGGCCGCGCGGCGTCGCGGGCGCGCGAGGACCGGCGCGTCTCGTGAGGATCAACGCGGCGCCGGCGCCCGCCAGGACGAGTGCGGCAAGCGCGATCCACAGCGGGGCGCGGCTCGCGCGCGCCGGAGGAGCGACCGCGGCCGGGCTGGCTGCCGCGGCGACGCGGCCGGACTCCGTGTCGCGCTTCAGGCGCTTCAAGTCCGCTTTGAGCTCCGCGGCCGTCTGGTAGCGCAGTTCGCGGTCCTTCTCGAGAGCCGTGTTGACGATCCGTTCGAGCTCCGGCGGCAGGTCGGGGTTGAGACGGACCGGCGAGACCGGCGCCCGGTTCAGGATCCCGTCGAAGATGATCGCGGAGGTGTTGCCGGCAAACGGGGGGCGCCCGGTCGCCATTTCGTAGAGCATGGCTCCGAACGAAAAAAGATCCGTCCTCGAGTCGAGCTCTTCCCCGCGCGCCTGTTCCGGCGACATGTAGGCGACGGTGCCGATCGCGGTGCCCGGGCTCGTCAGGTGCGGGTCGCCGGTGGCGGTCGCGAGCGCGGAGACTCCCGATTCGAGCCCGGTCGCCTCCGGCGGCCCCGCGCGCTTGGCCAGGCCGAAGTCCATCAGCTTCGCCTGGCCCCGCCTCGTGATGAGAACGTTTCCCGGTTTGATGTCGCGGTGCACGATCCCGTGCGCGTGCGCGGCGTCGAGCGCGTCGGCGATCTGGATGCCGAGCTCCAGCATCTGGTCGAGG
>DASXSX010000105.1:0-7571 GCA_036505815.1 Thermoanaerobaculia bacterium
GACCCAGCAGATCACGCCGTCTTTCTTCATGCAGAAGTCGATCGCCTTTCGCCACTCGTAGTTCTGGTCGTAGTAATTGCAGCGCGTGTCCAGGAGCAGGTTTCCGCCGAGCGTCCCCATGTTGCGGAGGGGCGGCGTCGAGATCTCCGAGACAGCGTGGGCGAGGCCGGGGTACTCGGCGCGAACGCGCGGGTCGTTCTCGACGTTCGAGAGGAGAAGCCCGGCGCCAAGGACGAGCCTGCCATTCTGCTCACCGATCCGCGAGAGCTCCGGAATCCGGGAGAGACCGATGACGACCTTGGGCGTCTGCTGCCGCCGCTTCATGTTCGGATAGAGATCCGTTCCGCCGGCGACGTACGCACCGTCGGGTCCCGCGTCCGCGCGGATCGCGACCGCCTCCCCGACCGTGCGCGGGGAGTAATAGCGGAATTTCGGAAGACGCATCATGAGCGGACTCCCCCGGCGCCCGTGGCGACTGCATCGACGGCTCGCCCATCTCCGCCTTCTTCCGGCGTCGGGACGCGCATGGGCGGCGGATAAGGAACGTTCGGGAAGCTCGTCGGCCCGACGCGCGCGGTCTTGCCCTGCGCGGCGAGCTTCAGAGCGGCCAGGACCTTTTCCGGGGTCGCCGGGATCTCGTCCACGCGAACGCCGACCGCGTCGAAGAGAGAGTTCGCGACCGCGGGCGGGATCGGGAGTAGAGGCCCCTGCCCCACTTCCTTCGCGCCGAACGGCCCGTTCGGATCCGGGTCCTCGACGAGGAAGGTGACGACCTCCGACATCTCCTTCGTCGTCGGACTCTTGTATTCCAGAAGCGACGGAAACTTGTGGACGACGTTGCCGTTGACGTCCGACCGGTACGCCATCTCTTCCATCATCGCCTCGCCCAGGCCCATGTAGACCGAGCCCTCGACCTGCCCGACGACGAGGACCGGATTGATGCACTTGCCCACGTCGTGCGCGATCCAGACCTTCGGCACCGTGTAGATCCCGGTCTCCGGATCGACGTCCACTTCGATCACTGCGGCCGAGTAGGAGTACGCGGGCGAGGGTCCGACCCCGGCACCGCGATAACGGCCCGGCGAGGGCGGCGGCGTGTACGAGCCGACCGTTCCGATTGTCCCGAACTTCGATTCGGCAAGAACGACGGCGTCCGCAAACGCCATCCCGTTGCCCGGGTCCTCGACGTCGAAGACCCGTCCCTCCGCGAGCCCCACGCGCACCTTCGGAATCGCGAGCTTCGCCGCCGCCGCCTCGACCAGCAGCTCCCGGGCGCGCTCCGCTGCCTGCAGCGCCGCGTTCCCGGTCATGAGCGTGACGCGCGAGGAATAGGAGCCGAGATCCACCGGAGTCAGGTCGGTGTCGCCGGTCACGACGCGGATGTCGAACGGATCGATCCCCAGGACCTCCGCCACGACGTAGGCGAGAACCGAGTCGCTCCCCTGCCCGATGTCGATCGAGCCGCAGAACACCGTGACGCCGCCCGAGCGGTCGAGCTTCAACTGCACGCCTGACTGGGGCATCGAGTTCCAGTAGATCGGGAGGCCCGCACCGCAGATGTAGGACGAGCACGCAAGTCCGAGGCCGCGCCCGAACGGCAGCCTGCCGCGGCGCTCGCGCCAGCCCGACGCCTCGACGACCTTGTCGATGCAGGCGCCCAATCCCATCGAGCCCACCCGGAGGAAGTTCGCGGTGACCGAATCGGCAGCGACGAGGTGGGACTTTCGCATCTCCGCGGGGTCGAGCCCGAGGTCGCAGGCGATCTTGTCGAGATGGACTTCGAGCGCGTACCGCGGCTGCGGCGTCCCATGGCCGCGCTTCGGGCCGCAGGGAGGCTTGTTCGTGAAGACGCGCGCGCCGTCGAAACGGTACGCGGGCACGCGGTAAGTCACCGTCTGGAGCGCGCCCGTGTAGTAGGTCGAGGCGACACCGTAAGAGCCGTAGCCCCCGCCGTCCAGCACGGTCTGGAAGTGCATCGCCGTGATGCCGCCGTCTCTCTTCACGCCGGTCACAACCCGCATGAGCGTCGGGTGGCGGCCGCGGTGGCAGTAAAAGACTTCTTCGCGCGTCAGACAGATCTTCACCGGCCGCCCCGTCACTCGCGACAGGTGGGCAACCACGATCTCGTGGTTGAAAGGATCGGACTTGCCGCCGAAGCCGCCGCCGTTGGGCGTCGCAATCACGCGGATCCGGGCCGCCGGGAGGCCGAGCACCTTTGCGAGCGCGCGGTGGACGTAGTGCGGAGTCTGCGTGGACGACCACACAGCCAACTTGCCGTCCGGACCGAAGTCGGCGACCGCGGCGTGCTGCTCGAGCGGGAGATGCGTCGACCCGTCGTAAAAGAAGAGGTCTTCATAGACCTGGTCGGCGCCGGCGAATCCCTTTTCGGTGTCGCCGAACTCCATCGAGACGAGCTTGTGGAAGTTGCCGCCGTCGCCGTAATCGTGGATCCGCGGCTCGGGACGCTCGATCGCATCGTCGATCGAGCCGAGCGGCGGCAGAGGTTCGTACTCCACGTCGATGGCGTCGAGAGCATCGAACGCGGCGTCTTCATCGATCGCCGCCACGGCCGCGACCGGGTCGCCCACGTAGCGGACACGATCGGTCGCGAGCGCGTGCTCGTCCTGCGAGACCGGCAGGATGCCGAACGAGACCGGCAGGTCGCGACCGGTGGCCACCGCGACCACGCCGGGCATCGCCAGCGCCCTCGACGCGTCGACGCGAATGAGCCGCGCGTGGGCGATTTTGGAACGCAGGAGCTTGCAGTGGAGCATCCGCGGCAGGAACAGGTCGTCGGCGAACTTCGTCTGCCCCGTCACCTTCGCGGCCGCGTCGACCTTGGGGTATGGCCGGCCGACGATCCGGGTTCGAGAGCGCGTCATGGAGTTCTCACGACCGGCAGAAGGCCGGACGGATCGAAGTCCGTGCCGTAGAGCGTTTCGGGGCGGGGCTCCGCATCCTCTCCCCGCATCCAGGCCGCGGCCAGCTCGACCGCTTCGAAGATCTTGATGTAGCCGGTGCAACGGCAGAGGTTCCCGGCGAGCGCTTCCCTGATCTCGTCGAGGGTGCGATTCGCGTTCGCGTCGAGGAGAGCCTTCGCGGTCAGCAGGATTCCCGGCGTGCAGTACCCGCACTGCGCCGCACCCAGGTCGGCGAAGGCCTTCTGGAGAGGATGCAGGTTCGCGCCCAAAGCCATTCCCTCGACCGTCTCGATCCGCCGGCCAGCGCACTCGAGGCCGAGGTAGAGGCACGAGAGGACCGGTCTTCCATCGACGAGCACCGAGCACGTTCCGCACTCCCCGAGCTCGCAGCCGTGCTTCGTGCCGGTCAGCGCGAGATCCTCCCGGAGGACTTCGAGAAGGGTTTTGTGAGGCGCGAAGGCGACCTCGACCGGCTCCCCGTTGACGTGGAAGCCGACGTGGACTTTGCTCCGTTCGGGAGACGAAGAATCTTCGCGCTGCTCCATTTCTGGAAAAGTCTAAACCTCTTGTTTGGAGAGGGAAAGCAAGCTGTTTCTGACCGACCGGTCAGACGAACCAGTAAGTGCTTTATGCGCGCCCTATTTGGGACTTTTGTCCTGGGTCTTGGGATTCGTCTTTTCCCGCGCGATCCACACATCGATCCGCTTTTCGAGCAGATCGAGCGGCAGCGCGCCGGCCGAGAGCACCGCATCGTGGAACCTGCGGATGTCGAACCGCTCTCCGAGCTCGCGCTTCGCGCGCGCGCGGAGCTCTTTCAACTTCAGCTCCCCCGTCTTGTACGCGAGCGCCTGTCCCGGCCACACGATGTAGCGGTCGACCTCGACCGCGATGTCGTGCTCGGTCTTCGCGGTGTTCGCTTTCATGTAGTCGATCGCCCGCTGCCGCTCCCATTTGAACTCATGCATGCCCGTATCGACGACGAGGCGCGCCGCCCGCCACATCTCGTAGGTGAGCTGCCCGAACTTCGAGTACGGATCGGTATAGAAGCCCATCTCGTCGCCGAGACTCTCCGCGTAGAGGCCCCATCCCTCGACGAATGCGGTGAAGCCGCCGTGCCGGCGGAACTTCGGCACGCCGGTCGCCTCCTGGGCGAGCGCAATCTGCAGGTGATGGCCGGGGACCGCCTCGTGGATCGTCAGGGCCTCCATCTCGTATTTGGGTCGGGTCTCCAGCTTGTACGTGTTCGCGACGAAGTAGCCGGGGCGCGGCGCCTCGGGCGAACCCGGTCGGTAGTAAGCGGTCGTCGACGTGGGCGCCTCGAAATCGGGCGTCGGGATGACCCCGTAGGGAGTGCGCGGTAGCGTGCCGAAGAAGCGAATCAGCTCGGGATCGATTCGCTTGCAGATGTCGCGATATCCCTGGAGCAGATCGGTCGCCGTCTTGTAGTAGAAGCGCGGGTCTGTCCGGAGGAACTTCACGAAGGCGTCGAAGTTCCCCTTGAATTTCACCTGCCGGATGATTTCCTCCATCTGTTTGCGGATTCGCGCGACCTCGGCCAGACCGGTTTCGTGGATCTCCTTGGCGGTTGCCTCCGTCGTCGTGTGGAAGCGGATCGCGTATGCGTAGTACGCCTCGCCGTCGGGCAGCGACGAGGCGGCGATGTCCTTGCGAGCCGCGGGCAGGTAATCGCGCGTGAAGTAGGTGTACAGCTTCAGATAAGCGGGAAAGACTTCATTGGCGATCCGCCGCCGCCCCTCGATCCGAAGCGCTTCGCGGTCAGCCGTGGAGACTCCTTCGGGAAACTTCTCGAAGGGCTTGTAGTGCGGGCTCTTCTCCGGATCCGGAAAGATCTGCGCGCGGATCGCGTCCGGGATGTCGCGCAGGGGAACCGCCGGCAGCACCCATCCCTTCTGCTTCCCGCGCTCCATCAGGGCAATCGTCTGATCGACCTGTTTGGGAAAAGCGGAGAGCCGGGCGAGATAGTCGCGGTAGTCCTTGACGGTCCGGAATTGCGTGAGAGTCGACAGGATCGCGAAGTCCTTGTGGATGCCGTCCAGCTGGTTGATCGGCATGAGCTCCGTCGGAAAACGGGCCCCTTCGATCGAGCGCTCGAGCTCTCTTTCGAAGAGGTCGTACGAGAGGCGGTCGTCTTCGGACAGAGTCCCGCGATCGATCTTCTTCAGACGCGCGAGCGCGTCCTTCGGGTGCTGGTGGCGCCGGTCGATCGCCTCCTGCGAGAGATCCGTCAGCCGGTCGTTGTAACGGGGATCCCCGAGGGTGGTCGCCCGCTCGGGGAACTCCTTCAACCCCCATTCCCACTCCTCGTCGAAGAACTTCGTGAGCTCCTTCGCCGCCGCGGCGCTCCTGGTCGCCGCCGGGGAGGCCTTGGGTCGCGGGCTCTTCACCGGAGCCGCCGCAAGGAGAACCGTCGGAAAAAGCAACAACAGGGTCGACAGGCCACTCATCTTCTCCCTCGTTTCCCGTTTTCCGCTTCCCGTTTCCCGTTCCGCATCATGCATCGGCAACGACGACCTGCGCGGTCGCCGAAGGAAATCGGAGCTCCCGCTCGGACCGCGCCACGCGGCGCTCTCGCGGGGCACGGTCTTCTTCTTGCGGAGGCATGGTGTTCGTCGCGCGAACTCTAACGGCGCGAGGCAGGTAGGCGCCACACTCTCCGCGCGCCGGCGCTATATTTCTTGGGCAGCCCGGTCACTCGACCGGATTCCTGTGCGGATCGACGAATGCTGCGCAGGCTGGAGATAAACCTATAATCCCAAGCAAGGAGGATGTAATGGTATTTGAGATCCCTAACGCCTCCACCGCTTTCAACAAAGGAGTACCTCGCCCCAGAAGGGGCGGCCAAGGCCGCAGGATATTGATGATGCTCCTTGGCCTCGCTTTCTCAGGAGTTCTTTTCGCGCAGGGAACCCCCACGCCGACGGCGATTTTTACGGAGCCCCCCACGGTGACCGGGACGCCCCCCACGCCCACTCTCACGCGGACGTCCACAGTGACACCGACCGTGGCCGCGCCAACGGCGACGCCCACGGTGACGAGCACGGTCGCGGCGCCCACCGCAACGCCCACCGCGATCGCTCCAACTGCGACGCAGATCCCCGGCCCGGGAGGCCCCTCGCCTGCGGTGCCGACGCTCTCCTTCCCGATGCTCGCGCTCCTCGCGCTGGCGATCGGGGGCGCGGCGGTCCTGTTGATTCGTCGCCTCTGAGACCCGCTGGTAGAGAGAACAACGTCGAAAGCCCCGCTCCGGCGGGGCTTTTCGATGCAAAGAGAAGCCCCTCCGAAGGGAGGGGCTGAAGAAGAGCGCGGGCAGCAGCGATCAGGGATTGAAGGTCGTCACGATCACCGCCTTGCCGAAGTTCGAGGTGTCCGTCGTGTTCACTTCCGTGGTGATCCGCGACGCGTCGATCGCGTGACGGTCGACGAGATACGCCTTCGCGTTCTCGGCGCGCCGACGGGCCAACGATTCGCGCCGCGAGGCCGCGGTCCCGCTGTCCGGGTAGCCGGTGATGACAACGGTCGCCCGCGGGTTCTCACGGAGACGGAGCGCGACGGCGTCGAGACGCGCCTTCGCGATGTTCGTGATCCGGGCGCTGCCACGATCGAAGTCGATCGTGTCGGTCGTCGGAGCCGGCGGGGGCGGCGGCGCGACCACGGGCGGAGCCGGAGGCGGCATCGGAGCCGGCGGAGCCTCGGGAGGAGCTGGCGGAGGCGGCGGTGGAGGAGGCGGCGGCGGCGGCGCAATGACGGTCGGCGCCGCATGGCCTCCGAAGTGGAACAGGATCCCGACGTTCGGCTCCACGTCGATCCGGCTGTCCTGCTCGAACCGGCCGAACCGGTCGTGGAAAGTCTTCTTGAAGTCGTAGACGCCTTTCAGCTCGAGCCTCAGACCGACCGCTCTGTTGAACCGGTACTCCGATCCGAACGCGAGGTACGCGATCGGGACGGTGTCCCCCCCCTTGAAGAGCTTTTCGCGGGAGACGCCGCCGCCGACCCCGAGGTAAGTGTTCCATCCCGGAACGCTCGGGGTGAAATCGAACATCGCGCCGAGCGTCACCTCCCAGTACCGCGGCCTCGAGGCGAACCACTGCGGCGTCAGCTCGAGCGCGAAGTGGTTCGTCACGAAGGTGCCGAGCCTCCCGCCAAAGAAGAGGTAATTGTCCTGGTCGAGACGGCAGTTGCACCGGAAGTCTTTGTCGCCGATGAACACGTAGCCGACGTGCGGACCGATGTACCATTCGCCGGCGAGATCTGACGAAGGGACCACCCGATCGCTCACATCGGTGGTTTGCGCCGACGCGGCTCCCGTGACCAGCAGGAGCGCAATCGCCGTTGTCAGGATCCCGGATTTTATTTTCGTCATCTTCAAGCCTCCGCGCGAATGCGCTCTCAACATTTGTTCAGGAACAGGAAGCCGGTTGCGGCCTGTCCCGTCGTGAGGGTGATCGTGTAGGTTCCGGGAGCGCCCTGCGTCCCGGGGAACGTCTGGAAGAAGTTCGGCGGCAGAATCTCGGAGAGGACGTACGTGCCGGGCGCCAGGCTCATGAACGTGAAGTTCCCGCTCGCGTCCGAGGTCGTCGTCGCGATCAGGTTGCCGCTCGTGTCGCGCAGCTCGAACACGATGCCTTCGAA
>DASXSX010000106.1:0-2868 GCA_036505815.1 Thermoanaerobaculia bacterium
CCGCGCGGCGCGGTCGCCATCACGTTCGACGATGGCTTTGCCGACAACTTCCACCTGGCCTATCCGATCTTGCGGCGTCATCAGCTCCCGGCAACGATCTTCCTCGTCGCCGAGAGCGTGGAGAGGGAACGGCTGCCGTGGCCGGAGCGAGTCGTGTACCTGCTGCAGCGCACTCAACGAACGAAGCTACAGATCGGTCTGCCAGAGCCGAGAGTGTTCTCGCTGCGCAGCCAGCGGGAGAAGCTCGAGGCACTCGCGGTCCTTCTGACGCTGCTCAAAACGTGCGAGACCGTGATGAGGCGGCGGGCGGTTGAGGAGCTCGAGGCGGGCCTTGCGGTGGGGCCGGATCAGGGAATGATGCTGACCTGGGAGCAATGCCGGCGCATGGCCCGACTCGGCATCAGATTCGGCGCCCATACGCTCACCCATCCGATCCTCCCGCGAACCGAGGCTGCGGAGGTGAAGCATGAAATCGCCGAGTCGAAGGCCCTGATCGAGGCCCGGATGGGCTGTCCAGTGCGCTACTTCGCATATCCGAACGACGAGTACTGCCCCGCGGCCGTCGACGCGGTTGAGGCGGCCGGCTTCGAGGCCGCGGTCGCAGGGGCCCGCCAGGTCGGTCACGCTCCCGCGGATCGCTTCGCGATTGGTCGGACCCGCTGGGAGCCCGGCCCTGTCAGCGTCTTCGCCGTGGAGGTGAGTGGACTCCTCGACGCAGTTCGCTGGCTGAGATCGCTTCCTGGCAGGTTCTTCCGTTGATGGCGCAGAATCTGGCGACGGCGTCCGACCGCGAGCGAGTCACGGAGCTCTTCCGCGCGATGCTTCCGTACTACCTCCACGAGCGAGGGCACGACTGGAGGTTCCTCGATCAGCAGCGTCGAGTGTGCGCCATGCTCCACGGTCGCGCCGGCCGGGTTCTGGACATCGGGTGCGGCCCGGGTCTGATGACCAGAGCGCTCGTCGAGCGCGGCTGGGAGGTCTGGGGACTCGACGTCCTCGAGGCGGCCGTCGCGTGGGCGAGAGCGGAGGCCGAGAAGGCCCCGTGGGGTGATCGAGCGCACTACGTCGCCGGCGACGCCGATGCGCTCCCGTTCCCCGCGGCGACCTTCGACACCGTGATCGCGATGGGAGTGCTGGAATATCTGCCCGACGTGCATCGATTCGTCTCCGAGATGCGCCGCGTATTGCGGCCGGGCGGGCTGCTCGTCGTCGCCGTCCCCTCGAGGATCGCGCCGTACCACCTCATCTACAACTTCCTGGACCGGGTCGTGGCACCGCCCTACCGTGGCATCCGCCGCCTCGTCACCGGCTCCGTGCGGCGAAGCCACATTCCCGATCACCCCCGGCATCCTCTCGCTCCCTGGCGACTCGACCGCAGCCTTGTCCGCGCGCGATTCCGGAAGCAGGCGTGGGCGTTTTCGCATTTCTGCGTCTATCCGGTGGACCGGTTTTTTCCGGACCTCGCACGTCGCATCGCCCGCCGCTGCACCGCGCTCGAGGAGTCACGACTGCTGGGGTGGCTGGGAACGCAATACATCGTCGCCGCCGTGAGATGCGGCGAGATCAGCCATGCCACAGTGCCATTGGAATCTCACGAGGTGATGGCAGACCATGCGCGACCGCGCTGATACCCCGTCGCAGAGACTCCGACTGGTCGTATTCACCGCGGGGCCCCTGCCATCCATCAGTCGCGCGCTCTTCGAGCGCCTGGCCACCGATCCTGTTCTCGACCTGCTCGCTATCATCGTCGACGAATACCGGCGGCCCCTGAAGCCTTTGCCTCTCCGCGTCCTCCGAGGGCTCCGCACGGAAGGCTGGCCCTGGCTCAGGTTCAAGCTCAGGTCGCGACTGTCGTCTCTGGTTCAAGAGGTGATCCTCTTCGTCCTCGCGCGATTGCATGGCAGGTCCCCGAGGGACGAAAGCTACGAAGCGTTGCGGCGTAAGAGCGGGGTCGCCATACATCACGTCGCCGACATCCACAGCGAGTCCAGCCTGGCTCTCATCCGCTCCCTGAGGCCGCAACTCGGGCTGATCATGGGGGGTCGGATCCTTCGCGACGGCGTCATCTCCATCCCGGAGTACGGCACGCTCAACGTCCACAAAAAGAGCGTTCCCCACTACCGCGGAGGCGGGCCGACCGGGTACTGGGAGATTCTCGCCGGAGAGCGCGAAATTGGCGTCACCATTCATTACGCAACTTCGCAGGTCGATGCCGGGCCCGTTCTCGCCGAAGCCACCATTCCCATCGAGGAGTGCGACACGCTGGAGAGTCTCGGAGTCAAGGCCGACATCCTCGGCGCGAAACTCTACCACGACAGCGTCAGACGATTCGCGCTCGGCGACCGGCAGGTGAGGCCGCAGGATACGACCGGCGGCCGCACCTATCGCTCCCCGAGCGAGTTCAGCGCGTACAAACTCCAGCAGCACCTGAGACGGAAAGCAATTCAGCTGATGCTCGTTCGGGGCGCTCGCTCGCCCCGCCGCAGTCGATGGCGGTTCCATCCGTTACTCCTCTCCATCAGGAAGCGGCTGACGGATCACGGAGGAGTTCCCATAGACATTCGCCTGTACCCCGGCTCGGTGCTCCTGGAAGACTTCGTCGAGGAGATCGAATTCTTTCGCCGTTACTTCGAGATCGTCCCCCTCGACGAGGCGATCGAGCGCCGACGAACCGGGAATCACGCGCAGAGAGCGCTCGCGATCACACTTCTTGATGGCGCTGGCAATAACTTCTGGGCCCTGGAGTACCTGCGGTATTTGGGGATCCCTGCCTCCATCTTCCAACCCGCCGGTCATGTGCAGGAGGAGGAAGAAGCACGTCACATCCGGTCTGCCGGCGAAAACGGTCGGCTTCGCAGGGCTCGTCAT
>DASXSX010000107.1:0-6166 GCA_036505815.1 Thermoanaerobaculia bacterium
ATTCCCGTACGGGAAGAGCACGCCGGAGATCTCGTGCGCGAATGAGGTCTGCCCAGGCCCGAATTGAGGCGATTCCCTCATTGCCTCGCTCGTCCGACGTCTCACATCGTGAATCCGTGAGAGAAGCCGTGCCGCCGTTCCCTACGCGAACAAATCGCGTCCGCATGCCGCGACACCGGCAGAAATAGCGACGATGAAGACTACCCGCCGGCACGAGGGTCTGACCCGGACCGCCGCCTTGCGCAGCAAAGTGGCAGTGGAGACCTGACCCCATGAATGTTCTCCTCGTCGAAAGAGAAGATCCGCTTCGGGCGCTCCTTCGCCGAATCGTGGAATCGGAGGGGCACGAAGTCCTCGAGGCGCGGAACGCCTCCGAAGCGCTGTCGCTCCTATCGGGCGCCGGCCGTTCCATCGATATCGTCCTGCTCGGAGTCGGGGGACCAGAAGGGTCGAGGAAACGCATTCCCCGCGGGACGAAACTGCGACTGCTGTCGGCTGCAAAGGGAAGGGCCTGATCAGGCCGCATGGCCCGCCCCGAGATCGGAAGGAAGAACCGACATGGTCGCGAGATAGGCTTCGAGCAACCGTGCAGCGTTTGTCGTCGATAACCCGTCTCGCCGGTGCGATCTCGCTCGCAGTCTCGACCGGAGAAGCCGTCGAGAAGAATCCCGATCCCTGCGCGCTCCTGACGAAGAGCGAGATCGAGTCGGTCCAGGGAGAGCGCGTCTCCGCAACGAAGGCGAGCCGGCCCGAGAGGGGCCGGTTCGCCGTGTCCCAGTGTTTTTACTCGCTCCCGACTTTCTCGAAGTCGATCAGCCTCGAGGTGACGCGCCCGCGTGCGAACGAGACGGAAAAACCGAAAGACCAGTGGAGGGCGATGTTCCGGGGAGAACCCACGGAGAAGAGCGAGCGGGAGCATAAGAGTGACCGCGAAGGGGAAGAAGAGAGGGAAAAGGAATCTTCTCCACCGCGGAAGATCGCGGGCATCGGGGACGAGGCGTACTGGGTCGGCCCCGCGATCGTCGGCGGTCTCTACGTCATGAAGGGCGACTCTTATTTCCGATTGAGCGTCGGAGGAGCCGACCGCGAGGGAGTCAAGATCGAGAAGCTGAAGAAACTCGCCCGGAGAGCCGTGCGACGTCTCTGAGACAGCCTACACTTCGCCCGTGAGCGGGGTGCGCCTCGAACGCTGGGACCCGAAAGACGGTCCCCTGACCGAAAAGCGGATGATGAGCCTCATGGAAGCCGAAGGCTACGAGGTCGCCGTGTACGCCTATCGCGAAGGAATCGCCTTCCCGCCGCACGAGCACGCGCAGGCGAAGTGCGATGGCGTCGTCGAGGGGATTTTGCGGATCACGGTCGGCGACCGCGCCTACGATCTCGGCCCGGGCGACCGGCTGTATCTCCCCGCCGGAACGCGCCACGCCGCGCAAGTCGTCGGCGCGAAGACGGTCGTTTCGCTCGACGGCACGCGCTGGTAAATCGAAGACCCCACCCAAGGACCAAAGACCCGAGTCATCCACCCAGGAAATGAGGAGGTTCCCTCATTGCCCTCCTCGTCCTCTCTTCCTATCGTGAGCTTCATGCGGTTAGAGCCGGTACCGCTTCCCTGACGACTCCCCCTCCCTATCGGGGGACGGGCTCCCAGGCTCTCGCGGGTCCGGGGGCCCGCTTTGTGAGATCGCGGCGCGCCACACGGTAGACTCCGCGGCAAAAGCGGAGCTCTCATGCCCTACACGCCTGCGGAACGCGAGGAAATGATCCGGCGTTACGAGCGCGGACCGGCGCGATTGAAAGCCGCGCTCGCGAAGGTCCCGGCGGAGGCGATGAAGTGGCGTCCCGGCGAAGGGAAGTGGTCGGTCCACGAGGTCATTTGTCACTGCGGCGACTCCGAAGCGAACGGTTCGCTGCGGATTCGCTATCTCGCCGCCGAGGAGGATCCCCTGATCGTCGGCTACGACCAGGCGCAGTGGGCGCGGAACCTCGACTACCACTCCGCTCCGCTCGAACCGGCGCTCGCGGTCGTCGAAGCCGTTCGCGCGAACACGGCCGCTCTCCTGCGGCGCCTTCCGGAAAAGGCCTGGTCCGCGGTTGCCCGGCACACCGAGTCGGGGAGATACACCGCCGAAGACTGGTTGAACACGTATGCGGAGCACCTCGAGAAGCACTCGGGTCAGATCGAGCGGAACCTCGCCGCCTGGCAGGCGACGAAAGGCGGAAAGGAGTAGCCGTGGCATTCGTCCGGGAGTTCAAGGAATTCCTCGTCAAGCAGAACGCGCTCGCGCTCGCCGTGGCGGTCATCATCGGCGCCGCGATCGGGAAGGTGGTCACGTCGATCGTGGAAGACGTCATCAATCCGATCTTCGGCGTCGCATTGCCGGGCGGCAGTTGGCGCGAGGCGAAGATCGTGCTGTCGCGGACGACGGACGCGACGGGGAAGATCGTCGAGAACGGGATCACCTACGGGCACCTGATCGGCGCGATCGTGGACTTCGTGATCATCGGGTTCGTCATCTTCCTGATCATCAAGTTCGCGCTGCCCAAGCCGGAGAAGGCTCCGGCGACGAAAGAGTGCCCGCAGTGCAAGACGCTCATCCCGGCCGCAGCGACGCGATGCCACGCTTGCGCCCAGCCGGTGGGATAGGATCGAGCCGACTGGGCGGAAGGTTTCGCGTGCGGGCGGGGCGTCGAGCCCCGCCCTTCTTGTAGCGCGGAATTACGCCGTAAGCTCTTTTCCCACCCGCGCCGCTTCGTCGAGGAGGAACGTCAGGTCCTCCTTCGTCGTCCGGAAGTTCACGATGCACGCGCGCATCGCAGTCCGGCCCTTCAGGATCGTCGGCGCCAGGAAGAAGGATCCCGTTCCGACGAGTCGGTTGATGATCCGTCGGTTGAGCCGGTCGAGATCGCCCTCGGAAAGCGCGGCGCCCGCCGCCGGGCGATAGCGGAAGTTCGCGATCGACAGGACCGGATCGGCCATCCGCTCGAAGTCGGGCCGCCGGTCCACCTCGCGGGAGAGAAATCGCGCGAGCGCCACGTCGTTCTCGATCGCGCGCGCATAGGCGCGTGTTCCGTGCACCTCGATGCCCATCCAGACTTTGAGCGCCTTGAAGCCGCGCGAGAGCTCGACGCCGCGCTCGGCGAACCAGGCGGGCCCGGGAAAGGGGCTCTCGCGGTCCGACGCGAGGTATTCCGGGAACTTCCGGAACGTCGCGGCGAGCCGGCCGGGCTCGCGGACGAGCGCCGCGCCCGCCTCGTAAGGCACGTACAGCCACTTGTGCGGATCCGCCGCGATCGAGTCGGCGCGCTCGAGCCCGGCGAAGAGCGGCGCGAGCTCGCGCGAGAGGACCGCCATCGCCCCGTACGCCCCGTCGGCGTGAAACCAGAGCGATTCGCGCCGGCAGAGCTCCGCGATCTCGTCCAGCGGATCGATCGCGCCGGTATTCACCGTGCCCGCGCTTCCGACCACGATCGCCGGCGAGAGATTGGCGCGCCGGTCTTCCGCAATCGCGCGCTCGAGCAGATCCATCCGGATCCGGAATCGTTCGTCGGTCTCGATCTTGCGGAGGTTCCGCGTGCCGATCCCGAGGAGGTCGACCGCCTTGTCGACGCAGTGGTGGACCTGGTCGGACGCGTAAACGACGAGCCGCGGCCGTCCTTCTCCCGCGAGCCCGTCTTCGCGGACGTTTCCCGGCGTCATGGCGCGGCGCGCCGCCGCGAGCGCGGTGAAGTTCGCCATCGAGCCGCCGGAGACGAGGATCCCCTCCGCGCCTGGCGGGAGGCCGAGGAGCGCCGCGAGCCATCGGATCACCTGGCTCTCCACGTGCACCGCGGCGTGGTCGCCCCCCCAGCAGTTCGGATTCAGCGCGGCCGCCAGGTAGTCGGCCGTGATGCCGACCGGATCCGCGGTCGCGTTGATGAAGCCGAAGAACCGTGGGTGCGAGTTGCCGAACGGGTACGCGAGGACGTGCTCGCGAACGAAGTCGAGCACCTCCTCGAAGGGGCGGCCATCTTCGGGCGGCGGTCCCTCGAAGAGCGAAGCGCTCGCCCCGATCTTGCCGAAGACCGGCCGTTCCAGGAGTTTCTCGCGATGCTCGGCGACGGCGTCGGCGGCGAGACGTCCGAGCCGGCGGACTTCTTCGGGAGGCAGGTCGAATGAAGAGCGGCTCATGCCGCTATTGAATCATCGCCTCCCCGGCAGAAGACCGGATCCTACTGGACGACCCCGCAGCCCAAGCGTGCCCCTGCGTTGCCGGTCGGCTGCGTCTTCAGGTCGTCCACCTTCTCGTGGAAGACGATCGCTTTGCCGACGACCGAGTTCGGTCCAGGGCGCACCGTCAAGAGGTCGCTGACGAGCTCGAGATGACCCGTGCCGTTCGCCTCGATCGTGATGTTGCCGAAGTCGCCCGCGTGACGCATGGTGTCGCTGGGACCGGCGTGCGGCATTCCACCAGGATTGAAGTGACCGCCGGCGGACGATGCATCGGCAGCAGAGCAGTCCCCCTTCTCGTGGAGATGGAGCCCGTGAACTCCGGGAGGCGCGTTCTCGATGTGCACTTCGACGCGCACGCCTCCTGTCGAGCGCTCGGTGAACGTCGCCCAGCCGCGGACGTTGGAGCCGCTCTTGGGCTCGATGGTCGCGCGCGCCTGCGGACCCGCCGCCGCGGTCGGCGACGTCGTCGAGGACGTGGACGAGCAGCCCGCCGTGTAGAGAGCGGCTGCGGCGGCCACCGCGAAAGCAGCCGCGAGGGTTGAGATTCTCGTCGTCTTCATCTTTCCTCCTTCGCGTTTCCGATGATAGACAATACCGCCCTGCAAACGGCGTTCCCGTGCATCGAAGCGTGGGAGACGCGTCGGAAAGGACCGCGAATGAGCTTCCGCCGCCTGTCTTCAGTACTCGTTCTCGTCGTCGCGCTCGCCGCTCCGCTCCGCGCTCAGAAGATCCCGGCCGCCGAGAAAACCCTCTCCAACGGGATGCACCTTCTGATCGTTCGCCGCGAAGGAGAGGCGACGGTCGCCGGAGGCTGGGTCGCGCACGTCGGGAGCTCCAACGAGCGGCCGGGTATCACCGGGATCTCGCACCTCTTCGAGCACATGATGTTCAAGGGCACTCCGACGATCGGCACGAAGGACTACAAGAAGGACGTCGCAATCATCGCCGAGCAGGAGCAGGTCCGCGATGAGATGCGACAGGAAGAGGCGAAGATGCGCGCCGCCTACCGGCGCGGCGAGATCGACGACCTCTTGAAACCGGAGAACAAGACGCCGCGGTACCGCGAGCTCGAAAAGAAATTCGACGAGCTCATCGCGAAGCAGCGGGAGGTGCTCGTCAAGAACGAGTTCGACCGGATCTACACCACGGGCGGCGGCTCGGGGATGAACGCTTTCACCAACGAGGACATGACCGGCTACTTCGTCACGGTGCCGTCGAACAAGCTCGAGCTCTGGATGTGGATGGAGTCGGACCGGCTTCTCCACCCCGTTTTCCGCGAGTTCTACGCAGAGCGCGACGTCGTGTTCGAGGAGCGGCGCCTGCGCACGGAGTCGACGCCGCTCGGCAAGTTCGAGGAGAGCTTCGAGTCGCTCTTCTGGGAGTCGCACCCGTACGGCTGGCCGGTCGTCGGTTGGCCCTCGGATATCCCGGCGATCACGAAGGCGCAGGCCGACGCCTACTACGGCATCTACTACTCGCCGCAGAACATCACGTTGATCCTCGTCGGCGACGTCGATCCCGAGAAGACCGCGCGGATGGCGGAGAGTTACTTCGGACGCATCCCGCGCGGCAAGGCGCCGGTTCCCGACGTCGTGACGCTGGAGGTCCCCCAACGGGCGGAGAAGCGGATGTACGCCGAGGCGGAGGCGAACCCGCAGGTGGACATCCTCTGGCACACGGTTCCGTTCGGCCACGTGGACTCCTACCCGCTTCAGGTGCTCGCGCAGATCCTCTCGACGCGCACCGGCCGGCTCTACAAGGGGTTGGTGCTCGGCTCGCAGGTCGCGACCGACGCCTTCGCGCGGCAGGAGTCGCGCAAGTGGGCCGGGCTCTTCAACGCGGGAGGCGAGGCGAAAGAAGGGCGCCGTCCCGAGGAGGTCGAGCAGGCGATCTACGCGGAACTCGGGAAGCTGCAAAAGGACGACGTTCCCGCCGCGGAGCTCCAGAAGGTCAAGA
>DASXSX010000108.1:0-14590 GCA_036505815.1 Thermoanaerobaculia bacterium
GCGCCGTCCAACCCGAAGTGGATGCGCGACGCCGGCGTCACGTTCTCGTTCACGACCGCGGGACTCGACGACCCCGAGGACTTCGGGCGGCGCGTGCGAGAAGCGATCGCGCGCGGGCTCTCACGGCAGGATGCGCTCGCGGCTGTCACGACGATCCCGGCGCGCCAGCTCGGCCTCTCCGACCGGCTCGGGGAGATCGCGCCCGGAAGGATCGCGAACCTCGTCGTCGAGACCGGCGAGCCGTTCACCGCGGGATCCCGCATCACGGAAATCTGGATCGACGGAAAACGATACGAGACGCCGGAGAAAAGAGAGCGTGGCGACAACGCTCCTCACCCCGGCCCTCTCCCCGCGGGGGAGAGGGAGCTCGTTGCCGACGTGCGGCCGTTCCCCGCGCGCGACGACGGGCCGGTCGCTGCGCCGAGAGCAGTCGTCATCCGCGGGGCGACGATCTGGACGCAGGGGGCTTCCGGAATCCTCGAGAACGCGGACCTCGCCGTCTCCGGCGGAAAGATCGTCGCGGTCGGCCACGGTCTGGCGGCGCCCGCCGGCGCGGTCGAGATCGATGCGCGCGGCAAGCACGTCACTCCGGGGATCATCGACTGCCATTCCCATACCGCGATCGACGGCCAGGTCAACGAAGCCACTCACGCCGTCACCGCGGAGGTCCGGATCCGCGACGTCCTCGACCCGTTCGACGTCGCGATCTACCGCGAGCTCGCGGGCGGCACGACGGCGGCGAACGTCCTCCACGGCTCCGCGAACGCAATCGGCGGCCAGAACGCGACGGTGAAGTGGCGGCGCGGGGGAGGGCCCGACGACTTGCTGATCACGACCGCGCCGGAAGGCATCAAGTTCGCTCTCGGAGAGAACCCGAAGCGCTCCAACTTTCAGCAGGCGCCGCCGCGCTATCCACAGACGCGCATGGGCGTCGCGAACCTGATCCGCGAGCGCTTCCTCGCTGCGCGCGACTACCGGCGACGGCAGGAGGAGTACCGGAAGGCGTCGGCGGGGAAGGGCGACTCCGTCGTGCCGCCCCAGCCCGACTTGCAGCTCGAGGCAATCGCCGAGATCCTCGAGGGGAAGCGCAAGATCCACTGCCACTCGTACGTAAAGGACGAAATTCTCCAGATGATCCGCACCGCCGAGGAGTTCGGCGTCAAAGTGCAGACGTTCCAGCACGCACTCGATGCATACAAGATCGCCGACGAGATCGCGAAACACGGCGCGGGTGCTTCGCTCTTCTCCGACTGGTGGGCGTACAAGTTCGAGGTCTACGACGCGATCCCGTACGCGGGGCCTCTCCTTCACGAGCGCGGGGTCGTCGTTTCATACAACTCCGACTCGGACGAGCTCGCGCGACGGCTGAACGCGGAGGCGGGAAAGGCGGTCAAGTACGGCGGAATGCAGCCCGCCGAGGCGCTCGCATTCGTGACGTCGAACCCGGCAAAGCAACTCGGCATCTTCGATCGCACGGGCTCGCTCGAGCCGGGCAAGGACGCGGACTTCGTCGTGTGGAGCGGCGACCCGCTCGGGAGCTCCACGGTGGCGCTCGAGACGTGGATCGAGGGTAAAAAATATTTCGACCGCGCCGCGGACCTCGCGCGACGGCCGGCGCTCGATCGAGAGCGCGCGGACCTGGTCGCGAAGGCGAAGAAGGTCCTCGAACGCGGCAAGCCCGAGGAGGGAAAGGCCGCGCCTCCGCCGCAGGCGACGCGTCCTCCCGAGCAGCCGGAGATTCCGCCGACGCCCCGTCCGGCGCCGCCTGCGCCGACAACCACGCCGTCGAGGAGTCGCTCGTGAAGCGCGTTCTTGCGGCCGTCCTGTTCTCCGGCACGACCGCACTTTTTGCCGAGACGATCGCGCTCGTCGGCGGCACGATCCACACGATCAGCGGGCCGGAAATTCCGAAGGGCACCGTCGTCATCACCGGCGGAAAGATTTCCGCCGTGGGCGCCAACGTGGCCGCCCCGGCCGGCGCAAAAGTCGTGGACGTCTCGGGCAAGCACGTCTACCCATCGCTCCTCCCCGCCGCGACGAACCTCGGTCTGGTCGAGATCGGCGCGGTCCGGGCGACCGTCGACGTCGCGGAAATCGGCGACGTCAACCCCCAGGCGCGCGCCGACATCGCGATGAACTTCGACTCGGAGCTGCTTCCGGTGACGCGGTCCGCTGGAGTCCTTGTCGCGGGCGTGACCCCGACGGGAGGCATCGTTTCCGGCTCCGGCGCCGCGATGAAGCTCGACGGCTGGACCCGCGAGGACGCGGCGATCCGGTCGCCGGCGTACGTGACCGTCTCGTGGCCGGACCTCTCGATCGACCGTTCGCCTCAGGCGCGGTTCTCGGTGCGGATCCAGGAGAAGCGCCGCGACGAGGCGGTCGCCAAGCTGAAGGACGTCTTCGCCGAAGCCCGGGCGTATGGAACCGCGCGCGGAGCGGAGGGGAAGACCGGGATCCCGCGGCACGACGCCGATCCTCGGCTGGAGGCGCTGCTGCCCGCAATCGAGGGAAAGATCCCGGTCCTCGTCATCGCGGACTCGCTTCTCCAGATCCGCGCGGCGCTTTCCTGGACGAAAGACGAGCACTTGAAGATCGTGATCGGTGGCGGCAGGGACGCCTGGCGCGCAGCGACGGAAATCGCTCAGGCGGGCGTGCCGGTGGTCCTCGATCCGGTCATCGGGCTTCCCACGCGCGCCGACGAGCCGTACGACGCGCCGTTCGCCGCGCCGGGGATCTTGTCGAAGGCCGGTGTGCGGGTGGCGATCACCGAGGGGGACTCATCGTTCGCGCGCAATCTGGCGCACCACGCGTCGGTGGCGATGGCGTTCGGTCTTCCCCGGGAGAAGGCGCTCGAAGCGATCACGCTCGAGCCGGCGAGGATACTGGGGATCGCCGATCGGGTCGGCTCGCTCGAGCCGGGCAAGGACGCGACGCTCTTCGTGTCGGACAAGGACGTCCTCGACTTCCGCTACAACGTTCTGGCGGCTTACGTCGATGGCCGCCCGCTCGATCTCTCCGACCGTCACAAGCGGCTGTACGAGCGGTACAGGAATCGGCCGAGGGCGGCCGGGAGATGATCAGGAGAGATTAGCGATTCGAAGCGTTTGAAAAACAGGAGGTACATCATGAGGCGCTCTCTTCGACATATTCTCCTTCTCGCTCTCCCGGTTCTGTTCGGTGCAGGTTGCAACGGCGATGACTCACCGACCGCACCTCTCCCTCGGCAGGACGTGCTCACATTGACCCGAATCACGCCTGCAGACGGCGCTTCGATTCCGCGCGGTCAGACCACGCAGGTCGACGCCGTCTTCCATTACGAATTCGCGACGGCCGCGCGGGGCAGCCTGGCTGTTATAGTTCTCGGGCCTGGTGCGTTTCTGGACGCGGGAACTCTCGCGCAACTCGACTCTCGCGCCGGCGACGTTTCCGTGGCCCTCGGCGTCCGAGTCCCGTCGGGTTCGACGGGCGACAGCGTCAGCGTCCGCTTCGCCCTGGCGCCGGAAGGCGCGACGACGACCACGGTTTCCGTGGCGGTCAACTATCGCGTCGCGACGTGAACCAGCTAATCTTCCGTTGTGATGAACTGGCTTTTCAAAGAGGAACCGACCCACTACTCTTTCGACGACCTCGTCCGCGAAAAACGGACGGTCTGGTCAGGGGTCAAGAACCCGCTCGCGCAGAAGCACCTGCGCTCCGTGAAAAAAGGCGACAGGATCTTCTACTACCACACGGGGGACGAGAAATCGGTCGTAGGGATCGCGAAGGCGATCACCGACGCCTACGCCGATCCGAAGGACAAGACGTGGAAGGCCGGGCTCGTGGACATCGCTCCCGTACGCAAGCTCCGCCGGCCCGTCACGCTCGCGGAGATCAAATCGAAGGCCTTCTTCCGTGACTTTCCGCTCGTCCGAATCTCCCGTCTCTCCGTGATGCCGGTCTCCGACGCGGAGTGGCGCGAAATCGAAAAGATGGCGGCGTCCTGAGCTTCCATGCTGAGCCACTCAAAGTGGCAGGTGGAAACCTGACCCTCAAAGTGGCAAGTGGAGACCTGACCCTCAGACCTGACCCCTTCTACGCCTCTGCGGCCGCTCTCTCGGCGGGGATAGCTTCCTCTTCGATCTCCGCCTCGCGCCGGCCCGACAGGTACGAATAGACGACCGGCACGACGACGAGCGTCAGGAGCGTCGAGAAGAACAGGCCTCCGACGACCGCCACACCCAGGGGTTTCCGGCTCTCCGCGCCGGCGCCGATGCCGAGCGCGATCGGAAGCGTTCCGAAGATCGTCGCGAACGACGTCATCAGGATCGGCCGCAGCCGGATCCGCGCCGCCCGCGCGACCGCCTCGTACGCGTCGAGCCCCTCCTTTCGCCGGAGCTGGTTCGAGTACTCGACGATCAGGATCGCGTTCTTGGTCACGAGCCCGATGAGAAGGATCAGCCCGATCTCCGAGTAGATGTTCAGCGTCATTCCGAGGATCTTCAGGGTCAGAAGAGCGCCGAAGACCGCGAGCGGCACGGTCAAGAGGATCGTCAGCGGGTGGGCGAAGCTCTCGAACTGCGCCGCGAGCACGAGGTAGATGAACACGACGGAAATGCCGAACAGGAACGCGAGGCTGCCGCTCGATTCGCGCAGCTCGCGCGACTCGCCGTCGAGGTCGGTGCGAATTCCCTGCGGCAGCTTCGCCTTCGCGATCGCGTCGAGGTCGTCGAGCGCGCTTCCGAGCGTCACGCCCGGCGCAAGGTTCGCGGTGATGCGGGCCGACCGCACCCGGTTGAAGTGGTTCAGCTCCTTCGGGGCGACGGTCTCCCGCGCCGCGACAACGTTCGCCATCTGGAAGAGGCCTCCGCTCCCGCGCAGGTAGAGATCCGAGATCGCCTGCGGCGTCGCGCGCTCCGCGGGTCGCACCTGCAGGAGCACCTTGTACTGCTTGTCGCCGCGGCGGAACTGCGTCGACTCCCGGCCGCCGAGAAGCGTCTGAAGCGTCGTTCCGATGTCGGTGACCGAAACGCCGAGCGCCGAAGCGCGCGCCCGGTCGATCGAAAGCTCGATCTGCGGCGTGTTCAGCTTCAGGTTGGTGTCGAGGTTCAGGAGATAGGGGAGCTTCGACGCCTCCGCCATCATCGACTCGACGGCCGGACGCAGCTCGTCGTAGGTCGCCGCCTGGATCACGTACTGGACCGGGGTCGCGGAGAACTGCCCGCCGAGCGAGGGGGGATTGATCGCGAACGACAGAACCCCGGGCACGGAGAGGAGCTTCGGGAAGAGGTCGCGGACGATCTCCTGCTGAGAACGGCCTCGCTGCGAGAACGGCTTCAGCGGCAGGAAGAAGAACCCGTCAGTGACCCGTCCCGGTCCCTCGCCGGTCAGGCCGATGGCCGTGAAGAGTCCGGCGCGCTCCGGCACCGACTCGTAAATGCCTTCGATCTGCCGCGCGTACCGGTCCGTGTAAGACAGCGTCGAGCCCTCGGGCGCCACGAGGATCCCGACGATGGTGCCGCGGTCCTCGGTGGGGACGAGCTCGGAGGGGAGCGTCCGGAAGAGGAACGCGATGGCGACGAGCGTGGCCGCGGTGATACCGAGCACGACCATTCGGCGCCGCAGAGCGACGCGCACCGTGCGGTCGTAGAAGCGGTCGAGCGCGTCGAACCGGCCCTGGACGAAGCGCGCAATCCGTCCTTCGGTCTGATGCCCACGCAGCATTCGCGAGCACAGCATGGGCGTCAGGGACAGCGCGACGAAGCCGGAGATGAGGACCGAGACGGCGACCGTCATGCCGAACTCGTTGAAGAGCCGGCCGACGTTGCCCGTGAGAAACGCCACGGGAATGAAGATCGCGACGAGCGCGATCGTCGTCGCGAGGATCGCGAAGCCGATCTCCTTCGCGCCGTCGTAGGCGGCGCGAAGTCGCGACTTGCCCATCTCCATGTGGCGGTAGATGTTCTCGAGCATGACGATCGCGTCGTCGACGACGAGGCCGATCGCCAGGACGAGCGCGAGAAGGGTCAGGATGTTGACCGTGAAGCCGGCGAAATAGACGACCGTGAACGCGCCGATGATCGACACGGGGATCGCGAGGGTCGGAATCAGCGTGGCGGTGGGACTCTTCAGGAAAACGAAGATCACGAGGACGACCAGCCCGAGGGCGAGCAGCAGCGTCATCCGCACTTCCGAAATCGAGTCGCGGATGAACGTCGAGGAGTCGTAAGCGACCTCGAGCTTCATCCCTTTCGGGACGAGCGTGGAGAGCTGCGGCAGGGCGGCCTTGACCGCGTTGGCGACCTCCAGCGTGGACGCGCTGGCCTGCTTGACGATTCCGAGGCCGACCGCGGGCTGACCGTTATAGCGGATGATCGTGCGTTCGTCCTCGGCGCCGACGGCGACCTCGGCGACGTCGGAGAGGTGGACCGCGCGGTCGCCGCGCTGAGCCAGGAAAATGGCGCCGAACGCGGCCGGGTCCGCGAGCTCGCCCCGCGTCCGCACCGAGAACTCGCGGCCCGCCCCTTCGATCCGCCCGGAAGGGATCTCGGCGTTCTGCCCCTGGATCGCGTTGTCGACGTCGACGACCGTCAGGCCGTAGGCGGCGAGGCGCGCGGGATCGAGCCAGATCCGCATCGCGTACTTCCGCTCGCCGCCGATGATGACCGAGCCGACGCCCGGCATCCGGAGCAGCCGCTCCTTCAACACGACGTTCGCCACGTCGGAGACTTCCAGGTTACTGAACCCCTCGCCGTAGAGCGCCAGCCACATCACGGCCTGGGCATTGGTGTCGACCTTCGAGACGATCGGGTCGTCCGCCTCGCGCGGAAGCCGTCCGCGCAGGCGCGAGAGCCGGTCGCGCACGTCGTTCGCCGCCTGGTCAACGTCGCGGGACAGCACGAACTCGACCGTAATGCGCGAGACCTGCTCCTGCGAAGACGACCGGAGGAGCTTGACGCCCTCGAGCGTGGCGAGCTCCTCCTCGATCAACTGCGTGATCTCGGCCTCGATGACGTTCGAGGCCGCGCCCCGGTAGACGGTCGTGATCGACACGATCGGCGGATCGATGTTGGGGTACTCGCGGACGGGCGTGCGAAAGAACGAGATGACTCCGAAGAGCGCGATCGTCAGGCTCATGACCGTCGCGAGAACCGGCCGGCGGATCGAGACTTCCGAAAGTTTCATGGTTTCGTTCCCCCGGCCGGGGGAGGGCTCGGGGCGGATGCCGTCGCCGCGGAGCTCTGCACGGCCGACACCTTCGCGCCGTCGAACAGCTTCTGATGGCCGGCGCGCACGACCTTGTCGCCGCCCCGGAGACCCTCCTGGACCTCGACGCGGCCGGTCTGTCGCGCGCCGAGCTTGATTGCGCGCCGCGCGACCGTCGAATCAGGCTGAACGACGAAGACGTAGTTTCGATCCCCTTCCGCGAACACCGCCTCATCGGGCACGGTCACCGCCTGCGCGCGTTCGGCGAGCACCGCGTTGACGTCCGCGGACATTCCGGGACGAAGGTCGCCCGACGGATTCGGGATCACCGCGGTCAGCCGCGCCGATCGGGTGCCCGGGTCCAGGATCGGATCGACGACGTTGACGGATCCCGTGAACTCCTTGCCCGGAAACACGACGGTCGTCACGGTGACGTTCGCTCCCCGCCGCAGGTCCGCGAGGTAGCGCTCCGGGACCGCGAACGCGACCTTCACGGTGTCGATCCGGGCGAGCTCCGTGATGGCATCCCCGGCCTTCAGGTATACGCCGGGCGAGACCAGCCGGCTCCCGACGACTCCGGAAAACGGCGCGAGGATCCGCGTCTTTTTGAGGCGCGCCTGCGCGAGACGGACGTTGGCTTCCGCGACCCGAAGCGCGGCGCGCGCGTTGTCCCGATCCTGGGAGGAGGCGATCTTCTCCCGGGAGAGCTGCTCGAACCGCTGAGAAGTCAGGCGCGCCTGGTCCCGGATCGCCGCCACACGCCCGGCGTCGGCGCGGAGCTCCGCGTCGTTCAGGACGGCGAGAACCTGGCCCTTCCGGACGAGCCGGCCCTCGTCGAAGGGAAGCTCCCTCGCGATCGCGTCGATCTCGGCGGTCACTTTCACCCGCTCGGCCGCCTCGATCGTGCCGAGCGCGTGAAGACTCTCCCGCACGTTTCCGCGGGTCGCTTCCGCGACTTCGACGGGAACCGGAGGCGGCGCAAAGCCTTTGGCCTCCTTCTTCTTACTGCAGCCGGCCGTCACGGTCGAGACGAGCGCCAGGGAGAGGAGGACGGCGGCCGAAAGACTCTCTCGCGTGTGGCTCTGGCGCATTCGACCTCTGGCTGAGAATTACGTGGGCGGCGCGAGCGGGTTCACTGGACCTGCAATCGCTCGGGATGCCGCGGCTTCTCCGCCGGATGAGTCTACCGTGAGCGGAACGCTCCTCAATAGATCAGGACCTGATCCCCCGCCTGCGCCATCGAGAAGAGCCGCTCCATGTCGGCGTCGCCCAGGCGTACGCAGCCGTGGGAGACGCTGCGGCCGAGCTGGTCTGTGGCGAGAGTCCCGTGGATTCCGTAGCCACTGCCGATGTTCAGGCGGTACTTGCCGAGCACCTTGTCGAACCGGCGTTGCGGGGCGCCCATCGGCGGGACGACGATCGCGTTGCGGGTCTCGATCATCTCTCCAGGCGGAAGCTCTCTGACGGATCCGTCGGGGGAAACTTCGACCACGCTGTTGTTCCGGATCTTCAGCACGCGTCCGGAGCTGCTCCTCGAGTCGACCGATCCCCACACCCCCCCGCTCGCCGTGGCGGAAACGGGCTCTCCCGTCGCGGCGTCGATCGCGTCGCCCGGATTCAGGCGGATGACCGCTTTTTTCTTCTTGCGCGCCTCCTCGAGGAAATGCCAGTCGGGCGGGACCCAGCGAGGGTTTTCTTCTTTCGACACGACGCGGAACTTTCCCGTGGGGGTCTCGAAGACCATGGTCCGGCCGCTCGAGTCGGTCAAGGTCGTTCCCTTGCCCGTCGAGCAAACCGCCTGGAAGATCGTCTTTCCACCGCGCCGCACGGAGAGACGGTTTTCGGCGGTCGACACGACGATCGCCTGCCGGGTGTCTTGCGAGTCGTCGAGCTTCACGTCGACTTCCTGGACTGCGTTTCGAAGCCGTTCCACGCGCGCTCCGCGCTCTTCTTCCGCTTCCTTCAGAACGTCCATGCGTGAACCGAGCCGCTCCGCGATCATCCGGTCGATCGTGCGGAGCTTGCGCAGCCGTTCGACGTCCCTCCAGTTCTGCCACTCCGCGCCGCCGACCGCGGCGGCGAGAATGACGCCTATGACGAAGAGCGCCCACGCGCCCAGGAACCCGAGCCGGAACTTCATCGAGCGGATCCCTCCGTCAGAAGACGTACACGCGCGTCGCCGGCCCGACCCGCTTCCAGATTGCCGCGAGGTCCGCTTCCGAAACCATGAAGGATCCGGGCTTGACCCCTTTCAACGGGCTCTCCGGAGGCGGGGGAGAGTGAACGACGTAGTCGTTGCCGAGGACGATCACGTAGCGGCCGAGGCCGTTCGGGATCGTCGGAAGCGCTTTCGGAGGCATTCGGCCGTCCATTCGATAGACCCACTCGGGCGCTTTCCATCCGCCGTTCTCGAACTTCTCGGTGACGCTGAAGGCGCCCGTCAGTGGGGCGAACGTCCACCTCTTCTTTCCGGAAACGATGGTCTTGGGCCTCCCGACCTCGACCGGTGAGTCGCGAAGGATCTTGTCGGCGAAGTGGAACGAAAACTCGCGCTTGCGCGTGTCGATCGAAATGTAGAACTCGTTCCGGCGCGTGCTCTCGAGGTACTTCAGCCGCGCGTCGAGGGCGTTCGCGAGAGCCTTCTCGTCGACTTCGAGGTCCAGGAGCTCGCGCCGGATGCGCTTGATCTCGAAAGGCGTCGCCTGAGAGAGCGTGACCCGCGAGGAGAACTCCCGCTCGAGGGCCCGCCGGTGCATCGCCGCGGCGGCCCCTCCCAGCGCGACGACGAGGGAGAGGAAGAGCAGCGCTCCAGAGCCCGGTCGCGGAAGCTTGCGGCGGGAACCGCGCTTGCCGAAAATACCGGTGCGCACCGCGAGGATCCCCGAAGCGTCCTTCGCGCGCGCCGGCGGCGTCGGATCGGTCGGGATCCGCGAGTCCATCGGGGCGGGTCGGTGCAAGCTTTCGGCCACGCGAACGGTCATCACGAGCGAAGCGAGGGATCCCTCGGCACTTCGCGCCTCGGGATGACGGATAGGATCCGACGCGATGCCGATCGAGATGGTTCTGAATGGCCGCGTCCCGGTGAAGGTCTGGACCGACCGGATCGAGCCGGAGGCGATCGAGCAGCTGAAGAATATCGCCTCGCTGCCGGCCGTGTTCCCTCACGTTGCGGCAATGCCGGACGTTCACCTCGGCAAAGGCGCGGCGGTGGGCGCCGTCGTTCCGACGAAGAGGGCCGTCTGTCCCGCCGCCGTCGGCGTGGACATCGGATGCGGGATGTCGGCGCGCAAGACCTCCATCTGCGCCGAGGCCCTGAGCCTCGAAGAGTTGAAGAAGCTGCGCCATTCGATCGAGCGCGAGATCCCGGTCGGCCGCGAGCAGAAGCGGCAGCCCTTCGAAGCGGCTGTCGACTGGATGGACTCGCACGGCGCTCCGCAGGCCGTCTCGAAGGCGGTCGCCGAGCGCGCCCTCCATCAGCTCGGGACGCTCGGAGGCGGAAACCACTTCATCGAGGTCTGCGTCGACCGCGACGACGGGAAGATCTGGACTCTCCTCCACTCCGGCAGCCGGAACGTCGGGAAGACCGTGGCGGAGATCCACATCGGGAACGCGAAACGCGCGATGGGCCGGGCCCTCGACGATCTGCCCGACGCCGACCTTGCCTGGTTTTCCGAGGGCACGCCCGACTTCGAGCGATACCATGCCGACCTCCTCTGGTGCCAGGAATACGCGCGCGAGAACCGCGCGATCATGATGTCGAGGCTTTTGAGGCAGCTCGCGTTCGCGCTCGGCTTTCGCGACGACGTCTCGCGGCTCGGGATCACTCTCGCCGTGGACTGCCACCACAATTACGTCGCCGACGAGGTCCACTTCGGCCACCGGCTCCTGGTCACGAGGAAAGGCGCGATCCGCGCGGGAAAGGGGGAGCTCGGGATCATTCCCGGCTCGATGGGAACCGGGAGCTACATCGTACGCGGGCTCGGGAACCCCGAGTCGTTCGAGAGCGCGCCGCACGGCGCCGGCCGGAAGATGTCGAGGAGCGAGGCGCGGCGGCGCTTCACCGCCGAGGACCTCGTCTGCCAGACCGAGGGAGTCGAGTGCCGGAAGGACGCGCGCGTCGTCGACGAGATCCCGTCGGCCTACAAGCCGATCGAGGAAGTCATCGCGAAGTCGAGCGATCTCGTCGAAGTGGTCGCCGGGCTGCGGCAAGTCATTTGCGTGAAGGGGTGAACCTCCGTTGTCTGGCGGAGGATATGAACCTGAGCTAGGCTCGCGACAACCACAATTGATGGACTACGAGACCGCGGAAGAGATCAAACGGCACTTCAACGTCGTGGCCGAAGGGTTGCGCTCCGATATCCGCGTGGTTATCGAAGGTCTCGCAGCCAACACGGACAGACTCGAGAGGGTCGAGAACCGTCTCGACCGAGTCGACGTGCGGCTCGACAGAGTCGAAGTGCGCCTTGACGGAGTCGAAGTGCGCCTCGACCGGGTCGAGGTCCGGCTCGATGGGGTCGAGGTCCGGCTCGCTGGGATCGAGGTCCAGCTCGGTGGGATGGAGGTCCGGCTCGGTGGGATGGAGAGCGAGCTCGGCGGACTTAAGGCGATGATCCGGCCATTGATTACCCGGAGTGATGCGTGAGATCACAAAGGAGCGCACGGCCGCTCCGGCAGTCGTTCCCGATCCGCGACCGCCACACGGTTTCCGGGCTCGTGGTCGGCGACGTCTGCTTCACCTGCGAGTGCCGGATCGTCGAGCTCGCGGGCGAAGAGGGCATGGTGCTCGCCTGGTGCGAATGCGCATTCCCGGACGACGCGGCGGAGATGGAAGTATTGGGATAGACCAAAGACCAAAGACCAAGGACCAAGGACCAAAGTAACGGCGGCCGCCTTTTTCCACGGTCCTTGGTCTAGTTCTTCCCCCGTGCGTTGATTGCGCGCAGGTACGGTTCGGCGGGCGTCAGCGGCGCGGTGCGGATCCAGTAGGGGACGTAGAGAATCTCGGGAATCGTCATCCGGCCGTCGGAGACCGAAAGGAATCCTTCCGAGTCGATCTCGTTCGCAGCGACCCCGGCTCCGACCGCGACCGAGAGCGTCACCGTTCCGTCCTCTCCCGGTCCGAGCGTCAAGTCTGCCGGGTGGACGCTCGGGGTGACGGCGGAATCTCCCGCCGATGCGTGGGCCTCGATCGAGTAGCGCACGGTCGCGGCCGACTGGTTCTTCAAGGTGAACGTCTTCGAGAGCGTGAAGGGCGCGGACTCCGTCGTGACCCGCCCGAAGCTCGTGCTCGTCGGCAGGACGAGGCTCTCGACGGTCGATGCCGCGGCGAGGTCGATGTCGCCGGAGCCGCGGGACATGATCCGCTCGAGACCGATCTTTCCCGAATCGGTCGGCCGCGCGGCCGTCTCGGTCAGCGCCGCTTTGACGAGCTCCGGGCTCCAGCCGCGATGTTGCTGCTTGACGAGGGCCGAAGCGCCCGCCGCCCTCGGCGCGGAAAACGATGTCCCGGAAGCGAAGTCGAAGCCGCTCGCGTCGTAGAGCGTGCCCGCCCCCCGGTGTGGATCGGGAGCGGGGAAGCGGTCCTCGCCGCTGGGAGAGTCGTCCTGGCACGGCGCGTAGCTGTCGAGCCCTACCGTTGCGAGGTCCGGTTTGATCTGGAGGTCGGGCGTCGGGCCGCGTGAGGAGAACGACGTCAGGCGATCGGGGATCGCTACCCCGGCAAACGGCGGCGTTCCGGACGGTGCGGCCCGCATCTGTCCGATCGCGGAAGGCGACGAGTTCGCCCCGATGAAGCTCTTCAACGCGAGGCCGTCGCTCCGACGCACGATCAACGCGGGAACGGACGCCTGTGTGAGCGCCGGGTTGAAGAGCTGTTCGCCGCTGTTGAACACCGACGGGTCGTCCGAGTTGTAGATCACCATCCCGACGGCGCCGGCGGCCTGGACCATCTGTCCCTTGACGGCAAAGGTGCACGTCCCGCGCTGAACGAGCGCGATGCGGCCGTTCAAGGATCCTCCCGGCAGAGAAGTGCACGCGATTCCGGGCGATTGGCCGTCGACTGCGTCGACGTCGGCGAGCGGCGCCGAGAGCGCGAAGCTCGGCAGGGTGCACTGATCCGAGCAGGCGCCGCCCACGATCGAGGCGAGGTTAGCGGGAACCGACGGAAGTCCCGAGGTCACCTCGAAGATCCCGAGCGACGAAACGCCGTAGTGGGCGTTGGCGCTTGCTCCGACGGTGATCGCGTGGGGAGCGGCTCCCGGAAACCCGACCGTCGAGGGATTGGGCCCGTCGTTGCCCGCGCTGATCGTGGCGACGACGCCGGCCGCGATCGCGTTCTCGGTCGCGCGGATCATCGCGTCCTGCAGTGGATCGCCGGCCGGGGAGCTCCCGAAGCTCATGTTGATGACGTCCATCCCATCTTCGACCGCGGCTTCGATCGCGGCGATGATGTTGTCGTCGAACGCGCGCGGCGCGAATATGCGGTAGTCGCCGATCCATGCTCTCGGCGCGACCCCGGAGACCGTGATCTCGCGCCGGCCCGAGCCGGAGAGGTCCACCCGCGCTCCTCCGGCGACGCCGGCGGAGTGCGAGCCGTGGCCCACGAGATCCTGGGCCGTCCGGTGACCCGGATCGGTATTCGTGTCGCGCGAATCGCTCATCGACTGGAAGAAGCGGGCCACGATCACCTTTCCGTTCGCGAGGGTCGCGTCCCCCTTCGGGAACCCGGGCGGCGGCGAGAGCGCGCCGTCCGAGAACATCGGGTTCGAAAAGTCGACACCGGTATCGATGATCCCGATCTTCATCCCCGCTCCGGCCTGGTCGTCTCCGCCGAGCGCGGACCAGAAGACCGGCGCGCCCATGGCCGGATTCGAAGCGTCGAGCGTCGGGAGGTATTCGCGGACCGGATGCACCGCGGCGACCCCCGGGAGTTTGGCGAGCCCGGGAAGCGATCCGGCGGGAACGGCCAGGGCGAACCCGTTGAAGACGGTCCGGTAGCGCGCGCCGACCCGGGCATCCGGAAGCCGGACGCGGATCCGTTCCACGAGCTCTTCCTGCCGCGCGTCGAGATAGTCGCGGTATCGCGCGACCTCCTCGCGGTGAGCGGCGAGAAGAGTGATGCCGGTCTTCTCCGGAGCGGTCGCGGAAAGTCCGACGATTCCCCCCTCGTACCGGGCGACAGGCGGCTCGGAAAGCTCGACCAACACCGTGACGTTTCCGTCCGAGGCGCTTGCGGCGGCTATCGGCTCCGCGCTTTTCGGAGAGAGAGCGAAGACCGGGCCGACCGAAAGAGCGAACAGGAACGCCGCATGTCGCAGAAGGGAGGGTCGTTGCACGAAAGGTCCTCGAAAAATGAGTTCGCGAAGCGCGAAGTGTACATGAAGGCGCCGTTTCGCGCGGCGCCTTCATG
>DASXSX010000109.1:0-10694 GCA_036505815.1 Thermoanaerobaculia bacterium
GAGACGCGACTGGAGGAAGTGTCCACTTCGGGCCTTATCTCCCGCTTCTGAACCAGGACCACACGGTCACGATCTACGGTCGGGTCCCGGCGCGACAGGCGAGCCCGACCGGCCATTACACGGATACCGTCGTCGCCACCATCAATTTCTAGACGGAATCGGGCCTGTTTCTGTCTCAGTCGGAAAGCGCGGCCGCGAAGAAATCTCCGAGCGCCTGCGACACCGCTTTCGGACGCTCCATCGGCGCCAGGTGTCCGGCGCCCGGAATCGTCACGAGCCGCGCCGCCGGGATCGCCGCCGCCATCGCCTCCGAGTCCGCCGGCGGCGTGAGCAGGTCGCGCTCTCCGACCAGGACGAGCGTCGGAATGGAAATCTGCCGCAGGAAATCGCTCGAGTCCGGCCGGTCGCGCATCGCGACCAGGTCCGCCTCGATGGTTTCGGGCTTCTGACGCGAAATGATCCGCTGGACGCGCTCGACGAGGTCCCGCCGCGCGAGAGACTCGGGGGAGAGCAGCTTGCCCGGCATCGATTCGAGGACGGGAGCGAGTCCGTTCCCCCGCACCGCGGCGATCATCTCGTCGCGTTTCTTCCGCCCGGCCTCGTCGTCTGCCGATGCGCGAGTGTCGACGAACGCCAGCGCGCGGATCTTTTCCGGCCGCCGCTTCAGGTACGCGAGCGTGATGTAACCGCCGAAGGAGAATCCCGCGAGTCCCACGGGACCTTCGAGCTGCCCCACGATCGCGTCCACGAAATCCGCGTAACCTTCGATCGAGTCGGGCGCAGGCGCTTCGGTGTTGCCGCGGCCCGGAAGGTCGGGTTTCAAGACCCGGAACTGTGTGGAGAGAGCCCGCGCGACGCCGGACCACATCGCGCCGTCCAGAGGGTAGCCGTGGACGAGGAGGACCGGTTTCCCGCTTCCGATCTCGCGCACGTCGGCCGGACGCCCGGCCCACTCCATCCGCATGCTGAATCCTGGCGGAAATCTTAACCGGATCGAACGGCCGCGGCCGCGATCTCTGCGCTGGGGTCAGGCAGGCAGTTTGGTAATACCGTTTGGCAAAATACCTAAATACCCGCCTGACCCCCGAACGGCCGCGGCCGCGATCTTGCGCGTCAGCGTCGGGACGGCTGCCCGGTCGAGCTCTGCCGGCAGAAACCAGCTCGCGTCCCGCCGCCGGGTCATGTTTCGGGACATCGGGTCCGCGAGGAAGACGGCGACCTCGATCCGCCGGTTCACGACGGTGTGCCGCGCCCGGCCGATCGGCGGGGAAGGGAGGAGCGCGAGCTCGAGCGGGCGGAGACGGCGGGCGAGCGCCCGTCGCGCCTTCTCGGGCGAGTCGGCCTCGGCGCTGGGAAACTCCCAGAGACCTTCGAGCCAGGTCGAACGGCGGCGCACGAGAAGGAGACGACCGTCCTTCTCCGCCACCGCGGCGGCGAGCGAAACGCGGATCGGTGACGGCCTCGGCCGCCGGCCCGGAAACCGCTCGGGATTGCCGCGCCGCCGGGCTTCACAGACGCCGGCGAGCGGGCATTTTGGACAGGACGGCCGCCGCGACGTACAGATCAGCTGACCGAGATCCATGAGGGCGGCGGTGACCTCTCCGGCGCGCCGCGCGGGAAGGAGTTCCCGCGCCCGCGAAGTCACTCGATCGCGAAGCGCTCGGGATCCCGCGCGGCCGGGCAGGGCAAACAGCCGGGAGAGAACCCGTTCGACGTTCGCCTCGACCGCGGGGATCTGTTGCCCGAAAGCGAGCGACGCCATCGCCGCTGCCATGTAATCACCGAAGCCCGGTAACTGCCGGAGGGCGCTCGGTTCGCGGGGAATCACGCCGCCGCGATCGCGAACGATTTCGATCGCCGCGCGGCGCAGATTCCGGGCGCGCGCGTAGTAACCGAGACCCGACCAGGCGGCGAGCACTTCGTCCTCGCCTGCCGCCGCAAGCGATTGGACGTCGGGAAAGCGGCCGAGGAAGGGAAGGAAACGCGGCCTCACGGCGGCGAAGGTCGTCTGCTGGAGCATGACCTCCGAAACCCAGATGCGGTACGGATCGGTGGTCCCGCGCCAGGGGAGCTCGCGCTTCTCGCGGGAGAACCAGGCGAGAAGCCGGCGGGAGAGAGCTCGCGCTACGTTGCGATCAGCGACTCGCGCGGCGCGATCCAGCCCGGCTCGTGCATCAATGCGGCGATGAACTGCTGCTCCTCTCGAGTCGGCAAGGTCTCGGAGAGGTGCTTCTCGTACTCGGCCGGGGTCAGGAGCTCGCCCGAAACCGAATAGGTCTTCCCCGCGAACTCGCCGATCCCCCGGTGGTACTTCATGTCGGGAGCGACGATCTTCGGGGAATCCGCCGGCAGCTGCCCGTTGACCTGATCGATCAGCTTGTCGACTTCCTGCTTGTACATCTCTCGCGAGAGCTCGTTCAGGTGCTCGCGATCGGGATCTCCCGCGTGGCGATGCTCGTCGTACCGGCCCTTCAGGCCCCACACATAAAACCATTCGGCGGAAGAGGAGTGATCCTTGCCGAAGAGATCGTATGCGGTCGACAGCCATTTGTTGATGTATTTCTGCAGCAGGGGAGCCGGCACCCTTCCGGCTTTCGCAATGCGCTGCAAGCCCATGTGCCCGGTCCCGAGGTGAAATCCTTCCTCCTTCAACATCGGGCCCATCGAGCGAGCGAGAGGCGCGAACCCCGACGTCGAAAGCATGTTCAGCTGGAACTTTCCGTCGCGGTCGACGAACTCGGTGTACGTGAAGAAGTCCACCCAGTTGTCCACGTCCACGTTGAAGGAGCCCAGAAGCCGGTTGTTGTCGAACGACCGGCGCTCGAGGAGCTTGCGCGCCTCGATCTTGCCGGTCTCTCCGAAGTGAGTGACGAGCAGGTGGCACATCTGCCAGCCGTGCCGCATCTCCTCCACCATGATCCGGCAGACGCTGTCGGTGTCGTAGTCGGAGGGAGAGGTCTCGAGCAGGTTGCGCTGCTGCTCGACCGAGGCGAACTCCGTGTCGCCCTGGTAGACGATCAGGTTCAGGAGGGAGTCGCGGATCGGCTGGTGAGGGATCTGCGTCACCCGCTGCCACTTCTTGTTTCCCTTGAAGTCGCCGAACTCGATTTCGTCGGTCTTCAGGTCCCCGTATTTCGCCTCGAACTGGTAGTCCGCGTACCTCGGAAGATGCAGGCCGATGTCCTTCTGCCACTCGCGGAAGGCGTCGATCCAGTCGTCGAACGTCGCGATTTTCTTCACGCTGGCCTCAACCGCTTATCATAGCGGTTTATGCCGGGGCTACGCCTCCGCAGCGCGTTTTGCCATGCCGCTCGAGGTTGACTGGGAAGGCCTCGTCGTCGCCTTCGAAAGCCGGTCCCGGCAGATCACTCACTTCTTCGACCGGCAATCCGGCGAGGTCATCCAGGTGCTCGAGCGCGACGCGGAGAGACACTCGGCGATGAGCACGGATCCGCGCTACGCGGCTGTCCCCCGGGACCAGGGCGAGCGCTCGCGCGGAGACCTGGAACAGTTCGCCGCGCTCTGCGAGGAGCCGTCCTCCCGGCGCGACCTCGAGGCCGCGCTTTCCTCTCCGGACTCCGTGACTGCGTACCGGGCGGCGCTCCTGCGTCACCCGAAAGAAGAGGCCCGGTTCTTCCAGTTCAAAGAGCGCCGCGCGCGCGAGCGGGCGCAGGACTGGCTCGAGGAGATGGGAATTCCGTTCGAAAGCGTGAGTTCCCGACCGGACCGCCGCTAGGGAGACTGGTTGGGCGCCGGCAGCTCGAGCCGGCCGAACCGGGCAGCGGTGTGGAAGTCGGCCGGATCGGTGAAAGGCGGAGACCAGGCGGAGAATTCGTCGCGCGCTCCGCGGTCGATCCGATAGAAGTTCGCCCGCCACAGTCGCGGTATTTCCCGGGGCGAGAGCGGCGCCAGCGGTATCGCGAGCACCGCCGACCAGCGCCCCGGCCGCACGCGACTTCTGGCGGAGAGTCCCCGCAGGTTCCACGAGGAGTCCACCCGCATGGTGGCGCGCGCGAGGTCCGGCGACTCGACCCGCGCGTCGAAGACGGCTCCGAGCGGGTTCACCTCGAACTCGAAGTAGACGGTCGGCGGGTCGAGAGGGGACAGAAAGACCTCGTAGACGTCTTCGGTCCAGAGCGGCTCGTCACGCCGGGTGAGCGTCGCGACCATTCCGTCATCGCGCCCATCGAAGCGGACGACGAGAGCTCCCTCGCGCATGCCGACGCGAACTGCGGTGGCGAGTCTCGGCTTGCCTCCAGTCCACGCGTCGGAGAGCGGAACCGCGGTCAGCGAGACGAGCCGCTCTCTCCTCTCGAGCCGTGGAACGTGGAGCTTCGGGGTTTCGGGAGTATCCGTACGGCGGAGGCTACTTCAGCTTCCACTGCCTCACGATGTTGAAGCCCATGTAGACGTCGCCGCGCGAGAGCCTTCCGCCGGCCGGGTCCGACGCGGAATACTGGTCGACGGTCGTCGCGCGAAGGTTTCCAAAGGTCCAGGAGAAGCGGTGCCGGAGAACGGTCTTCTCGACCGCGACGATCCAGCCGAACTCCGATGCCCCGTAATCGCGATTCTTCGGGACGAACTCCCCCTGCACGTTCACGGACCGTGTCAGGGCGAGCGACACGGCCACGGGAACGTTGAACACGTTCCGGAACCGCGAGGTGTTGGAGACGTAAGTTGGGACGACAGTGATCCGCGCGCGAGGTCCGAGCGCCACAGAAGCGATTCCCTGCGCGAAGAACGCCTGGCGGTCTTCGATGTCTTCCTTCGTGTCCGCGTCGCCTCCCACGCGCAGGGCGAGCGCGAGGGGCCGGTTCGGCTCCATCGACAGAAAGCGGTACTTCGCCGCGAGCTCATAGTCCGCCTCGATCGACGAGCGGTCGAGGGAGACTTCCAGGTTGTTCAACGGCGAGTACGAGACGCCGAAGTCGTCGTCCGCCCCGGAGTCGAGGGAGAAGAGATTGCGTGCGTTGCTGTCGCCGAGCGCCTGCTTGAAGCGGTGCGTGAAGAGAACGCCGAGAGTGCCCGCGGCCGGAACTTCCGTCGACGGCAGGTTGATGATGCGGGATCCCTCCGGCGGCCGCGTGGGCTCCGGAGCCGGCGCCTCCTGCGCGACCAGTGGAGTCGCGGCAAGGGCGAGAATCAGCACGCCCTTGAACCTCGAACCTCGAACCTTGAATCCGTCCCGCATCAATCCCTCGGCGCTCCCCGAACGACCCATTGCGTAACGAGCTGGCGCTGTCCGTCCGAGATGGATCCAGTCTGGGGCATGTGGTCTCCAATGATGTCCGTGAAGGGAGTGATCTTGCGCACGAGGTACGAGTTCGCGGGATCGCCCGGGGCGATGCGGAAGAGGTTCGGGTTCTGGTTCGACCGGACCATGACGATGTTGTCGTAGGCGGAGCCTTCGGCGAGCACCATCCCTTCCTGTGCCGCGCTGGCGGGGCCCATGTGACATCCGGACAGTGCACACTTCGGAGTGAAAACCTCCGCCTGGACTCTCGTGAAGGTCGCGTCGGCGGGGGGCTCGGTCGTGGGCTCGGTCGGCAGCCGCTTCTCGTCTCCGCATCCGGCGGCGGCGAGACATGCCGTGATCAGAACGGTCCGGATACAGAGGGCCTTCACGACGCGGCGCAGTATAGCCACGCGGTTTCGGCCGATCCGTTATTTACGAAATCATAAGAGATCCCTCGCTTCGCTCGGGATGACCGCTTCCCGGTCAGATTCTCGCGAGACCCGCGCCCCAGTGGAGTCCCGCGCCCAGGGCCGTGAAACAGACGAGCGAGCCGGGCCGCACTCGCCCCTCCTGCCTGGCCTCGTGAAAGACGAGCGGAAGCGTCGCCGCGGTCGTGTTGCCGTACTTCTGAATGTTGTTGAAGACCTTCTCGTCGGCGAGCCCCAGATTCTTCTGGACGGCCTCGTTGATCCGCAGGTTCGCCTGATGCATCAGCAACAGGTCGAGGTCCTCGACCTTGAGGCCGTATTTCGCGAGGACTTCGCGCACAATGTCCGGCATCGCCTTCGTCGCGAGCCGGAAGACCTGGCGACCCTCGACGACCGGCACCGTGCCGTTGCTCGCGTACATCTCGGGGGAAAAGTAGGGAAAGCTCCGCGAGCCTCCTCCCGGCACGTAGAGCTTGTCCCAGTGGCCGCCGTCGGTCCGCATCTCGAAGCCGAGGAATCCTCGGCCGTCGCCGGTCTCGTTCGCTTCGAGCACGAAAGCTCCCGCGCCGTCTCCGAAGATCACCGCGCGGTCGCGCTGCGCGGTTCCCCACGCGTACACTTCGGGCGAGACGGGACCCTCCGAGTCACCGAACATCACCGCCCACTCCGCGTCGCTCCACGGATAGAGAGAGGCGTGGCACTCCGCGCCGACGAGGAGCACGCGGCGGTACGTTTCGGAGCGAATGAACGCGTCCGCGACCTGCAGCCCCGAGAGGAAGCCGGCGCACTGCATTCGGACGTCGAGCGCGTGAGTCGTCTCGAGCCCGAGCTTCTGCGCGAGGAGACCTCCGTTGCCGGGAAAGTAATGATCGGGCGTCATCGTGGCGAAGACGATGAGATCCAGGTCGCGGGCTTCCACACCCGCGTCGTTCAGAGCCCGCTTTGCGGCCTCGACGCCGAGGTCCGACGAAGAAGTTCCCTTCCGGGCGTAGCGCCGCTCCGCGATGCCCGTTCGCTGACGGATCCACTCGTCACTCGTGTCCATGAGACGGGACATCCGCTCGTTGGTCACGACGCTGTCGGGAACGAACATCCCCGAGCCGCGGATCACCGTCGTGCGAGTCACTGGACTCAGCGGAAAGGGATGATCTCCACGTCGCCCGTCGGCCCGTCCACCTCGGCGGCCCAGGCGTAGAGCAGCATCCCGTCCGACGCTTCGACGACGAGCCGTCCGTTTCTCTCCTCGTCCGCGCCGAGCGCGGCCATCA
The DNA here is from genome assembly GCA_036505815.1 of Thermoanaerobaculia bacterium. Taxonomy (GTDB): domain Bacteria; phylum Acidobacteriota; class Thermoanaerobaculia; order UBA5066; family Gp7-AA6; genus Gp7-AA6. The sequence goes on from DASXSX010000109.1 coordinate 6,933, forward strand.
CGGAGTCCACCCGGATGGCCTGGTGATCTCCGATCGGAATCCTCCGGCGGCCGATCTCGCTGTTGTTCCCGTTGTAGCCGATGACCGTGACGGTCCCCGCGGCGCCCCGGTTGAAGAAGAGAAGGTTGGTGCGGCGGGTCGGGGTCTGAGGCGCGCCGATGACGAACGCCGTCCCACCGGGCAGCACGATTCCGTCCGGGTCGATCGGAAGCGCGAGCGTGGCGAAGTCACCCTCGGGCTTCACGGCGGCAATCCGGAGCGAAGAGACGACGGGCACGTCGGAAGCGACGGCGAGCGTCCCCTGGCCCAGGTCGATAGCGAAGAGCGCCTGGAGGACGTTGGTGACGACCTCACTTCCTCCGGGTGCGAGGGTGAGCGTCGCCGTCGCCGGCGCGGCCCGCGAGCCGAGCGGATAGTAGAAGATCGTCACGTCGGCGCTCGCCGCCGCGTCGGGGTTCGAAAGGTAGAGGTCGGACACGAAGCTCGTGTCGAAAAGGCCGACGGCGGTCCCGGCGCTGGGAAACACGGCATCGCTGCTCGCTTTCGCCGGCAGCGAAATCGCGGCGTCGCCGGTTCCTCCGTCGACGATCCGCACGTACGGGAAGACCGTTCCGGACGTGACCTCGACTGAGATGACGTCGCCGGCCTCCGCCGGGACACCAAAAGCGGAGGCGGCCGGCTGGAACTCCTGACCGATGTTGGAAGCTGCGACCGAGAGAGGAAGCGAGCCGCGGACGGTCCCGTCCGGCGCGACCAGCGTGAAAACGGCCTCGGCTCCCGAGGGCGTGTAGAAGCCGAAGGTGGAGGTCTCCGAGTCCCGGCCGCCGGTGAAAAGGGTCCCGGTCGAGCCGCTTTCGAGACCTCCCGAGGCGGAGAGCGCGGGCACGGCGTAGCCGAAAGAGCCGCCGTCCGCTCGGGCTCTCGCGGTGCGCACCCGGGCCACGAGCTGGTCGGCGGGACCGGAGGCGACGAGAATCCGCACCGCGCCGTTGATCGGTATCGTGGACGAGCCGAGGTCGCCGAACGCGTCGGAGACGAGCGACGTCTGGCCCGGGCCCACGTTGAACGTCGCGCGGGCCGCAAAATACCCGGGAGAGAAGAGATACAGAGCCTGGCCGGCGATCGGAGTATCGCTCGGGTTGTACAGCATGATGTCGACCCGGCCCTCCGACTCGGCCGGCCCGGCGAGCTGCGTCGCAACGGGGGCGATCAGGTCGGACGCGCCGCCGATCGTCTGGAGCGTGAGCTTCGCGAGCTTGCCGCTCGAGCCGACCCACACTTCTCCGCCGACCACGTCGATCCCATAGGCGTTGGTCCAGGGGATCTCGGTCCGCAGGACTCCGCTGGCGCCGATGCTCACGACCAGATCCGCTGCGGCGATCGTTTCCGGGCTCGACGCAAAGGTCGTCGGCGTGATCGTGCGGTCGTGCACGACTGCGTGTCGGGCGTTGACAATCGTGCGGACTGCGAGAGTCTCCGGCTCGATCGTGTGCGTGCCGAAGCCGGCGAGAAGAGGATCGAGGACCGCGATCTGGCCCTTCGAGCCCGCCGCCTCCGTCACGTACACGCGTCCGCCGAAGAAGTCGAAGTGGATCGGATCGAGGAACCCGCCGAATATCGCGACGTCGCCGCTCGCCGGGTCGAAGCGTTCGATGCGTGCGCCGGTGAACTCCGAAATCCAGAGGCGCCCCTCCCCGTCGAATTTGATCTGGGAAGGATTCAAGAGAGCGGTGGTCGGACTGATGAGCGTCCAGGAGGTTTCCTGCGAAGCTCCCGGTTCGTAGCGCACGATCCGGTTGTTTCCGAAGTCCGTCATCCAGAGTGCGTCGTCCGGTCCCAGGACAATATCGGAGTACGCGATCGTCTGTGTCCCGGTGCCGTCGGGGTTGCCGGAGCGATGGTCCACGACCTCGAGCGTTGCGAGGTCGACCGACTGCAGCCGCCGGTCGGTCTGGGGGATCCAGACTTTTCCGTCCGGGGCCCGGTAGAACCCCGCGGGGCGCGCTCCCGGGATCTCCCACTCGCGCTCCTGGCCGGTCGCTGTGTCGAGCCGGCCGAGGATGGAGTGGCCCGCGTCGACCCCGCTTTCGCCATTTCCGATGAACCAAACGACGTCGCCGTCCAACTCGAAATCGACGGGGTTGGCCCCGAGATGGGTATCGTCGCGAATCTGCCACTGCGTCATCTGATCGCCGCGGAGGACCGCGATCCGGTCGAGTGCGGGCAGGAGGAACCAGACCGAGCCGTCCGGGCGGACGTCGATCCGGACCCCGCTGACGATGCCGGATTTGTCGGTCGCGTAAGAGCTCCCGGCGGCGACTGTCGTCGGGGTGTCGGTCTGCGCAGAGACCGCTCGCGCGAGCAGCAGAGAAAGGACGAGGAGACCCAGAAATCGGGGGGTTTTGGGCATCGGCCGATCATAACCCGCTCGCATCGCGGAACTATTTCACCGCAAAGGGCTCCCACGCGCTCTCCTCACGGAGTTTCTCGATCGCCTACGGCGTTATCTTTATTCTCATATGGCTGCGCGATCTCCCGCCCGGTCCCCCGTCGCCGAGGTCCTCGCTCGGCGGACCGCCGCCGCCGCCGAAGAGCTCGTCGAGCGGCTGCCCGACGGCCGGCTGAAGTGCTACTCGTGCGGTCACCGATGCCCGATTCCGGAGGGCCGCGAAGGGGTGTGCCGCGTCCGTTACAACGAGGGAGGGGTCTTGAAGGTGCCGTGGGGTTACGTCGGTGCGATCCAGTGCGATCCCGTCGAGAAGAAACCTTTCTTTCACGCGCTTCCCGGTTCTGACGCGCTGTCCTTCGGAATGCTCGGCTGCGATCTGCACTGCGCGTACTGCCAGAACTGGTTCACGTCGCAGTCCATCCGCGATCCCGAAGCGGTCGCGGCGCCGCGCGACGTGTCGGCGGAGGGGCTCGCGCAGCTCGCGATCGAATGCGGCGCGCCGACCGTGGTATCGACCTACAACGAACCGCTCATCACATCGGAGTGGGCGGTCGGCGTCTTTCAGGAAGCGAAGCGGCGCGACCTCTACACGGCGTACGTTTCGAACGGAAACGGCACGCCCCAGGTCCTCGATTACATCCGGCCGTGGATCGACTTCTACAAAGTGGATCTGAAGTCGATGGACGACAAGCACTACCGGCAGCTCGGTGGGGTGCTGCAGAACGTCCTCGACACGATCGCCGGGATCCACGAGCGGGGGATCTGGCTCGAAGTGCTGACGCTCGTGATCCCGGGATTCAACGACTCGGAGGACGAGCTGCGTCGCGCGGCTGGTTTCGTCGCCTCGATCTCCCGGGAGATTCCCTGGCACGTGACCGCTTTCCATCCGGACTACAAAATGACGGACCGCGGCTCGACGCCCGCGGAGACTCTTGTTCGCGCCGCCGAGATCGGGACCGAGGAAGGACTCCGCTACGTCTACGCCGGGAACCTGCCCGGCCGGGTCGGAAAGTGGGAGCACACGCGCTGCCCCGAGTGCGGCACGACCGTCATCGACCGGTTCGGCTTCCGAGTGCGGCGCAACCGGCTGATCGGAGGCGCTTGCCCGAACTGCCAGGCGCCCATCCCCGGACGATGGGACCCGCGGGTCGAGGGCACGACGAAAACCAACGGGATCCCGCTGCCCGTCTTTTGATGGTTCGATCCGGGTAAACCCGCCTCCTTCCCCCTCGTCTATCCTTTAGTCGATCGCCCCGGAAGGAGGGCTGCTTGAGCGTGAACTGGACCCGGGACTCTGCCGCGCACCTCCTCCG
>DASXSX010000110.1:0-22279 GCA_036505815.1 Thermoanaerobaculia bacterium
CGTAGTGCTCCGTCAACTCGTCCGCGAGCGCTTCGAGTCGCTCGCGCCGCCGGGCGACGAGGACGACGTCGTGTCGATCTTTCGCGGCGAGCCGGGCGAGCTCCCGACCGATGCCGCTCGAGGCGCCGGTGACGAGAACCGTTCCGGGCATCGGCCTCGTGTCGGTAAAGACTCAGCTGCTGGTTGCGCGGGAAGTCGAAACTCTTTCAGCCGCCGGTCCCGCAGGGACCGCCGCGGCTGAAAGCCGAGGCTTCTTCACGTACGTCCACGCGTTCGCGAGCTCCGCCTTCCACCAACGAAGGAGACCGTGAGCGAGCATGACGAAGCTCGCTGCCCGCACCGAGTAGCCGACGAGTCCGGGTCGACGACCGGCGTTGTGGTTGCCATAGATGCCGAGGGCCATCTTGCGCTTTGCGATCGTCACCAGCCGCTGGTTGTAGAAGCGGATCGGGTAGTAACCCACCTCCGCGCCGTCCTGGTAGAAGGGGGGCACCCCGAGCCGGTCGGCGCTCCAGCGGTAGATCGGGATCACCGCGGCGAGGTAGTAGAGGGCGGTGTCGAGCAGGAATGCCGTCGTCATCGTGTCGTAGTCGCCCATGACGTAGTACTTGTCGCGGTAGATCGACTCGTAGAAGTAGTGGAAATACCGCGAATACTTGCGGTTGTGTTCCTCGTACGCCTTGGCCATCTCTCCGGGCGACTCGCCGCCGAGCGCGCGCTTCATGAGCTCGACCCGCGAGTGGACCGAGAAGGACATCTGGTCGAGACCGGGCGAGTAGAACGGGTCGAGGAACCCGCCGGCGTCGCCCACGCAGGTCCATCCCGGCCCGATGTATTTGTCGACGAAGTAGGGAAGATGGCCGTAGGAGCGGATGTCTTCGGCGATCGGTTCCGCGTGCTCGAGGAGCTCGCGCGTCAACGGGTTCGAATCGAGGAACCGCTTCAGCTTCTCGAGCGGCGTGTTTCCTTCGGGGGTGAGGAGACGCTTGTCCCACACGAGTCCGACGCTCGTCTCGCCTCCCTGGAGCGGGATGAGCCAGATCCAGTAGCCCCATCCCGTGAAGTGGTTCGTCGCGAGGCGGCGCGACGCAAGGACGGCACGCGCGTACGGATCGGCGGGATCGGTGCCGGCGACGTCGACGCCGTCCAAGTCTTTGACGCCGCGGTATCGCACCCAGATTGCGGAAATCGGGTGCGACTCGATCGGCGTGACGCCCCCGCGTTTTCGCGCGAGCATGGCGTGCCGGCCGGTCGCATCCACGAGCCATCTGCAGCGCACCGTGGCTCGAGAGCCGTCGGATTTCTCGACGCTCACGGTGTTTCCCGCCTCGCCGCCCAGCTCGAAGCCGGTCACGCGGGCGGGACGCCACAGCTCTGCGCCCTCCGCGGCAGCGACGGCGATCAGCTGCTCGTCCATCTTTGCGCGGTCGAGCTGGAACGAGGGCACCCGGGTGAGCTGCGTCGGGCCGGTCTCGGAAGCCTCCCGCACGCTCTTGACCGAGTCGTTGTGAAACCAGAAGCGGAAGGCCTGCTTCGGAAGCTGCTCCCGGCAAAGGTAGTCGTATTGCTTCAGAACTCGGGTCAGAAAGTACGCCGAGACCTCCACCGTGGACTCGCCGACCTTCCAGTCGAATCGGTCGGACTTCTCGACGACGAGGACCCGGGCGCTGGGGACGCGGCGGCGCAGGAGGATTGCCGTTGAAGCTCCGGCGACGGCGCCGCCGGTAATCACGACGTCGTAATCGTGGGTATGGTCCGCAGCGTCCATGGCCTGAGTCTACGGCATCGAGAAGCCGCGTTGCTCATCCACGGTCAGTGTGCGATCGACCGCCACAATCGCGCCCAGGTTCTGCACTTTTCCAGACGGCCAGCGGACGGTCAACCCCGCCAGCTTCGTCGCCGCGCCGAGTCCGAAGTGGACGATCGGGCTTCCCGTCGAGAGATATCCGCTCGCGTTTCCGTTGTCACGCAGAATTTTGCGGCCGTCCGGCAGCGTTGCCACGATCCGGCATCCGATGCCGTCGGAGTTGTCTCTGCCGGCCGCGCCGACGAGCCGGAGGCGGAGGAAATGCTCTCCCGTCTTCCGCCGTCCCAGAAAGAGCGCCTCCGGAGCGCCAACGGAGCGGACGTACAGATCGAGCGCTCCGTCCCCGTTCGCGTCGAAAGCGACGGCTGCGCGGCCGTTCGTCTCGAGGTCGAGACCGGCGAGGAAGGCGCTGTCCTCGAAGATCGGACCTTCGCCCGCGTTCGGGCCGCGGTTGCGCCACCACCGGTCGCGCTCGATCCCGGCGATGCCGGCACCCTTCCGGTCGAACGTCCGACGCTTCGCGACGTAATCGTTCCAGTACGCGAGCGTCTGCCACCAGAACTCGAGCTCGCGGTCGTGGTTGCGCCCGTCGCCCCACATGCCGTTCGTGGAGTACAGATCCAGCCAGCCGTCGTTGTCGAGGTCCGCGGCGACCGTGCTCCAGTTCCAACCCGCTTTGCGCGCGCCCGAACGCGCAGTGGAATCCTCGAACGATCCGTCGGGCTTCTGGAGGAAGAGGGAGTTGCCGCGCGTCATCTTTTCCATCCAGCCCACGGCGGTCGAAAGAAAGAGCCGGCCCGGGAACGGGATCGGCAGGCCCGGATACTCGTGCAGGAAAGCCCACTGCGTGTAGCAACCGGTCGTGTAGAGGTCCAGCCGTCCGTCGCCGTCGAAGTCCCCCCATGCAGCGGACATTCCATAGGCCCGATCTTCCACGCCGGCGCGCCGGGTGACGTCGACGAAGCGCTTCCCCGAATCGTTTCGGTAGAGGTTCTTCAGGCCGAAGTCGTTCGTGACGAGGAGGTCGGGCAGTCCATCGCCGTCGAAGTCCGCAAAGAGCGAGGAGAGCGACCAGCGCTTCGGCCCTGACACGCCCCACTCCGCGGAGACGTCACGAAAATGGCCGTGGCCGTCGTTCAGAAAGAGATGATTCTGACGCGCGTCCTCGGCGCCGTAGGGAGGATCGGGCATCTGGCGGTAGTAGTCCCCGGTGACGCACACGAAGAGGTCGAGGTCGCCGTCGCCGTCCACGTCCGCGAACGCGGCCGACCGAGCGTTGCCGGCGACCGAGATGCCCGACGCCGACGTGACCTCCTCGAAACGAACTCCGCCTGCATTGAGAAAGAGGCGCGCCGGGCCGAAAGAGTCGGTGACGAGGAGATCCGGGAATCCATCTCCGTTCACGTCACCCGCGGCGACTCCGGTCGCGGCGATGCCCTCCGACGAGGAGCGCGCGAGGCCGGCTCTCTCGGTGACGTCGGTGAAGCGACCGGTTCCGTCGTTCTCGTACAGGATCGACCTCACGCCGTCGCCGACGAAGAGGTCCTCGTCTCCGTCGCGATCGAAGTCGAGAACCGCGACGCCGGAGCCCGGCCAGATGCCGGCGATCAGCCGGTTCGTACCGGCCTCCCGCGGATCCCGGCGGATCGCGCCCAGGCCTGCCTCGGCGGTCGCGTCGTGGAAGCGGGGGCTGGACTCGCTTGCCTCCATAAGCACCCGCCCGAGGCGAACCAGAACGTTCCCGGCGTTCGTCGTCACGGTGGCTTCCGCGGAGCGCTCCACGCGCGTCCCGTCCGCCCGGAAGCCGCCGAGCGTGAAGACCACGAGCCCGGTCGTTTTGTCGGCGCCGGCGGCGACGTCGTGCTTCGGTTTGCGGACGTCGTATTTCACGTAGGCGAGGCGGTCGAGCCCGGCCCAGGCCCAGTTCCGCAACGGAGTGATTCCGTCCGGATCGGCGCCGGTCGCGTCGCGACTCTTCAACGCGCGCTGGACTGCTTCGACTCCGTCGCGCCACCGTTCGAGCCGCTGCATCCACGGGATGAATTCGCGGCGGAGACGGGGCAGATACGCGTCGCGGTACAGCCACACTCCGGCGACGACGAACAGGAGTAGAGCGAAGGAAGAGAGAACTCGGGCTCGGGGCTTCAAGCCCCGCGATGCTAACTGGCGGAGAGGGCCGGATTCGAACCGGCGGTAGGGTTATTAGCCCTACGGCGGTTTAGCAAACCGCTGGTTTCAGCCACTCACCCACCTCTCCGGTAAGGGCCTCGGGAAGTTTACAGGTACTTCTCGCGCAGGGTCGCCAAGTGGTGGGCGGCGTGGCCGGCGGTGATGTAGGCGACGGCCCTCACGGTGAAGGGATTGTCGCTGGCGATCCCGCTTCGCATCCAGGCGTCCGCCGGGAGGTTCCGGAAAAAATCCAGAGTCGCGCGGCGGACCGAATTGAACTCCTCGACGTTTTTCGACCACGAAGTCTCGTCCGCCCGCGCCCTGGCCGCGGCGACCTCCTGCTCGAAGCTCGGCAGCGGACTGTCGAAACCGCGCGCGAACCAGAACGCACGGAAAACCATGACCCGTTCGTTGTCGTTGACGTGGTTGAGCACCTGACGGATGCTCCATTTCCCCGGCGCGTATCGGTGGAGCGACTTCTCTTCTGAGATCCCGGAGAAGAGCTCGAGCGCCTCTTCCCGCTGGTTCGCGAGCTCTTCGACGACGTCGCCGCTCGAGATCCGGTCGATGTACTTGAAGTAGTAGGGCGAGGCCTCGGTGCGTTCCGGAACGCCGATCACGCCGGCATTCTAGCTTCGAAGCGCCGAACGAACGTCGACGGCGCGAAGACGGAAATTCAGTCGACCACCCCGAACCCCGAGCCGAGATTCCCCGCTTCTATGCTCCGAGCGCCTTCGCCGCCCGTTCGTAGTCGGACGGTGAGACCCAGACGAGGAGGCCATAGTTGCCTCCCACGGTGGTCGCCGCCGCGGCGGTGACGTTGACGTCCGCGTCGGCGAGCTTCGCGAGGGCGTCGGCGACCGCTCCCGCGCGGTCGTCTCCCTGAATCAGAAATGCCCGCTTGGAATCGGAGAGCTTGAGACCGGCCTTTCCGGCCGCCTGCTTGAGCGCGTCGGCATTCTCCGGGACGAGGTCGAGCTGAGCCTTCCCGTCTCCGCTCGGGAACCCGAGATACGCAAGAAGATTGACGTTGCTCTGCTTGAGAGCCGAAAGAACTCTCTTGCCCTCGCCCGGGCGGTCCGGAACGGTCACGTAGTAGTACTCGACGCGCCGCGTCTTGTCAGCCATCGCACACCTCCTCGTTTGCTCCGGGCCAAGCATACGTCCGCGGGGCTGGCTCCAGCCCGCGACGTAGAATTCCCTGTCCTATTCGCACAGCCTCTCGCGCGACTCGTTCCGGCAGGGAACGACTTACTCGATCGTCCTCAGCCGGTTCTTCCAGTAGGAGAACGGGCGGCCCGAGCCGCGCACTGGCGGCCCGGGCCTGGTCAGCGCGAGCTATTTCGAGAGCTGTCCGCGAATCGCGCCAGCCGGGAATTCCGCGTTGTGCACGTTGACGTAGTACTCCTCGGGATGCTGGATGATGTCCAGGGTCAAGTCCCGATCGACGCTCAAGCAGTTGCTCGAGGAGCCACTCGTCGGAGGCGGCGTCAGCGGGACCACGACCGGTCCCGCAACACCCGCCGGCGCCTTGTGGATGTGCGCCGCGGTCGGCGCGGCGATGTCCGACACCGTGAGCTGGAAGCAGATCTGCTGAAGGCCGGGGTTGAGCTGCAGGGCGGCCTCACCGCTGCCATCCGGATCACCGGGTCCGGGAACTTCGTTCGCACCGATCAGGGTCGTCGAGAAGGGACGACCGCCGTCGTCTCCGTAGGCCACGAGCGCGATGGCAACGACTGAAATGAACAACAGAACCCTTTTCATCTCGCCCCTCCTTTCATTTGAAACGGTCATTCGATTGGCGTGTCACGACTTCGACTTCGTCCGGGAGATCTCGTAGATGTTCCCGTTCGAGAGGGAGACGACGAACAGGTTCCCGTTCGGACCGGTCTGGATGTCGGTCACGATGCCGAAGCCCGTGCCGATCTCGAGGCTCTCGCTCTCGAGCGGCGCTTCGAACTCGACGTTGTCGTCGACGCGGTCTTCCAGTGCCGGACTATCCACGCCGATCTTCCGGCGGTTTCCGGTCAGGTTGAACCGGAAGAGCTGGCCGCCTTCCTCCTCCTCCTCCCCACCCGGCTCGGCGGAACCGACGAAGAGGTCGCCCTCGAACTGGGGCCCGAGGGCGCGACCCTTGACGAACCCGATCGCCGCAGGAGGCACGACGAGCTTCCAACTGAACTCGGGATCGCTGTAGTGCGAGCCGGGCAGGACGAAAAGGCGCGACAGCGCCTCCGCCGGAGAATCAGCGATTCGCTCCGGCCCCCACCGGAACTGCTGAAGGTTGGGGAACGTCTCATTGTGGAGCGACGTCGTCTCGATCTCCTTGTATTGCGCGAGCCGCGAGAGAGGTCCCATGATCTGGATCCAGCCGCCGTTCATCCCGGGCTCGACCCGGTTCAGCTCGTCGAAGGCGTCCTCGCCGTTCTCGCTCTCCCAGAGATTGCCCGAGAGCGGATCGAACGCCATCCCGAAGCTGTTGCGAACTCCGTACGCGAAGATCTTCTGGATGTTCGCGCCGACCTCGCCTCCCATCGATGCGCCGACCGAGAAGAAGGGATTCGTCGACGGCGCGGTTCCGTCGTCGTTCAAGCGCAGGATGACCCCGGAAAAGTGCGCGTCGTCCGGCTCCGGCCCGCCGAACTGATCGTCGGCGACCGTCGGACCAAGCCCCGTCTCGGTCGGTCCCGAAGGAAGGTTCTGGAGCTGGCCGCGTCGTCCCTGATCGCCGAAGAACACGTAGAGCTTTCCATCCGGGCCGAATCGAAGCACTCCCCCGTCGTGGTTGCCGCGCGGGGGTTGGATCTCGCCATTCGGTCCGGTCGGCGAGGTCGAGCTGTCGTTCTGGAAGGAGCGGAGCTTGATCAGGTTCCGATCGAACGTGAGAGTCTGCGTACCGCTGTCCCAGACGAAGCGGTCCACCCGGTTGCCGAGCAGAGGCACCGCGAGGATTTCGCCCGTATCCGCGCCGAGGGCCGGAATGTCCGGACACGTGGCGGCCGTCGGGAAGAACGGGTCCTCGGGCGGCGGCGCCGGGGCCGAGCAGGTCCAGAACAGGTAGACGAAGTGATTCGTCTCGAAGTTGGGATGGAGGGCGATGCCGAGAAGCCCGCGTTCGGAAGCATTGTTGACTGCGAGATCGAGCACGGTCGACTGCACGACTCCGTCCACGACACGGTGGACCTGCCCGGTCTGCTTCTCGATCACGAACCACTCGTTCGCGCCGAGAAATGCGATGCCGATCGGCGTCGTGAATCCCGACGCCACGGTCGATACCGTCAAGTTCGGGTCCGTGAGCGAAGGACCGGGTTCCTGTGCGTCGACGCGCCGGACCGCGCCGGGTCCGATCAGGACGAACGCGAGAGCGCCTGCAGCCAGGAGTAGGGCCGCGACGGACCAGAACGCGAGCCTTCGTCTGGTCTTGAGTGGGAAGTGGGGTGAATTGGTTGTTCGCATGAATGCCCCCCATCGAAGGAGTTGGAGCGCCCGGCTCCCGGCCCATTCCGGGAGCCGGCGTACTGCCGGGTCCGAGCAAGGCTCGCGCCAGGCTGCGGCATTAAGTTCCTTCTAATCTTTAGTTTACGTTAAGGTGGCGTGTCCGAGGCCCGGATCTCCGCGGCCCCGAAATAGGGGACGAGCGCACGGGGGACCTCGACCGAACCGTCGGCGCGCTGGTAGTTCTCGAGCACGGCGACGAGCGTGCGGCCGATCGCGAGGCCGGACCCGTTCAGCGTGTGGGCGAACTCCAGCTTGTGCCCGGCGGCGCGGCGAAAGCGGATGTTGGCGCGCCGCGCCTGGAAGCTCTCGCAGTTCGAGCAGGAGGAGATCTCGCGATACGCGTTCTGGCCGGGGAGCCAGACCTCGATGTCGTAGGTCTTCGCCGACGCGAAGCCGAGGTCTCCCGTACACAACGACACGACACGAAACGGAATCTCGAGACGGCGGAGGACTTCCTCGGCGTGGCCGGTGAGCGTCTCGAGAGCCGTCGAAGAATCTTCGGGCGCCGTGAGCATCACGATCTCGACCTTCTCGAACTGGTGCTGGCGAAGCATCCCGCGCGTGTCGCGTCCCGCGGCGCCCGCCTCCGCGCGGAAACACGGCGTGCAGGCGGTGTACTTGAGAGGCAGCGATTCGCCCGCGAGGATCTCGTCGCGGTGAAGGTTCGTCAGCGGCACTTCGGCGGTGGGAACGAGATACAGGCCCTCACGCGTTCGGAACAGATCCTGCTCGAACTTGGGAAGCTGGCCGGTGCCGAACAGCGTCTCGGCATTGTTCAGGAGCGGCGGATTCACCTCTTCGTATCCGTGCTCGCGCGCCTGGAGATCGAGCATGAACGCGGCGAGCGCGCGGGAGAGACGCGCTCCCGCCCCCGTCAGGACCGTGAAGCGCGCCCCGGCGAGCTTCGCGCCCCGCTCGAAGTCGAGAATGCCGAGCGCCGGGCCGAGATCCCAGTGCGCGGCCGGCTCGAAGTCGAACTTGCGCGGCTCGCCCCACGTTCGCTCGACGCGGTTCGCGCTCTCGTCGCGTCCGCGGGGAACCGTCTCCTGCGGCGCGTTGGGAACCCCCTGCTCGGCGGCCGCGAGCTCTCCCTCGACGCGCTCCGTCTCCGCCTCGAGGTCGCGGATCTCCTCCTTGAGAGCCTTCATCTCGGCGAGCGTCTCCGGATCCGGCTTGCCGTGCACCGCGGTGAGCTCGTTGCGACGGCGGCGCTTTTCCTCGAGTCGCGTGACGAGCGCCCGGCGGCGGAGGTCGAGCTCGACGAACTGCTCGAGACCCGATCCGGCGAAGCGCTCCGGCATTTCGGAGAGCAACCGCTCCGCGTTCTCGCGCAGAAACTCGCGTGATAGCATGAATTCGCGCGATTTCACCTCGCGCGGGCAGTCGAGTCAACCGTTGAGCCCTGCCTCATCCCTCCCCGACGTGGATTGCATCGTCGTCAACCGCGACGGTGGAGATTCGCTGTTCGCCGCGATTCGATCCATTCACGCGCAGACCGAGGTCGACCTCTCGATCGTCGTCGTGGACAACGCGTCGCGCCCCGCGGAGCGCGAGCGAATCGCCCTCGAAGCGCCGGGCGTGCGGCTCGTGGCATTCTCGCGAAACCTCGGTTTCGCGGCGGCCGCCAACGAGGGGATCGCGAGGACCCGCGCGCCCTTCGTGCTCCTCGTCAACAACGACGCAGTGCTGACCCCGGGCTACACCGCGCGGCTCGCCGCGCGGCTCGCGCTCGACGGCCGGCTCGCGGGCGTGCAGGGACTCGTCCTCGCTGCCGGAGGGACGCGCGTCGACACCGCAGGCCTCGAGTGGAACGACCGCGGCGAAGCGGTACCGGTTTACGCCGGAATCGACGTCTCCCGCGTCCCGCCCGGAGCCTTCGAGGTCACGGGGGTCTCGGCGACGGCCGCGCTCTTCCGGCGCGAGGCTTTTGCCGAGCGCCCCGGACGAGTCTTCGACGACCGGTTCTTCGCATATTACGAAGACGTGGATCTCTCGCTCCGCCTCGCGCGCGCGGGCTGGCGCTTCGCGTGCGATCCCGAGGCAATCGCGCGGCACGAGGGATCGCGGACCGGCAGGCGGACCCCGTTCCGGCGAGCAGTCTGGACCGCGCGCAACCGCTGGCGCACGCTGTTCGCGAACTTCGCGCCGCGCTTTCTGACGCGCAGTCTGCCGCGCCTCCTGCGCGCCGACCTCGCGCATGCGCGGCGGCTCGGAGTGGAGGGAGCGCTTCTTCCGTTTCTCGTGTGGCCGCAGATTCCCTTTCTCGCGCTTGCCGCGCACGACGAGCCGGGACGGCTGCACGCCTGGCCGGCGATCGATCCGGTCGCCCGCAACGTGGCCGCGGCGGCCGGCTCGTAAGGAAGTGGTCCGGGAGATCACGGCGATCCTCGTCTCCTGGCGAGACGGATCGGAAACGGTCGCGGCGGTCGAGGCGCTCGCGAAAGCGCGATCCCGGGTCCCCGCCGGAGGACCGAAAGTTTCGCTCGCGGTCGTCGACAACGGAGGAGGCGTGCTCGACACCGAGGCGGTTCGGGCGTGCTGGCCGGATGCCACGCTTCTCGTCAACGAGACGAATCGCGGTTTCGGGCCGGCGGTGAACCAGGCCGCCGAAGTCGCCTCCGGCGACGTGCTGCTGCTCCTGAATCCCGACACACGGGCGGAGGGGAACCCCTTTTCCGAGATCGCGCGCGCATTTCGAGACCGGGAGGATGTCGTCGCCGTGGCACCGAAACTCGTCGACGAACTCCAGAGTCCGGAGTCCGAGGCCCAAAGCGGCGGGAAGCGCCGGCTCGAGCCACCGGGACGCGAGGATCAGTTCACTTTTCAGCTCCGGCGGCTGCCACGCCTTCGCGACGACGCGCGGGAGCTCCTTCTCTTCGATCACCTCGCACCGAACAATCGCTTCCGGCGGCGCTTTCGCTACGCGGACCGGAATCCGGAGGCGCCTCTCGAGGTCGAGCAGCCGGCCGCGGCGGCGCTGGCCGTTAGCGCCGACGCATATCGCGCCGTCGGCGGGTTCGACGAGAGTTTCGTTCCCGCGTGGTTCGAGGACGTAGACCTCTGCGCGCGGCTTCGAGACCGCGGCGCAATCCTCTACTGGCCGGCCGCCCGGTTTCGTCACCGCGGCGGCGCCTCGTCGGAGGACCTCGGTTACGGGCGGTTCCTGCCGATCTACTACGCGAACGCGATCCGATACCGCCGCCGTCGGTACCGCCTCGTGGCGCGCGTCGCTTACCGGGCACTGCTCGCTGCCGGAATGGTGTTGCGCCTCGTCGCGCTGCCGCTGCGACGCCGAGCTCCGCGCTCCCGCCGGCAAGCCGCGACGGCATATCTGCGCACGCTCGGCGTGGCACTGGGCAAGAAGGGATGAGCCCCGATGTCTCGGTCGTCGTCGTGGCGCACGACTCCGCGCCCGACCTCCCGCTGTCGCTTGCCTCGGCCGTCGCTCAGAGGGGCGTCTCGGTCGAGATCCTCGTCGTGGACAACGACTCCTCCGACGCGAGCCGCGACGTCGCCGCACTCTACGCGCCGAACGTGCGGATGCTGGCGCTGCCGGAGAACGCGGGGTTCGCGGCAGCGATGAACGCCGGCATCGAGGCGACCTCCGGACGATACGTGCTCTCGCTCAATCCGGACTGCCGCCTCGCTCCCGATTTCGCGGCGACCCTCGCCCGGCGCCTCGACCAGCGTCCGGACGCCGGCTCCGCCTCCGGACGGATTCTTCGCGCCGCGGGGGCCGACCTCGCGCCGACGTCCCGCCTCGACTCGACCGGCATCGTCTTCACCTCGTCGGGTCGGCACTTCGATCGGGGAGCGGGCGAGGAGGCGGATGGCCGTTACGTGGAAGAAGAGGAGATCGCCGGGGCGACCGCGGCGGCGGGGTTCTACCGCCGCGAGGCACTTGCGTCGGCGAAGATCTCGACCGGCTATTTCGATTCCGACTTCTTCCTTTACCGCGAGGACGCGGATCTTGCGCTGCGGCTGTCGAAGCTCGGCTGGAAGTGCCTCTACGTGCCGGGTGCCGTCGCCTGGCACCGCCGCCGCAATCTGCCGGACCGCCGCAGCCGGATGTCCGCTGCGGCGAACCTCCACTCGGTCAAGAACCGCTTTCTTCTGCGGATCAACAACCAGTCGGCCGGGGAGCTCCTGCGCACGCTCGTGCCGACTCTCGCGCGCGACCTGGTGGTCGTGGGCGCGTGCCTGACGGTCGAGCGCTCGTCTCTTCCCGCGTTTTCCTGGCTCTGGAAGAACCGCCGGCGTCTTTGGGCGAAGCGCCGGGAGATCCGGAGCAAGGAGAACGCGCGCCGCTCGCCATGAAAATCGGAATCCTCGGTACCCGCGGCATCCCGGCGCGCTACGGCGGCTTCGAGACGCTCGCGGAGGAGCTTTCCGCACACCTCGCGGAGCGGGGGCACGACGTGACCGTCTACACGCGCACGCGCTACGCCAAGCCGGGAGTCCGCGAGTGGCGCGGCGCGAAGGTCCGGGTGCTCCCGACGATCCCGACGAAGTACCTGGACACGGTCGCCCACGGGCTCGTCTCCGGTCTCGACGCGGCCTTCGAGCGCTTCGATGCCGTGCTCGTCTGCAACGCGATCAACGCCGCATCCTGCTTTCTGCCACGCCTCTCCGGATCGACGCGCGTCGTCCTGAACGTCGACGGCCTGGAGCGCCACCGGCGCAAGTGGAACGCAATCGGTCAGCTCGCCTACTCGATCTCGGAGAAGCTCTCGACGATCGTCCCGGACGCCGTCGTCTCCGATGCGCGCGTCATCCGCGACTACTACCGGCGAACGTATGGCTTCGAATCGCATTTCATCCCATACGGCGGCGACCTCCCCCAGCCGTTCGGGCGCGAGACGCTCGACCGCCTGGGCCTTTCTCCGGAGCGCTACGTCCTGTACGTCTCCCGCCTCGAACCGGAGAACAACGCCGACGCAGTCGTTCGCGCCTACCGCGACGTGCCGGGAGAGACGCCGCTTCTGATCGTGGGCGACGCGCCCTATGCCGCCGAGTACGTCGCGCGGGTTCGCTCGGAAGCCGACCCCCGAGTGAAATTTCCCGGCGCCATCTACGGCGACGGGTACCGCCAGCTCCTTGCTTCGGCCGGGATCTACGTGCACGCGACCGAGGTGGGCGGAACGCACCCCGCGCTCGTCGAGGCGCTCGGTTACGGGCGCATCGTCTGCTATAACGCGACTCCGGAGAACGAAGAGGTCGCCGGGGGGGCCGGGCTCCCGTTCGACGTCCGGCGACCGGCGACCCTCTCCGGACTCCTGACCGACGTTCTGGATGACCCAGCCTCGTATTCCGTATGGAAGGAACGAGCAAGATCCCGCACGAATGAGCGCTATCGCTGGAAGGACGTGGCCGATCGCTACGAAGAAGTGTTGGGGGGTCGCGCGGTCCTTGAAGCGGGAAGCGTCATCCCATAACATCGCCCGCGCTCCGCGGCGCCGCCGGCGGCGCTCGATCCCATGCTGAAGCAGAAAGCCCGCGCCATCGCTTTCGGAGTACTGCTGGCGGAGCTGGGTTTGACCGTGCTTTCGCTCCCGGTGGCGTACGTGCTCCGGCACGGAGTCCTCGCGCCCTTCCTTCCGTCGCTCTTCCCGGTGGCGCCGACCTTCGAGCGGTACCTCGTTCTGCTCCTCCTGATCATCCCGATCTGGGCGCCGATGCTCTATGCGGCGGGCTTCACGCGCAGTCACCGCACGCTGCCGCTCTTCGAAGAGATCTGGACCGTCGCGAAAGTCGCCTTCGGCGGGACGGCACTCCTGACGCTCTCCGTCTACGGTCTGCGGGTCGAGTTCGTGAGCCGCTGGCTGCTCGCCGTATTCGCCGTCGTGAACTTTTTCTTCCTCGCCGGCGAACGCGTCGCGCTGCGTCTCCTTTCGCGCTGGGTTCGAGCGCGCGGGTACAACTTCCGGACCGTGCTCCTCGTCGGAACCGGCCCGAAGGCGTCGCAGCTCGCGGACTTCATGGAGGCGCATCCACACTGGGGCTTCCGCGTGCTCGGCTATCTCGACGACGACAACGGCGGCGAAATCCGCCGGTCAAATCGCTGGCCGTGCGCCGGGCGGATCGGCGATCTCGAGACGGTCCTCGGCCGCGAGGTCATCGACGAGGTCATATTCGTGATCGAGAAGGGCAAGCTCGGCGACTACGAGCATGCGCTGCTCGTCGCGGAGCGGCACGGCGTGCGCGCGCACGTGTCGCTGGACATCTTCCCGCACGTTCTCGCGCGGCCCGTCCTCGAGGAGCTCGACGGCATCCCGCTTCTGACGTTCACGACGACGCCTTCCAATCCGGCCCAGCTCGTCGTCAAGCGCGCGGTCGACCTCGGCCTCTCGCTCCTGCTCTTCCTGCTGACGCTGCCGATTCAGGCGCTCGCGGCGCTGGCGATCAAGCTGACGTCCGCGGGGCCGACGTTCTTTCGCCAGGTCCGCTGCGGTCTGAACGGTCGGCACTTCACGCTCCTGAAGTTCCGGACGATGGAGACGAAGGCGGAAGAGCGCTTGCTCGAGATCGCACACTTGAACGAAATGACCGGGCCGGTGTTCAAGGCGGCGCGCGATCCGAGATCGACCCCGGTCGGGCGGCTCCTGCGGCGGCTTTCGATCGACGAGCTTCCCCAGCTCTGGAACGTGATCGTCGGCGACATGAGCCTCGTGGGCCCGCGGCCGCCCCTGCCGGAAGAGGTCTCGCGCTACGAGCCGTGGCAGCGCCGGCGGCTGTCGATGAAGCCGGGCCTGACCTGTCTCTGGCAGGTCTCGGGAAGGAGCGAGCTCGACTTCGACCGCTGGATGGCGCTCGATCTGAAATACATCGATACGTGGTCGCCGCTGCTGGATTTCAAGATCCTGCTGAAGACCGTCCCGGCAGTGCTGTCGGGGAAGGGAGCGAGATAGTCGATCGAGTCCCTTACCACGCGTACCGTCGACTTCGTTCGGGCATCCTCTTCGTAGTGGGGCCCGCGGACTCGGTCATTCGGGCTTTCACCGGCCGGGGCGATCTGCCGCCGCTCTGGCTTCGCCGGCACACGGGTCCCGTGAACTGCTACGAAACCGCCGCAGCGGACATGCTCCGTCTGATCGACCAGCTCGGCCTGGTGAAGGGGGGCGATCGGGTGCTCGACGTCGGATGTGGCCCGGGCTCGATGGTCGAGGGACTGCTCGATCGCGCGGGTCGAGAGGGGTCCTACGTCGGGTTCGACGTCCACCGCCCTTCCATCGAGTGGTGTCGACGCCTGTACGGCGGGGACCCGCGTTGCCGGTTCGAGGTCGCCCGCATCGCGTCGCCCTACGCGACTCCGGGGGGCGGTCCCGTCGAGAGCTATTCCTTCCCGGTCGACGACGGAAGGTCTGACTTCGTTCTCGCGAAGTCCGTCTACACGCACTTGGAGCCCGGGGAAACGAGTCGTTATCTTGCCGAGACCCGTCGTGCTCTCCGGCCGGGACGCGCGGCGATCGTCACGGCGTTTCTGTTCGAATCGGGAAGCCGAACGGCGACGGGCGGCTCCCGGATTTTCCGGAGGGCGGACGAAACCGGCCGGCTTCGACGTCGGTCGCGGCTTGCCCCGCAGGCTGCCGTCGCTTACGAAAAGAATTACTTCTACGAGTTGATCGAGCAGGCAGGGCTTCGAGTTCAGTGGCTCTCGAGAGGATTCTTCCCGGGCGAGACCGATCGCCTAACCGGTCAGGACGTGCTGCTTCTCGGCCACTAGCCCGCGTACTGTCATTCCGAGGGCCGAAGGTCCGAGGAATCCCTTCGCCCCGCCTGTCATTCCGAGGACCAAAGGTCCGAGGAATCCCTTCCTTCAAAGCGAAGGGCTCAGGATGACAGGAGGAACCTACCGGTTCCCGCCTCGCTGCCCTTCTTCCTCGGCCTGCTTGAAGAGGTACTTGATCGAGCTCTTCGGGATCAGCAGGTTCGGACCGCGGTCGCGGTTCACCTTCAGGCAGTTCTTGTCGTACCACTCGATCCAGCCGCGGACTTCCTGGCCGTCGTTCAGCACGACGACCATCGGAGTCTTCGCGGCCATCTGCTTCAGGTAGTAGTAGCTCTCCGCATTCGTCTGCTCGGGCGGGACCTGCTTGCGCTGCTGGAAATTGCGGGTCGGGTAGCGGTCCGCGAGCTCGGAAAGGTTGGGTCGGATCAATTTGCGGTTGCCGGGGGCGTCATCGTCCGGGCGATACGCCCCGGGGTTGCGGTTCGGCACGGCTGTCTCTCCAGGTCCCCGTTAAAGGCGGGACTCTCTACGCCTATTAAACCGGAGAGCCTGCCTGAAAATTCTGTGCTTTAACTCCCGCTTCAGAAGTCGCCGTCGGCGGACCGGCGGTGCGGTAACCCTCTTCCTCGTAGGCCAGGCAGCACATCAGCCGCCCGCACATCCCCGATATTTTCGAAGGGTTTAGGGAGAGATTCTGGTTCTTGGCCATCCGGATGGTCACCGGGTGGAAGGATTTCAGGAAGGTCGAGCAGCAGAGCGTCAAACCGCACGGTCCCAGGCCGCCGCGCATCTTCGTCTCGTCCCGGGGACCCACCTGGCGCATCTCGATGCGGAGGGGATGCGTAACTGCAAGATCCGCAACGAGCTTGCGGTAGTCGATCCGGGTCTCGGAGGTGTAGTAAACGACAACCTTACGGCCGTCGAAGGTCTCCTCGGCACGGATCAACTTCATCGAAAGGCTCTTCTCGGTCGCCAGCTGCCGGGCGTCGGCGAACAAGCGCTTTTCGCGCTCGACTTTGGCCTGGTAGGTGGCGCGGTCGGCGTCGTTGGCGATCCGGACCAGACGCCGGGCATCCCGCAGCTGGCACTGCTTCAGAATCATCGGGTGGAGGTTGGTCACCTGGGCGTATTCGAACCCGCCCTCGCCCTCCACCACGACCCGCTGGCCCTTCTCGACGGGGATGCCCTGGGTGTCACAGAACGGGGCCTTTCCGTCCTCGTTGTCGTTGATCCGGATCCCCACGTAAAGACCGCCGGGGTTCAGCTTGTTTCCGATGCCGCAGCCACCGCACCCAGACATCCCAAAGTCTCCTAAGGACTTACCTTACCACGCGCGGCGATCGACCGCTGGGACGTAGACCCCGCTCGGCCCGTCCGGCGGCGCTCCCTCTGGAGGCCGGCGTCCTTGCGGACGACCTCCCGTTCGAGGTTCTGCCGGTAGGCGAGCAGCCTTCCTTCGAGCCGGCGGTCGGCAACCGCCAGGATCTCGACGGCGAGGAGGCCGGCGTTGCGGGCGCCCGCCTCTCCGATCGCCGTGCACGCGACCGGGACCCCCGAAGGCATCTGGGCGGTGGAGAGGAGGGAGTCCAGGCCGGCGAGCGGCGAGGAGCCGAGAGGAACGCCGATGACCGGCCGGGGCGTCACCGCGGCAACCGCTCCGGCGAGATGCGCGGCAGCTCCCGCTCCGGCGATGAAGACGCGGGTTCCGCGCCGGGTGAAGAGTTTCACCAGGCGCACGGTCCGGTCGTGGCTGCGGTGGGCGGACGAGACGATCGCGAGGTGGGAGACGCCGAACTCCTCGAGGACCTGGGCGGCTCCGGCCATCACCGCCCAGTCCGAGTGGGACCCCATGAAGATGACGACGTCCGGGTTCCCGCGCCCCGGGCGCGCGGGGGAGGTCCTGGCGATCATCCGGGGATTCTAGCCGCTCGCCGAAAGCTCCCGGACGATCGCATGGAGGAGGTCTTCGGGCGTCTCCCCCTCGAGAGGACGCGCGCCGAGTCCCGCGGCCGAGGCCGGCGCGAAGAGGGGCGGCGCGGCGGGATCTTCCTCGAGGATGGTGGCCGCAACTTCGCTCGCCCGGTCGGAGTCGAGCAGGAGGAGCACCGCGTCGATGCGGCGGTTGCGGGCGAGCCGATCGAGCACCTGCTCGAGCTCTTGCGCATGGAGGATCTCGAGCGAAGGCATTCCCGCCGCCGCGCCGTCGAGGTCGGTCGACCGGCCCGGATCGGAGACGACC
Organism: Thermoanaerobaculia bacterium; assembly: GCA_036505815.1. Lineage (GTDB taxonomy): Bacteria > Acidobacteriota > Thermoanaerobaculia > UBA5066 > Gp7-AA6 > Gp7-AA6. Next base: position 17,443 of record DASXSX010000110.1, read on the forward strand.
AGGACGGTGATCATCGCGAGGCCTCGTCTACCCACACGCACGCGGCGCCACCCGGGACCGGGCGGTCCTCCCCCAGGAGGGTCGTGTGGAACACGAGGGTCCAGAGCCCGGGCCGATCGGGAGCGAAGCGAAACGAGAAGTCCCGATCGCGCCCGAAACGGATCCGGTCGGACGTCCGGGCGCCGACGACCTTGATCGTCACGTTCCCTTCGTGCACGAAAGCTTCGACCGTCTTCGAATACGAGTAGCTGGTGCGGCTGCTCGCCTCCGTCCGGGTCAGTGATCGGGGGACAGGCTCCCATCCAACCGACACGAAGAGCAACCGGCGCCCGGTGACCGGCGCTCCTCGGATCAGGATGACGCTCGAAGGCGAGGCAATCCGCTCGAGCCGCAGCCATGCGAGGTGCCGGGTCAGGAACTCCTGGGCCATCCGGAAGTCCCCCCGCTCGAGCGCATAGCCGAGCCCGACATGCGTCGCCTCCGAGTCGAGGATCGTGCGTCGATGGCCGTCGTACGGAGGCTTCTCTCCGAGCATTTCGGCATGGCCTTCCAGAGCGAGCTTTTCAACCGGCTCGTCGAACGAAGAGCCGGTCGTCTTCCACGTCACGGAGTTCTCGAACTGCATGCCGAAGACTCCCGCGAACGCCGTCCGTGCGTACGGCGGCAGACCGTCCGTCAGAAAGTGGCCGCTCGTGTTCTCGCGAATCTGCTCCGCGCAGAACGCGTCGGCGATGCGTGAGGCCGCCTCGTCCCAGGCGACCGCCGCGAGTCCGGCGGCCGCGCGGTCCCGGTTGATCCGCTCGAAGACGGCTCGCTTGACGGGATCGACCGGTCGCGCCACCACGGGAGGAAGAGACTCCGAGAGAGGAGAGTCGAGGGGAGGCGCGACGATCGCGAGCGCCGGCTCCGCGAACGGCCCGGCGACGTTTCCGGCGCAAGCCGTGGTGAGGAGGACTATTCCTGTCATCCCGAGTCCTTCGCATCCGCTCAGGACGAGCTTCGCGAGGGATCCTTCGCGCCTTCGGCGCTCAGGATGACAACGCCACCGGGATCCTCCGGTCCTGCGGACCTCGGGATGACAGCGTCGCCGGGATCCTTCGGTCTTGCGGCGCTCAGGATGACGGCACCGCCGTGTTAGCTTGGCCGGCGCATGCGCGAGCCCGCCTCCCCGATCCGCTTCGGCACCTCCGGATGGCGCGCGGTCCTCGCCGAAGAGTTCACTTTCGCGAACGCGCGGCGCGTGGTCACGGCCATCGCCCGCGTCCTGGCGGAGGACGGGCGCGCCGGGGATCTCGTTCTCGTCGGCTACGACACGCGCTTCCTCGCGGACTGGTTCGCGGCGGAGGCCGCGCGACTCTTCGCGCGCGAAGGCTTCCACGCGGAAGTCTCCAGCCGTCCTGTTCCGACGCCCACGCTCGCCTTCGAGATCCGGCGCCGCGGAGCGGCGGGCGCGGTCAACTTCACTGCAAGTCACAATCCCCCACGGTATCTCGGGATCAAGTTTTCCACGAGCGACGGCGCGCCCGCGCTGCCCGATCTGACGCAGAGGATCGAAGACCAGATCGCCGGCATGGGCGACGTCGTTCGACCCGAGGACGCCGAGCCGCCGGTTTCCTTCGATCCGGTTCCCGAGTACCTCGCCGACCTGGGGAAGAAGGTGATCGCCTCCGACGTCGCCCGCGGGGACCCGCATTTCTCGCTCGACTTTCGCTTCGGGACTTCGGCCGGCTTCCTCGACGCGTTCCTGGAGTCCGCGGGCGCGCGGCTCTCGCGCTTGAACGCGAAGCGCGATCCGCTCTTCGGCGGAGAGTCGCCTCAGTGCGGCGAGAAGGAGCTCGTCGCGCTCGCCCGAGAAGTCACGATCCGGCGCTCCCGCCTCGGCCTCGCCTGCGACGGAGACTCGGACCGCTTCGGCGTCTGCGACGACCGCGGGGCGTACATCCCCCCGAATCGCATCCTCGCGCTCCTCTTTCGCGACCTCGTCGGCCGGAAGGGACGGCGGGGCGGCGTCGCCCGCAGCGTCGCGACGACGCACGCTCTCGACGCGCTCGCGGCGCGCTTCGGCGTCCCCTGCTACGAGACACCGGTGGGGTTCAAATACATCGGCGAAAAGCTGATCGCCGGCGAGATCGTCTTCGGCGGCGAGGAGAGCGCTGGCCTCACGATCGAGGGCCACGTTCCGGAAAAGGACGGCATCCTGGCGGACCTCCTCGTCGCGGAGATGTGCGGCGCGACGGGGAAGACCGTTGCGCAGCTTTCGGACGACCTCGACCGCGAGATCGGTTCCTTCCGGTCGACGCGGATCGACCTGCCGCTCTCGCCGGAGGAGAAGGAGGCGCTCGCCGCCCTGAAGGCCTCCCCTCCGGAAGAGGTCGCCGGAAAGCACGTCGCGTCGGTGAACTCGATCGACGGAATCAAGTTGATTTTGGACGACGGTTCGTGGATTCTGATCCGAGAGTCGGGCACGGAGCCCCTCGCGCGCCTTTACGTGGAAGCGGGAACGCAGGAACAGGTCGCCGCGCTCACGCGGGCGGCCCGTCAGCTCGTGGCGAAATGAGTTTTGCGATCGAGGACATTTACGCCCGCGAGATCCTCGACTCGCGGGGAAATCCGACGGTGGAAGTCGAGGTCCTGCTCTCCGGCGGAGCGACCGGGCGCGCCGGCGTCCCTTCGGGCGCTTCCACCGGAACGCGTGAAGCGCTCGAGCTGCGCGACGGCGATAAGAAGCGCTACGGCGGCAAGGGGGTCACGAAGGCGGTGGCCAACGTCAACGGCGAGATAACCCGGGAGCTGCGCGGCGCCGACGCGCGGGATCAGCGGCTCGTGGACCGGATCCTGATCGAGCTCGACGGCACGCCGAACAAGTCGCGCCTCGGCGCGAACGCTCTCCTGGGCGTCTCGCTCGCGGTCGCGCGCGCGGCGGCCGAGGCGTCCGGCCTTTCGCTCTACCGTTATCTCGGCGGAGCCGGCGGACGGACGCTTCCCGTCCCCATGATGAACCTCGTCAACGGCGGCGTTCACGCCGACAATCGCCTCGACCCGCAGGAGTTCATGGCGTGCCCGGTCGCGTTCGACTCGTTCGCCGAAGCGCTGCGTGCCGGCGCGGAGATCTTCCACGCCTTGAAGACGATTTTGAAGAAGCGCGGACTCTCGACCGCGGTCGGCGACGAGGGCGGATTTGCGCCCGACATCGGCACGTCACGCGAGGCTCTCGACCTGCTCGTCGCCGCGATCGAGGCGGCGGGCTACCGGCCGGGCGAGGACGTCGTGGTCGCGCTCGATCCCGCGGCGTCGGAGTTCTACAGGGACGGCCGGTACGCCCTCGCGGGAGAGGGCGCCTCGTTCGATTCCGGTGAGATGGTCGCCTACTGGGAGGAGCTCGCCGCCGACTATCCGATCGCCTCGATCGAGGACGGTCTCGCGGAAAGTGACCGGAACGGCTGGATCGAGTTGACGCGCCGGCTCGGGGAGAACATCCTGCTCGTCGGCGACGACGTGTTCGTGACGAACTCCGAGATCCTCGCGCGTGGAATCGAGGACGGGATCGCCAACGCGCTTCTGGTGAAGTTGAACCAGGTCGGCACGGTGAGCGAAACTCTCGAGGCGGTGAACCTCGCGCAGTCTTCGGGCTACCGGACCATCGTGTCGCATCGGTCGGGCGAGACCTGCGACGATTCGATCGCGGATCTCGCCGTCGCGGTCAACTCCGGCCTGATCAAGACGGGCTCGGCGTCCCGGGGGGAGCGGCTCTCCAAGTACAACCGGCTTCTCGCGATCGAGGACGAGTTGGCGGAGGCCGGCGTCTTCGCGGGCCGCGAGGCTTTCCCGTCGTGACGACGCGCCCGACACCGGCGCCCCGCCGCGAGCCCCGGCCGCTCAAGGCGTTCTTCGTGTCGCTCGGAATTTCCGCTGCGCTCCTGGGCGTGCTTCTCGTCTCCGACGGCCGCGTCATGGAGCTCCGCAAGGCGAAGGCGGAGGTCCGCGAGCTCGACCGCCGGATCGCGGACGAACAGAGAGAGAACACGCGGCTGAACGCCGCGATCGAGGCTGCGAACAAGGAGGAGTTCCCGGCGGAAAAGGTCGCGCGCGAGGAGTTGAACCTCGTACATCCCGAGGACGTCGTCCTGCTCTATCCCGAGGGGAGTCTGACGAAGGACAAGCCCGCGCCCGGCTCCGGGTCAGACAAGAAGAAGGCTGCTCCGAGAACTCCTTCGCCCGAGCCGACCCGCGGGCACTGAAGCTCAAGTGGAAACCTGCGGGCACGTCTCGGAAATCCGCGACGTCACGCCGAGCGCGGACGGCTGCGAGGACTGCCTGAAAATCGGCGACGAGTGGGTCGATTTGCGACTCTGCCGCAGCTGCGGGCACGTCGGCTGCTGCGACTCGTCGAAGAACAAGCACGCGACGCGGCACTACCGCCAGACGCATCACCCGATCGTCCAGTCCTTCCAGCCGGGAGAGGACTGGCTCTGGTGCTACGTCGACGAAATCTTCGTCGAGCCGGACGCTTGACCTCCGAGGCTTGGCCGGAGCTCGAGCTCGCAGCCTGGGCGGAAACGCGGGACACGCTCCACCTCTGGACGCAGATCGTCGGCAAGGTGCGGCTGGTCCAGACGCCATGGATCAACCACGCCTGGCACTGCACTCTGTACGTGACGTCGCGCGGGCTGACGACGTCGCTCGTCCCCCACGGCCAACGGCTCTTCCAGATCGACTTCGACTTCCTCGACCACGGGCTCGTCGTGAGGACGGTGGATGGCGATCGTCGGTCGATCGGACTCGCGCCGAAATCGGTCGCGAGCTTCTACCGCGAGGTGATGGCCGCTCTCGAAGAGCT
>DASXSX010000111.1:0-5908 GCA_036505815.1 Thermoanaerobaculia bacterium
GCGAAGCCGGCGAAGTCGATGATCACCTCGTAGCGCTCGCCGGGCATCATCAGGAGCTTCTGCCCGCGCGCGGGGTCGAGCTTCGCCGGTGTATCGAGATAACCGCCGTCACTGCCGATCACGTAGATCGGCGGTCCGAACCCGCCCGTGGCCTGATCGACGAGAAACATCGCGTAAGTCCGGGCATTGGAGCCGTCCAGGAAGAGGAAGCGGTACCGCTTTGGCTGAACGTCGAAGAACGGCCACGCCTTGCCGTTCACGACGATCGTGTCGCCCACGAACTCCGGAACCCAGTAAGGATGATCGGGGTTGGGCGTGAACGTCTCGTCCTGATCGTTGCCGGGGAAGAAGAGTTGTCCGTTCGTGTCGAAGATCCGGTCCTGTAGCACGAGCGGCACGGTTTCAGCGGGTCCCGGCAGGTTCGCCGGAAGCGCGAGGTTCGGGTCGACGATCAGATAGCCCCCCGCGAGGCCCGCATAGACGTTCAGGCGCGTCGCGCCGAGCGTGTGATCGTGGAACCAGAGCGGCGCGGCCTCCTGGACGTTCGGATATTTGTAGAGGGTCTGGTTGCCGCCGGCTTCCGCGAAGGAGTAGTAGCCGTGGCCGTGGAGGAGGCCGTCGCTCGTGAACCAGGAGTCGGGTCCTCCGTCGAGCTCCGGTGGCACCTCGCCGCCGTGCAGGTGGGGAACGGCGGGAATCGGGCCCGAATAGTTCTGCGCGCAGGGGCTGAACGGCGCGGGAGCGACGTCGCTCATCTCGCAGCCGAGCCCGAACGGGTCCGCCCAGTGCAAAGTTTGATCCACGGAGTTCTTGTAGGCGAGCACTCCCGTCGTCGCCGTGCCGCCGAGCTCGTTGACGAAAGTGACCGGAGTCGGAGCTCCGCGCACGTTGACGATCACCGGCCCCGTGTAAGTGTCCCGCAGCGTGGTCGGGCACGCGCTGCCTTCGACATACCCCCAGACGCGGGTCGTCGGCTGCGCGCCGGGCGCGAACGTCCCGGGCGGCAGAACCTTTGCGTCGAACTCGCACATGCGGATCGTGAGCGGCGTGTTGCCGATCACCGTCGCGATCGTGCCGCCGGCGACGGAGAGCGTCGGCAGCGGCTGAGCGAACTGCGCGATGGCGCTGCCGGGGAGCGGCACCTGCGTCTGCGCGAGAAGAACCGGAACGAACGAAAACGCCGCGAGCCCCGCCAGGACCGCGAGACAACGGATGGATTTCATGGCCGGCTCCTTTCCCGAGCTGACGCTATCGAGCGCGTCCGTTCCGGCCATAATGCAGATGCACTACGGGGGTCCGTTCTCCACCGGGCTCTTGGGCGGGGATCCGTCGGGGTGAAGGGACCTAGAAGGCCGAAAACACCCCTGCGAGTGGGACCTCCAGTCCGGGAAGGAGAGGCGAGCGCCGAACGTGCTCTGCGGCATAGAACGCCTCCCGCCGGGAGCGCTCACCGATGTTGACGAACACCTCGATCGTCTTCTTGTCCGGATGAGGGTCAGGTCTCCACTTGCCACACTGAACGAAGGGAGCTAAACCTCGATCGCCCCGCCGATCTTCTGCAGGTGGCGGCGCAGCGTGTACGACCGGTCGCGCTTGCGCTCCTCGAGGTACTCCGAAAAGCGGAGCTGGTCCCGAAGCGACTTCCCGCCTCGGATCGCGTCGGCCTGACGCCTCTCGGTGGCCGCGATCGCATCCGCGAGCGACAGCACTTCGGCGACCCGGTCTTCCCCGACGAACAGAACGCCGTCGGCGTCCGCGAACACGAAGTCGTCCGCGGAAACGGCGACGTCGCCGAACCGGGTCTCCCACGCCTCGCCGGCCGCCTCGAGCCGGCGCGGCCCCGCAGAGCAGCTGCCGAGCGAGAAAATCGCAATCGGGATCGACTGCAGCTCCGCCGTGTCGCGGTGCGTGCCCCAGACGACGATCCCGGCGAGGCCGGCCAAGTGTGCTTCGAGCGCCGTCAGGTCTCCGATGCACGCCTCGTCCGTGCGCCCCTGGTTGTCGATGACGAGGACGTCGCCGGCCCGCGCCGTTTCGAAAGCCTCCAGGAAGACGTCGACGCTCCCGAGATGGCGGACGGGCAGCGCGCGCCCGGCGACGCTGGGCCGGCCGTTGGCCGGGCGGATTCCGAACGGCCCGGTCTTGAGCCGCAGCCCGGCGCGCAGGACGGCGTCGGCGACGAGCGGGGTAGTGAGCGAGGCGAAGCGGGCGGCAACTTCTGCGTTGTCCATGGGAACGCCTCCAGTTCTCCATATGCTCAAAGCGCGGGCCGAGCTTCGTCCTCGGTCCTCTCAAGCCATAACACGCCGGAAGCGTCCTGCCGCTCTCGCGGCGCGGGTTGGGCTCAAGGAACTAAAGGGCCGAAAACACCCGTGCGAGCGGGACTTCGAGCCCGGGGAGGAGAGGCGAGCGCAGAACGTCATCGGCGGCGTGGAGCGCCTCCCGGCGGAAAACCTGACCCGTGTTGACGAACACTTCGATCGTCTTCTTGTCCGGATCCGCGATCCACATTTCGCGGACCCCGAAGCTCGCATAGCGCTTCGCCTTGAGGACCCGGTCGCGCCGACGCGTGCCGGGCGAAAGGACTTCGACGACGAGGTCGGGAGCGCCCGAGATGAACTTCTCGCCGATGACGGAACGGCGGCTGGCGGAAATGAAGAAGATGTCGGGCTGCAGAACGTCGAATCGGGACAGGACGACGTCACACGGAGCGTCGAGGACGACTCCGAGCGCTTCTCTTTCCACGTGGTCTTCAATGGCGCGCTGGATTCGTCTCCCGACGATCTGGTGGTACGGAGTCGGCGCGGGGGTCAGGAACAGCTCTCCGTCGATGACTTCGTAGCGGCGGTCTTCGGGTAGGAGGACGTAGTCCTCGTAAGTGAAGCGGAGCGACTCGGGGACGCCCATATCGCCCGTCATTCTATTGTCGCGGTGGAGATCAGGTCTCCACCTGCCACATTGCCAAATTGACTTGGCAGGGTGGTCGAGCTGGCATCCCGAGTTCGGAACCTAAACGGGATCAGGTCTCCACCGGACTCTTTCGGACAAATCGATTTGACAGTTACGACGATCCGTCGATCGCGGCGACAACCTTCTTGTGAGTGAAGGTTCGCGACGTCATCCGATGGATCGAGGATGAGGGCTGGTTTCTGGTCAGGACGAAGGGTAGCCATCGGCAGTTCCGACATCCGTTCCGCTCTGGCCGGGTAACAGTTTCGGGTCACGTGAATCACGACCTCGCGCCCGGCACTCTGAGGAGTATCCTTAAGCAGGCAGGCCTGAAAGGGAGACCATGAGCCGTTATCTCATCGTGATCGAAAATGCCGGTTCGAACTACTCCGCGTATTCTCCGGATCTTCCCGGGTGCGCAACGACGGGAACGACAGTCGAAGAGACGAAGACGAATATGGAAGGCGCGATTGAGTTCCACCTCGAGGGACTTCGCGAAGAGGGGCTCCCGATTCCTCCGCCCTCCTCCATCGCCGACTACGTCGAAGTTTCCTAGGCGTTTTTCCGCCTCTCCGCCCGGCAGAGGATCAGACCTGGAGGGAACCGTGAGGACGAGAGTTCTTCGGTCGGGAGACGACCTGACGGTCCGAATTCCCAAGCCATTCGCGGAGGCAGCCGGATTGCAGCCATCCGCAGAAGTCGAAGTCTTACTCGAGAAGGGTCGCCTTCACCTTGTTCCCGTGCCCCACCCATGGCGACTGGCTCAGCTCTTGTCCAAGGTCACGAAGCGGAATCTCCATGGCGAGGGTTGGCTCGCCTCGAGATGGAAGTGGACTGCTCGGAATCAACCGAGCCACAAACGAAAAGCCCCGCTCGTCGCGGGGCTTTTGAATCAGACCGTCCGGCCTGTTACGCGCTGAAGGACTTGCCGCAGCCGCAGCCGCCGGTCGACTGCGGGTTCGTCACCGAGAACCCCGCGCCGCGGAAGTCCTCGACGTAGTCGACCGTCGAGTCGTGCAGGTACGTCGCGCTCTGCGGGTCCACGACGACCTCGATGCCGCCGGTCTCGAGCACGTTGTCGCCCTCGCGCTTCTCGTCGAACTGAAACCCGTACTGGAACCCGGAGCAGCCGCCGCCCTGCACGAAGATGCGAAGCGGCTTGCCCTCGGAGTCCGGCATCGTCTTCGCGAAGTACTTGACCTTCTCGACGGCCGCGTCGGTCAGCGCGAGGAGCGGCTTGCTCTCGGAAATGCCGGTCGGCTGAGAACCGGTCGGCTGCTCGGCGCCGGTCGGCTCGGAACCAGTCGGCGGGGACGTCATCGTGGAAGACATTCGAACTCCTTTTGCCTCGGGTCAGTGAAACAGCGCCGCCCGAGGGCAGATTCCATTATCCCCTGTCACCCCGACCGGAGCGAGGGGCTACGCGACTTTCCGGGACCTGCGCGACTTGCCCGTCGCGGCGGCGAGCAGGCTGTCGATCCGGTCCCACGCCGCCGGAACCCCGTCGGGGTGGGCGACGAACGAGACTCGCCGCGAATCGACCTCGCAGGCCTCCATCCCGGCCGACGGGCTCGCCTCCCAGGCCGCCCGAAACCGTCGCATTTCCTTCTCTAAGAGCGGCCGGCTGAACTCCCCGATTCCGAGCCTGGCGCTGTTCACTTCGAAGACCGATTTCGCCGCGATTTTGGCCGGAATTCCGGCCCATTTCGTGGCCGCCCCGACCGTCATTTTCGCCACTTTCACCCCCATCCCCACATATCCTAACAGCAAGTGGGCAAGTCATATGCCACAATTTCGTGTGTAGTTTCGCCTTCGATGCACAACATCTGGTATTTTTCTTGACTCCGCCTTTGCGCGGTCCTAACCTTGGCTTCAACTCAGATATCACCGGTTCCGGAGCCTTTTTTCGCGACGTGGCGAATCTTTCCCAGATTGACGGGGTGGGCTTCCTTTTGACGAGTCGGGGTCAAGCAGTTTCGGCGGAGTTTCGAACGTTTTAGTCGAGAAAGGGGAGCGAAAGGATGAGCGCGAGGGAAACTTCGGGAAACGGGAACGACGCCAGGGAAGCCCGCGACGGGGACAAGCTCGCGACCGAAAAGAAGGAGGAGGAGGCGGATCCGACCGCCCAGACCGCTCCGACCCTCAAAGGCCTGACCTTCCGGCGCGTCTATTCCGACCCCTCGGTGTCGCCGTACGACGCGATCGAGTGGGAGCTGCGCACGGCCGCGATCACCTCGGAGAAGGGCGAGACGATCTTCGAGCAGAAGAACGTCGAGGTCCCCAAGTCCTGGTCGCAGACCGCCACGAACATCGTCGTCCAGAAGTACTTCCACGGCCGGATGGGCCAGCCCGAGCGCGAGACCTCCGTCCGCCAGCTCATCGAGCGGGTCGCCGGCACCATCACGTCCTACGGGGAGAAGGGCGCCTACTTCCGCACGTCCGCGGACCGCGACGCCTTCCACGACGAGCTCGCCGCGATCCTCGTCAACCAGGTCGCCTCCTTCAACTCGCCCGTGTGGTTCAACGTCGGCATCGAGGAGAAACCGCAGGCGTCGGCGTGCTTCATCAACTCGTGCGGCGACTCGATGGGCGCGATCCTGACCCTCGCCAAGACCGAGGGGATGCTCTTCAAGTACGGCTCGGGCACCGGCTCGAACCTCTCCTGCCTGCGCGGCGCGCACGAGGGCCTCTCCTCCGGCGGCACCGCGTCCGGCCCGCTCTCCTTCATGAAGGGGTTCGACTCCTTCGCCGGCGCGATCAAGTCGGGGGGCAAGACCCGCCGCGCCGCGAAGATGGTGATCCTGAACATCGACCACCCCGACATCGAGGACTTCATCCTCTCCAAGGCGAACGAGGAGCGGAAAGCGTGGGCGCTGATCGACGCTGGCTACGACGGCTCGTTCAACGGCGAGGCGTACGCCTCGATCTTCTACCAGAACGCCAATCATTCCGTGCGCGT
>DASXSX010000112.1:0-11844 GCA_036505815.1 Thermoanaerobaculia bacterium
GCGCACGATGACCGCCCCGCCCGCCCGGACGAGCGCGCCGTGCGGCAGCCGCGTGAGCTCCGCCGCGGAGAGAATTCCTCTGCGGCGGAACTCCTCCCGCAGGTGCTCGACCAGATGGGGGCCCGTCGTCATCTGGGTGGATTTATAGTCGGCGGCCGTCTCTTCGCGCGGCGTCATGTCGGGCAGCGGCGACGGGTCTTCGGTCGCCATCCCGGCGAAGAGCGGGCCTGAGGGGCGCGCGACCTTCGCGACCTGCCAGAGCGCTCCCCGCCGCGTCCGTCCGAACGACGCGAGCGCGCCCGCGTACGCGAGGCGAACGAGCTCGTCCTCGGAGAGCGCGCACCGCCGCGCGAGGTCGTCGGCGCCGGCGAACGGCGCCCTTCCCTGCTCCGACTCGATCTTCTTTCCCGACCTCTCTTTCAGGCCCTGCACGAAACGCAGGCCGAGCCGCACCGCTCCCTCCTCCCAGCGGCACTTCCAGCCGGAGAGCGCGACGTCGATCGGTCGCACCGGCGTCCCGTGGCGCTGCGCGTCCTTCACGAGCGTCGCGGGATGGTAGAAGCCCATCGGCCACGTGTTCAAGATCGCGGCGTAGAAGGCGGCCGGATGGTGCGCCTTCAAATAAGCGCTCGCGTACGCGATCAACGCGAACGACGCCGCGTGCGACTCGGGGAATCCGTAGAGCGCGAACGACGTGATGGATTTCACGATCTGCTCCTGCGCCGCACCGTCGATCCCGCGCTCGCTCATGCCGCGCCGCAGCTTCTCCTCGATCGCAGACATCCGCTCCTGCGAGCGCTTGAATCCCATCGCGCGCCGCAGCTCCTCCGCCTCGCCGCCGGTGAAGCCCGCGGCGACCATCGCGATCCGCAGGAGCTGCTCCTGGAAGAGCGGGACGCCCAGAGTTCGCTTCAGGATCGGCTCGAGACACGGGTGCGGGTATTCGACCGGCGCGAGGCCGCGCCTCCGATCGAAGAACGGGTGCACCATTCCGCCGACGATCGGGCCCGGCCGGATGATCGCGACCTGGACGACGATGTCGTAGAACGTCTTCGGCGCGTGGCGCGGGAGCGACGCCATCTGCGCGCGGCTCTCGACTTGGAAGAGGCCGACCGTGTCAGCTTTATTCAGCATCTCGTAGATCGCGGGGTCGTCCTGCGGCAGGTGCGCGAGGTCGACCTCGACCTTCTCGTGCGTCCGGATCATCGGGATCGCCTCCTCGAGCGCCGCGAGCATCCCGAGGCCGAGCAGGTCCACCTTGACCATCCCCATGTCCGCGCAGTCGTCCTTGTCCCACTGCACGACGACCCGGCCCGGCATCGACGCGGGCTCGAGCGGAACGACTTCGTCCAGCCGCCCCGCCGCGATGACCATTCCGCCCGAGTGCTGGCCGAGGTGACGCGGCCGGTTCTGAATGTCGAGCCAGAGCCGCATGAAGTGGCGCGAGCGGACGTCGCGCGGATCGAGCCCGGCCGCCGCGATTTCCTTGCCGAGCTCCTCGATCGGCTCCCGGATCTCGCCGAAGTTCCAGCTTCCGAGCTGCTTCGAGAGCCGGTCCACCTGCTCGGGCGAATAGCCGAGCGCCTTGCCGACCTCACGCGCCGCCATGCGGTCGCGGTACGTGATCACGTTTGCCGTCATGCCCGCGCCGCGCGCGCCGTACTTCTCGTAGACGTGCTGGATGACTTTCTCGCGCTGGTCGCCCGAGGGAAGATCGAGGTCGATGTCGGGCCACTCGCCGCGCTCCTCCGAAAGGAAACGCTCGAAGAGGAGCTCCATCTTCACCGGATCGACCGCGGTGATCGAGAGCGCGTAGCACACCGCGCTGTTCGCAGCGGAGCCGCGCCCCTGGACGAGGATCTTCTGCTCCCCGCAGAATCGGACGATGTCCCAGACGATCAGGAAATAGCCGGCGAGGTCGAGCTTTTCGATCAGGTCCAGCTCTCTCGCGATCTGCGCCTGCGCGCGCGCGGTCAGAGGCCGGAACCGCGTGCGCGCGCCGTTCCACGCGATCTTGCGGAGGAAGGACGCGGGAGTTTCCCCGGCCGGCAGCGGGTAGTCGGGAAAGCGGTACCCGAGGTCCGCGAGCGTGAAGTCGAGTTTCTGCGAGAGCTCCCAGGCGGCGTCCAGCGCGCGCGGCAGGTCCGCGAAGAGCTCGGACATCCCGGCGGCGTCGCGGAAGTGCCGCTCCCGCTGCGCGGCGAGGAGCGCCCCGGCTTTGTCGAGGTCGGTCTTGTGGCGCAGCGCGGTCATCACGTCGTGGAGGTCCTTGTCGCGCGCGCGGGCGTAGCGGACGCCGTTCGTCGCGGCGAGGGGGAGCTTTCGCCGCGCGGCGAGATCGAGGAGCGCGCGATTCCGGTGCTCCTCGTCGCGAAGGTGATGCCGCTGGAGCTCGACCGAGAGGCGGCCGGGAAAGATCGTCGCGAGCCGGCCGAGAAGGTCTCCCGCGGCGTCCGGGCCGCTCGTCGCGAGCGCGCGCGCGACCGGACTCTCCTCGCCGCCGGTCAAGCAATGCAGCCCTTCCGCGTGCGCGGCGAGGTCCTCCCACGAGACGCGCCCCTCCCGTTTCGCGTGTCCGAGCGCGCCGGTCGTAATCAGCCGGCAGAGATTTTTGTATCCCGCGCGGTTCTCGACGAGGAGAGTCAGGCGGGTAGTTCTGTCATTCCGAGCGCCACTCTCCTTGTCATTCCGAGCCCCTCGCACTCGCTCGGGACAGGCTCCGCGAGGAATCCCTCCCTTACTTTCAAGAGATCCCTCACTGCGTTCGGTACGACCCTCTTCGAGGGTCGCCTCTGCCCCCACCAGCGCCTTGATTCCCGCCTGCTGCGCCGCTTTGTAAAACCTCGGTGCGCCGTAGACCCCGTTCGTGTCGACGAGCGCGACCGCCGGGAGACCGCGGTTCGCGGCCTCCTCGACGAGGTCTTCCGGAAGCGAGGAGCCGTCGAGAAACGAGAAGGCCGACGCCGCGCGCAGCTCCGCGTAGGGGCGCGGTTGCTGGCGCGAAGCGGGAGGATTCCACGGGCGCTGCCGGAGCTTCTCCTTGCGAGCGCCGGCGGCCACGATCCGCGGGTCGGTGGGTTGGAACATTAGCCGACTCTAGGCGTTAATTTAGCGTAAATCAACCAGTAGGGGGTCAGGTCTCCACTTGCCACTTTTGTGGCTCAAGTATTTGATTCGACTTGATTTACGAGCTGATGAGGCGAACCGCGTCACCCCGCCGAACGGTTCCGCCCGCGACGACGCTGGCGTAGACGCCGACCGCTGCCGGGTACGCCCCGTCCGGCCCCCGTGCCTCGCCGCCAACGAGCGAGTTGTGCCGCGCGGCGGTGCCCAGGATTCCCGCATCCGGCGGCGAAGCTCTCACCACCGCGGAACTCCTCGGCCCTGAGGAGAGCAGAGGACTGCCCAGACAGCGAGATCGTCCGTGAACTGGTGGAAGCGGTGCGGAACGCCAGCGGGAACGAAGAGGACGTCGCCCGGCCCGAATCGATGCCGGTCGGGGCCGTTGACGAACCAGCCCGTGCCCGACATCACGACGTACACCTCGTCGCGAGTGTGGGGCGTCTGAGTATCGCTTCCGCGCGGCGCGTAGATCTCGACGGTCAGCGTGCCGTGCTCGATCGCCGTTGCGAAACGTTCGCCGGCTGCCCCCGGCAGCCGCGCGAGCGCCTCGGAGAGAGTGGCACGCCGATCGGGGTCCGCCAACGAAAGACTCTACTCGACGAGTGTGAAGATTTCGCGGTACCCGCTCTCGGCGAGCGGAAGGAACTTCTGGTACCAGTTATGCCACTCGGACTGCTGCGTCATGCGCTTGGACTCGCTCTCCCACTCGGCGAGCGACGCAAACTCGTTCTCCATGACGAGCGTATAGAAGGGCGCCGCCAGGTCCGTCATCACGCGCGTGGTCCCGCTCACCCCTGCTCGTTTCGCGATCTCGCGCCCCTCTTTCCAGACCGAGAGGGCATCCTTGGCCTTTCCGAACTTCAACCGAAAAACGTTCCGAACCACGATCATGGAAACCTCCGTTTGGTCAGGGACGATAGGGCGTCCCTGCTTTGGTTACGTCGAATTGCCGGGATTTGCCGCGGGGAATGCTCAAAGTCTTCCAGCGGTCGCCGGCGAAGTGCTTCGCGAGATACACGATCTGCCCCACGTGCCCCGCATAGTGCGTGAGCTGCCGGTTGATCGCCTGCAGCACGGTGTGGGGCTCACCGCGGATCGTGACCGTCTTCTGGAGATCGTCCGCGGTCAGCGGAGAGAGCGCGTCGAACAGCAGGCGCCACCCGTTTTCCCAGCGCTCGAGCAGACGGTTCTTTGTGTCGGCGCCGCCGCGCTCGAACTCCGAGTCGCGGTCGCGGTCCGGCTTCTCGCCGTCCGTTGTCAGGAAGTCCGTCCAGCGCGATCGCATGTTGCCGACGATGTGCTTCATCACGATCGCGATCGAGTTCGACTCGGGGTCGAGCTGTCGGAACCAGTCCTCGTCGGAGACCTGCGCGACCGCCTTGTCCGCGAAACGCTTCAACTTGCGGAACTCGCCGATCGCGTCGTCGAGATAGTGCCGCGCGACTCCGTCGCGGGTCAGGCCTTCATTTGCCATTCGTTACGCCTCCCAATCAGTCCCATGAAGGCCTGACCCTAGATCTTGCAGTGGGCCAGACCGCGCTTCTCGAGGTAACGCTGGTGGTAGTCCTCCGCGCGCCAGAATTGCTGCGCGGGCGCGATCTCCGTCACGATCGGGCGGCGGTAGCGGCCGCTCTTCTCGAGTCTCTCCTTCGACTCTTTTGCCGCCTTCTCCTGCTCCGGTCCGTCGACGAAGACGACCGATCGGTACTGCGTCCCGACGTCCGGGCCCTGCCGGTTGAGGGTCGTCGGATCATGGTTTTCCCAGAAGACGTCGAGGAGCCGGTCGTACGAGACGCGCGCCGGATCGAACTCCACCTGGACGCTCTCGGCATGACCGGTCCGGCCGGTGCAGACGTCCTCGTAGGTCGGATTCGGGAAACCGCCGCCGGAGTAGCCGACTGCCGCGTCGAGCACGCCCGGCACCTGGCGGAACGCCGCCTCGACCCCCCAGAAACACCCCGCCGCAAACGTCGCCTTTTCCGTCATGGTCGTAACCCCGATCTTTCGATTTCAAATACTCCCGTCGTCCCTCGAGAGTTTCGAAATTCTCCGGAAGTATTCCACCACGTTCGGCTTGCCGTAAAAATACCAGCCGCAAAGGAGAGTGAGAACCGCCGGTTCGACGAGCGCCCGCCGGAGAACGGCTCGGGGGATGTCGCCGGACAGACCGCTCAGGAGCGCCGCGATCGCAATCGAAGCCCAGAGAAGGATCACCGCGTGCCGCGACCAGGGGCGCGCGGTCCGGATCGCGAACGCGATCGCCGCGGCGAGCGCCGACACGACCAGGAGCACCGGCGATACGCGCCACCATGCCTCGCGGGAGACGGTATAGCCCGCGATCTTGTAAGGCAGGACTCCAGCCGCGGTCAGGAAGAACGCCGCAGCGAGCGCGACCGCGAGAACCATCGCGAACCAGGATCCCACGCGCATCGCAGCGGGAGGATCCGTGCGGACCGACTCTCCGTTCATCGGAGTCAGCGCAAACGCGCGCGGCCGCGCTCACGATGGGTCCGCGCCCGGCGGATGACCGAGACGAGGTCGTAATCCTCCGGCGGGCGCCGCGACCGCGCGGCGATCCAGCCCGTGAACCCGAGCGTCAGATGGTTCAGATAGATGAGCTCCTCGCCCCGGGACGGCTCGCAGAACGCGCTGACCTTCCGGCTTTCCAGGTGTGTCCGGGCGCTGCCCGCAGCCGCGAGAACGTTGCGCGCGGCGGCGACGTCGCCGCCGGACTTCGACTCAAAGGCCGAAAGTGCTTTCGCCGTCGCGGCGGTCGCGTCGTCGAGCGCGCGAAGGCACTCGGTCTTCTCGGCCGATCCGCCGACCTCGATAACAAGGAGCGCCGCGGCGGCCCACCGGCAACCGGCCTCAGAAAACCGTGACACGTCCGTTCCGGGCGATCCGCCGGACGCGGGCCGCGTTCGTGAACGAGTACTCGAGAAGCCAAAGATCGCCGTTGCGCGCGACCATCCCGCCGCTCGGCGACCAGGGAAGTCCGGATCGGGCGACGACGTCGACGCGGCCGTCGGGCGAGATCCGTTTCACTTCGCCGGTCCCGTACACGGCGGCATAGACGTTGTGCGCGGCGTCGGTCCAGAGACCCATCACGATGTGCCGGCCCGCCTGCGGATGCGTCCAGGTGGAGCGCCCGAGCCGCAGCGCGCGAAGCCGGAGCCCGCCGGTCGGAGAGATTTCCCGCAGGTCGGTTCCGTCGATGAAGTAGAGAGTTCCGTCGGGGGTCGCGGTCATCCAGCGGACGTCGCGGCAGCCGCGGCACTCTGCCACAGTCGAGACGGTTCCGTCCGGCGCGCGCTTGCGAAAACGCGCCGGATTCTCCCGCTCGACCCAGTACATCGCGCCTGCTTCGTCGCGCACGAAGCTGTAATCGGTGCGGAATCCTTCCCGGGCAGGATAGACATCGGTCACGGTGCCGTCGGGTGCTCGCCGCCAGACGCGATGTCCCCACCTTTTTGTCGCTTCGCCCTCGTACCAGAGGTGCTCGCCGTACAGATTGCCGCGCGCGTCGAGGTAGAGCTCATGCGTGTGGACGTTCGGTACGGCAACGGTCCTGTGCCCGTCGGGCGCGATTCTCCAGACCTGCTTCAGGTCGGTGTAGAAGACGTTTCCCCGCCCGTCCATGACGATGCTGACGCCCGGGTGTGCGTCGAGCCGCGCGCTCCCGGCGAGGAGGAACACGATGCCGAGGCGCAGGACGGCGCGGATCTTCATTCCTTTCTGCCTGCGACCCGGACCGACGACCCGACGACCTCCTCCAGCAGGTATCCGGGGAACTGCGACCGAAGCCGCGCGCGCGCTTGTCCGAGATCGAACGTCCGCGCCGCCTCGGCGACGGCGCGGTGGTAGCGGAGCTGCTCGTCGAGGAGCTCCGGCCCGCCGGCCGTGCCGTGGCCCGGCACGTAGCTGCGTGTCCCGAGCGCGCGCAGGATCTCGAGGCCCCCTTCGAGATTGTCGACCGCGGCGTCCTCGTAGTTGACGTGGTAGCCGGCGCAGACGAGGTCCCCGCAGATCGTGACCGACTCCTTTTCGAGGTGAACGACGGCGTCGCCGGCCGTGTGACCGGGTCCGGGATGGAAAACCCGTGCCTCGCACTCTCCCACGTCGAGCGTCAGCATGCCTTCTTCGAAGTCGAGCGAAGGCAGGCAGGGCTTCGCGTCGGAGAAGAGCTCGCGTAAACCCGGAATCCGGCGACGGGACTCGATCAGCGCGGGGTGCTCGGCGGCCATGGCCTCCTGGCAGGCACGGTGCGCGACGACCGTCGCTCCGCGAGCTCCGAACCAGCCGGCCCCCAGCGCGTGGTCGGTGTGATGGTGGGTCAGGACCACGAAGCGGACCGGCAGAGACGTGATCTCTCGAAGCGCGATCTCCACGAGCCGGGCGTGCGCCGGCGCGATCAGAGCATCGACGAGCAGCACCGCCTCGCGGCCGATGACCGCCGTGCAGTTCGCCCCGTAGCTCGACTCGATCCGGTCTCCGCCGAGCGTCCAGACAGAGACGTTCTCGCGGAGCCGGGTTTCCGAAAGTTCGGCGCCCACGCCCAGGTCACCCGGCGGGCGTGAACTTCGCGAGATCGTAGATGCCCAGCTCTTTCTCGATCGTTGCGACCTTCTCGACGATGCCTTCGAATCCTTCTTTTCCGAAGAGCTGGTGCTCTTTTTTCTCGAAGTCTTCGCCCAGGCTCGCGTACTCGTGCGCCGAGACGATTCCGCGAAACGCCGGAAAGAGGACCGTGTCTTCCCGCGCTTCGTGCGGCCGGTACATCCGGATGAACCGAGTGACGTCCGCGCGCAGACGCTCGCGGTCGACGGGGCTGCGGAATCCTGCCTCGTTGGCGAGATGGAGCATCTCGTCGGTCAGCCGGCGGCCCGCCCGGTGCTGCTCGCGGAGCGTCTTCACGAGCTCCATCTGCCGGCCCGCCTTCTCGAAGCGCGGGAAGAGATGGTCTTCCTCGAGTTTCTCGTGGTAGTCCTCGATGAAGCTCCGGATGATCCGCGCGGCATCCGCGAACAACCGGGGGGGGAAGTCCGACCCCTTTGACGTGAGGCGGCGCAGACACTCCTCGTAGACGAGAAGCATCCGGTTCAGAACTCCGTGCTCCCGCATCAGGTCTTCCGCCGGAGCGACCTCCTCGGCCGGCTCCTCCCTCCCGCGGGGCGCGGACCGGCCGACCGGAAGCGCGAGTGCCGCTCCGGCAAAACCCATCCGGCGCAAAAGACCGCGCCGATCGACGGACTCTCGTTCGTTCATTCCGACACCTTTCGAATCGCCTCGCGACGTCCGGCCCGCAGGGCAAGCGGCCAGTCGATCCGTCGAGGAGTCTCCGGATCGCCCCAGAAGGGCTGCAGCTGCGCCGTGAGCTCCGGCAGCGGATCGTACCCCCGCGCCGCGCGGAAGCGCGTGGTGGCGGACCACGTTCCTATGTATCCGAGAAGAGCAGCGAGCGGCCACCGGGCGTCCATCTCGAAGGCGGGCGGGTCGAGCTCGGCGAACGGGAAGTCGATCGTCCGATACTCTGCGTCGACCAGAGCGCGCTCCGGCGGCCAGTACGGGCCGACCGTCTCGGAAGTGAAGCGCCGCAGGACCTCGTCGGAGCGTGCGTCGTCCAGCCTCGGGTTCCCGTAAGTCCACGCCGCGATGGCGCCGCCGCGTCGAAGCACGCGCCGCGCCTCCGCGAAGAACGCGGGACGGTCGAGCCAGTGCAGCGCCTGCGCGACCGTCACGAGGTCGACGGATTCGGAGTCGAGGCCGCTCTCTTCGGCCGGCGCGACGCGATAGTCGACCCGCGGATCCGGGACGGCGGCGGCGATCTGCCCGGCGCTCGCGTCGGTCCCGATCACGCGCTCGAATCGCGATGCCAGCCCGATCGCCGCCTGGCCGCTGCCGGTCGCGCAGTCCCATGCGAGGTCGCGCCCGGCTGGAAGTTCAGCGAGCCAAGCGAAGAGCGAATCCGGATACCGCGGTCGGTACTCGGCGTATGCCGACGACACGTCGGAGAAGTGGTCGGGGAAGGACATCGCGAGACTAGACTAATTGCAGTCGTGACCTCCCCCCGCCGTTCCCTCCGGGAGTTTCGCGGCACCGACCTTCTCGTAGCGCTCGGCGTCGCGGTCCTTTACGTTGCCGCCGCGAAGCTCGGCCTGACTCTCGCCTTCCAGGCGGCACAGGTGAGCGCGGTGTGGCCTCCGACCGGCCTGGCGCTGGCTGCGCTGCTGCGGCTCGGGCCGCGCGCCGCGCCGGGAGTCCTGCTCGGCGCGTTCGTCGCCAACGCGACCGCCGGAGAGCCGCTGTGGGTCGCGGCGGGCATCGCGGTCGGCAATACGTTCGAGGCGGTCGTGGGAGCGACACTCCTCTCGCACCTCGGATTCGACGGCCGCCTCGCGCGCCTGCGCGACGCGCTGGCGCTCATCGCCGCAGCGGTCGTGAGTCCGGCGGTCGCCGCCACGATCGGTGTGACATGCCTGGGCGCCGGCGGCGTTCAGCCGGCGAGCAGCCTTCAGGGACTCTGGCGCGTGTGGTGGCTGGGCGACGCGCTCGGAGATCTCATCGTCGCTCCGTTCCTGCTCGTGTGGACAGCGAGGCAATCATGGCCGCGCCGTCGCGGCGCGGTGATTGAAGCATTCGCCCTGCTGGCCGGACTCTTCGCGGCGAGCGCGATCGCCTTCGGCCGCGTACCGCCCTCGCCCGCGCTCGAGTACGTCACCTTTCCGGTCGCCATCTGGGCGGCACTGCGTTTGGGTCCCCCAGCCACCGCTACGGTGACGGCGGGGACCTACGCGTTCGCGGTGTGGGCGACCCACCGCGGCCTCGGGCCGTTCGCGGGCGCCGGCCCGGAGGGCGGACTCGTCCCTCTTCAGGTCTTCATGGCGGTGTTCGCGATGACCGCTCTTTTTCTCGGCGCGATCGCCTCGCAGCATCGCCAGGCCGAAGAGGAGCTGCGCCGCCACGCGGAGCAGCTCTCCGAAGTGGACCGCCGCAAGGACGAGTTCCTGGCGATGCTCTCCCACGAGCTGCGCAATCCGCTCGCCCCGATCCTTCACGCGGTCGAGCTGCTCGGACACGACGATCCCCGCCTGGCATCGAAGGCGCGCGAGATCATCGGTCGCCAGTCCGAGCACCTGACTCGGCTCGTGGACGATCTTCTCGACGTGTCGCGAATCACGCGCGGCACCGTGCGGCTGTCGCGGCGCCGCGTCGCGCTGAAGGACGTCGTCGACGCCGCGGTCGACACCTGGCGCCACTTGATCGCGCAGCGGCGACAGGAGCTCTCCGTCGAGATTCCCGAGGTGCAGTTGTTCGTCGAGGCGGATCCGACGCGGCTCGCTCAGGTCATCGCCAACCTGCTACACAACGCCGCCAAGTTCACGCCGGAAGGGGGACGGATCGCGATCACCGCCGCGCGGGAAGAGGGCGGGATCGCACTCGCGGTTCGCGACGAAGGGTCGGGCATCGCCCCCGAGCACCTCGACCGCGTGTTCGAGCTCTTCGTACAGGGACCGCCGTCGCTCGACCGGCCGCAGGGCGGGCTCGGGCTGGGGCTCACGCTGGCGCGGCGGCTCGCGGAGCTCCACGGCGGCACACTCGAAGCCGCGAGCGAGGGCGCGGGTCGCGGCAGCGAGTTCGTCGTACGCATTCCGGAGGCGCCGGCAGCGGAGCCGGCCGCTCCGAAAGACGCGACTGTGCCGGCCAGTCGCGCTCCGGTCGGAACCGGCCGGGGGCGGCGCGTTCTCGTCGTCGACGACAACGCCGACGCGCGGGACGCCATGCAGTTCCTGCTAGAGGACGACGGACACGAAGTTCGCAGCGCCGGCGATGGTCCGGGCGCCCTCGAAGAAGCGCGGAGCTTCCAACCTCAGGTCGTGCTGCTCGACATCGGCCTACCAGGGATGGACGGTTACGAGGTGTCCCGCGCGCTGCGCGCAGTGGCCGGCTGCGAACGGGCGCTGATCGTCGCGGTGTCGGGATACGGCCAGGCCGAGGACCGCGCCCGCTCCCGCGTCGCCGGGTTCGACGAGCATCTTCTGAAACCGGTCGCTCCCGACCGGCTGCTCGAAATCGTCCGGCGGCCCGTCGGAGCGCCGAGCTGAGCGGAATCAGGCAACCCGTACCTGCTTTCGCGCGGTCGGCGCGACGCGCTCGTGCGGCGTCAGGATGCCGCGGAAGTTCAGCGGATCGGCCGCGGAGACCGCGAGGGCGGCCGTTTCTGCGCGTCTCCGGACCGCGCGTAAGAGAGGGATCGCCTCGGGCAGCGCGTACTGCTCTCCGTCGAAGCCGCCGACGAAACGTCCGCCCCGGATCTCGCCGCGGGCCTCCAGCGTCCGGAGCACGCGGGCGACGTCGCGCCAGGGCAACGGCTGCTTCTCCCGCGCGAGCGTTTTTCGGAAGACGATCCCGGTCCGCGCGAGAAGCCGCCGCGCGACGAAGTCTGGCGAAACGGAGAAATTCGTCTCGCGAGGCAGCACGCTCCAGCGGCCCGACGTCAGAGCGCCGGGCCGGCGCCTCCACGCGGGCACGACGAACCAGCGCAGGCCGCTGAAGGAGTCGCACGTTACGCGGCCGAGCGCGATCAGCTCGGTCAGGCCTTCCTCGACGAGATCGCGTGCGAAGTTCGTCGCCCGCGCGAGCTCCGGGAGGAACATGGCGCCACGCGAGAGGAGAGCCTCTTCGACCTCGCGCGCGGTTCTCGCGGGCTCCCTAACCGCGCTC
>DASXSX010000113.1:0-17654 GCA_036505815.1 Thermoanaerobaculia bacterium
GCATCGCGTCCCGGGCGGTCGAGCTCGCCGCCGAAGAGCAGGAGTCGCGAACCCGGCGGGAGGGGAATGTCGTCGAGCGGGACGCCCGGGCGCGCGAGCTCGAGGCGGCCTCGCGCGCGGCGGAGGAAGCCTCCCACGCCGCGGACGCCGGAGAGGAGACCGCGAAGGACGCTCGCGCCGTTCTCGATGCCGCGCGGGAACGACGGTTCGAAGCCGAAGTCGCCGCGACGCGCGTGGCCTCCGACCGCGAGCACCTCGTCGCGCAGACCCTCGAGGAGTTCGGGAGCGACCCGGGTCAGCTCGAGCCGCCCGCAGACAGCTCCGAGGAAGGGTTGGCGAAGCTCGAGACGGAGGCCGTCGAGCTCGCGGCGTCCGTCGAGCGGCTCGGACCGGTCAACCTTCTCGCGTGGGAGGAGCACCGGGCGGAATCAGAACGGCTCACTTTCCTGACGACGCAGCGCGACGACCTCGTTCGCTCCGTCGCCGAGCTCCAGGACTCGATCCGGAAGATCAACGCCACTTCGGCCGAGCGATTTGCCGAGGCGTTCGCGGCGATCAACGCGAACTTCACCGCGACGTTCACCCGGCTCTTCCGCGGAGGGACCGCCGAGATGCGGCTTCTCGACGAGACCGACCCGCTCGAATCGGGGGTCGAGATCATCGCGCAACCTCCCGGAAAGCGGAACCAGTCGATCCTGCTCCTCTCCGGAGGCGAGAAAGCGCTGACCGCGATCGCTCTCCTGATGGCGATCTTCCAGTACCGCCCCTCCCCTTTCTGTATCTTGGACGAGGTGGACGCGCCCTTGGACGAGGCGAACATCGATCGGTTCACGAACCTTCTTCGCGAGATGACCGATGAGACGCAGTTCATCGCGATCACCCACAACAAGCGCACGATGGAGACGGCCGACGCGATGTACGGAGTCACCATGGAAGAGCCGGGCTGCTCGAAGGTCGTCTCGGTGCGGTTCGACTGATCCGAGTCGGAACGGTCCGCCGGTCTCGCCGCGGCCGCGCGCCGAGTCCCGCTTTCTCGTTGACGGCGGCAGGGTCTTTCCTTAGACTCGCGGCTCTTTTTCGCGTTTCGGGCCGACGTAGCTCAGTCGGTAGAGCAGCGGTTTCGTAAACCGCAGGTCGTCGGTTCAAGTCCGACCGTCGGCTCCAGGTTCGTGTCGTCTCCAAAAGCCCCCGGCTCGGGGCGCCCGACTTTCGACTTTGGACTTTCGTCCCTTTTGGACATAATTCGCCCCGCCGATGAACCTCAAGACAACGGAGGACGGTCGGGTCACCATCCTGACCCTCGACGGCGATCTCGTGGTCGGAGAGCCCGAGTCCTTTTTCAAGAGGACGGTCTCGCGATTGATCGAGGAAGGCAGAGTGAATCTGCTGGTCGATTTGAAAGGCGTCGGTTTTCTGGACAGCTCCGGCCTGGGCGCTCTCGTCCGCGCGTTCAAGAGCGCGCAGACGGAGGGGGGACAGACGAAGCTGCTTCACGCGGGCCCCCAGATCCGGAAGCTGCTCGAGATGACGAAGCTCGACTCGGTCTTCGAGCTTCACGAGGACCAGGAAACCGCGGTCTCGAGCTTCTAGCCACGAGGGCTTGATGCCGGAACCTCCCGACGATCGCGGCAGGCTCGATGCGAGATCAGAGGCGTCGGCGCTCGCCGAGCTGGCGCTCTGTGAAAACCTCTCCCAGATCTCCGGCTGGGCGGCGAAATGGAGCGCGGAGCTCACCCACGCGGACGCCGCCCTCCTCTGGGCGCCCGACACGGTCAACCCGCTCTTCCTCTGCATCGCTGCGCACGGCCAGGGCGCGCCGAAGTTCCTGCGGCGCTCTGTCCCGCGCGGCGAGGGCTTCGTCGGCGCGCTCGCTCTCGAGCGCAAGCCCGTCTTCCTCGACCGCGCCGACTTCGCTTCCTCCCGGGATGCGTGGCTGAAGAACCTGCCCGAAGGAATGGAGTCGTGCCTCGCGGTGCCGCTCGAAGCCGAGAGCATGGTCGTCGGCGTCCTCGCCCTGCTCTTCCGGCGCAAGCCGGAGGCTGCGGAAGCGCTCTCGCGACTTCAGGGTTTCGTCCAGCACGCGGCGCCGGCGCTCGCGCGTGCCCTTCGCGCGGAGCGCAAAACCGTCGGAATGCTTCACGCGATCGAGCGGCTCACGAACCTGTACGACCTGTCGAAGTCTTTCGGTTCGACGATCGACGAGGGCGAGCTGACGACATTGATCGCCTGGAAAGCCGCGGACATGGGGGCGGCCGAGGTCTGCTCGCTCTGGATCTTCGAGCCTCGCGAGTCGGAGGTCGTTCTCGCCGCGACCGCGGTGAACGAGAACTACGAAGTGGAGAACGCTCCCGAGGCGGTCGGTGCGAGCCTCGTCGGCGACGTTCTCGCGGACCAGAAGATCCTCCGCCGCAACCAGATCCCGGACGCGGATCCGCTTTCTGCGGAGAGCCCGAACTACCCCGTTCGCTCCGTTCTCGCCTTGCCGCTCCTCGAGGAGAACGTCTCGGTCGGCGCGCTGGTGATGGCGAACAAGCGAGGGAGGCATCCGGAGTTCACTCCCGAGGACGAAGAGCTCCTGCAGGACCTCGGCCGACAGGCTGTGCGAGCTCTTCGGAACGCCCGCCAGCACGAAGCCGAGAAGAAGGTCGAGGAGCTCGACGCCCTGCTGACCGTCAGTCGCGAGATCACGTCGACGCTCGACCTCGATAAGGTGATGACGACGATCGTCAACGCAACGGCCGCCCTGATCCCGTACGACCAGTGCTCGATCGCGATTCTCGACAAAGGAAAAGTCCGTGTGGGCGCAGTTTCCGGCACCTTGAAAATCGACCGGAACGACCCGAACCTCCGGGCGACGGAGAACCTGCTCGAATGGGTCTTCTTCGGCGGAGCCGATGTGGTCGTCACGCAGGACGCGGAAGGGAACATCCAAGCCGACCGCCCGGAGACCCAGGAAAAATTCCGGACCTTCTTTCAGCAGACCGGTTTTCGGTCTTTCCACGGACTCCTTTTGAACGACGATGAAGGAAAACTGGGAGTACTTGCCTTCAAGAGTCGGAAGCCGCTCGTGTTCGACGAAGGAACCCGGGATCTTCTGGCCATCCTCGTCAACCAGGCGACCGTTGCCGTGCGCAATGCGCAACTCTACCGGCACGTCCCCCTCCCCGGGTTCCTGAAACCGCTGGCGGAAAAGCGTCGGCAGTTCCTGGAGATTCCGAAGCGGCGCCGGATCACCTGGGGCATCGCCGCCCTCATCCTGCTCATCGCCCTGATCGCAATCCCCTGGAGGGTTCGGGTCGGAGGCCTGGCCCGGGTCGTGCCGGGACGCCGAGCCTCCGTGACGGCGGGAGTGGACGGCATCGTCCGATCTGTGGTCCGCCGCGAAGGCGACGAGGTCAAGGCCGGGGACGTCCTCGCGACGCTCGATGCGTCCAATTACGAGGCGGCGCTGGCGGCAGCGCGAGCGGACTATCAGATTGCCGATAGCGAAGTGTCGCGATACCGGGAGGCCGGCGACGCTCCTAAGATGTTCGAGGCGTTGTCGAGAAAGGACGAACTCGCGGCCAAGATCAATCTCGAGGAGGACCGGTTCGCCCACACGCAGATTCGGGCTCCGGTGTCGGGGGTAATCGTGACGCCTCGCATCGAGGAACGAGTCGGCCAGTTCCTCACGCGGGGGACGGAGCTGTGTGTCGTAGCGGACGTGGGGAGCGTGCTGGCGGAGGTCGCCGTGCCCGAAGCCGACGCGTCTCTGATTCGCGCCGGCGAGGGTGTGGCTCTCAAGCTGAATCCCTATCCCACACGTCTCTTCCGCGGCAAGGTGATGCGGCCTGGTTCCCACGTGCGCCAGGAGGGCGAAGATCGATTCGTCATCGCCGAAGTCCGTGTCGACACTCCTACCGGGCTCAAGACCGGGATGCTCGGCAACGCAAAAGTCTCGACGATCAAGGTTCCTCTCATCACGGCGATCTTCCGCAAACCTCTGCGGTACGTCTGGAAGCGGATCTGGCCGATCCTGCCGTAAGCGCACCCCTCGGATCCCGGAGGCTCCTCTCGGCGGCCCGGCCGGAGGAGACTGCCAGGGCTCTCGCAGCTCGCCACGGGCCTCCCGATGCCCGGCCCGCCCTCCGAAAGGACCTCGGCATCCTGCGTCAGGTCCAGATGGGAGAGGTCCTCTGGATCGTCAAGAACCCGAGCACGATGAAGTACAACCAGTTCAAGGACGTCTACTGGCAGGTGATCAGCCTGTTCGACGGCACTCGAACCCGAACGGAGATCCTCGAAGCCATCAATCGGAGGATGAAGACCCCGGTCTCGCTCGAGCTCGTGCTGGAATACGAGGAGTTCCTTCGCGAAAGAGAACTGATCGAACAATCGGCCGCCGAGCGCAGCCTGACCTTGCTCGACAAGTACAAGAGTCTCCGCCACAAGAAGGCGGAGGAAAAAGCCGAAGGATTCAACCCGTTCTTCATCATGTTCCACGTTGTGGACCCGGACCGGTTCTTGAATCGCACGATCAAGTACGTCGGCTGGATCTGGTCCCCACCGGTTGCGATCGCGACGCTGATCGCGGCGATCTGGGCGGCCTGGATCTTCGCTCAGCACTGGGGCCCTCTGTGGGCGGGAACGATGGACCTCTACCATTTCCTCGGAAAGCCGTTCCTGGACATCGTCCAGTTCTTCTTCATCCTGAGCGTGATCGGTGCGATCCATGAGTTCGCGCATGCCTACGCACTAAAGAAGTACGGAGGTGAATGTCACGACATCGGATTCGCACTGTTCTACTTCACGCCTGCTTTCTACTGCGACACCTCCGATGCCTTCATGTTTCCGAACCAGATCAAGCGGCTGTGGGTGACGATCGCCGGGATCTACAGCGAGGTGGCGATCTGTGTCGTGGCGACGGTTCTCTGGGTGGTTTCCTATCCGGACACGCTGGTCAACGAGCTCGCCTACAAGACGATGCTCTTCACGGGGATCTCGGCGGTCTTCTTCAACATCAACCCTCTCATCAAGGTGGACGGCTATTACGCACTCTCGAGCCTCTTGAAGCTCCCCGATCTTCGGGAAGCGGCATGGGGTCAGATCGGCGCCTGGATCCAGAAGCACGTGTTGCGGCTGCCTGTCGAGGTGCCCGCCGCGACGCGGCGCAAGCGGCGGCTCTACTGGATCTACGGCGTTCTCTCGATCGTGTACACCGCGACGATCATGTTCGTCATATACAGACTCTTCGACAATTTCTATTCGAAATATTTTCCCGATTTTGGAGTCGTCCTTCTCATCCTGACCCTCACCCAGGTATTCCGCAAGAAAGCGAGGACAGCGATCCGCGTCGGAAAGCTTTTCTACCTGGACAAGAAGGAGCTGGTGAAGTCGCCTCGAAGCCGTCTTCCGGTCGCGGGGGTTGCGGCCGTTATTCTCCTCATTCTTCTCGTACCCTGGTCTCGCCGGACGATTCGGGCGGATGCTCTTTTGAAGCCGGCGAACGAAGTCCAACTGGCGGCTCCGCAGGATGGAAGGGTGGCGGAGGTACTCGTGCGCGAGGGAGACGCCGTCCGCAAGGGACAGCCCCTCTTTCGCGTATCGAGCTCCGCGGCCGACGAGGAGTTGTCACGGCGGACGGTGGAGCGGGAAAGATTCGTGAAGAGGTCGAGCGGCAGCCGTGAGGCAGGCGACGCCGCCGCCGTCTTCCAGTCGACCCAACACGGATCTTCGGCGGAAGCCGCACTCCGAAGCTCGGAGATTCGTCACGAGAATCTCGTGATTCGGAGCCCGATCAGCGGGCGAGTGCTGACTCCCCGAACGGAGGACCTGGCAGGACGATTCGTGGCGGAGGGGTTTCTGCTGGCTCGAGTCGGGGACTGCCGCAAGATGGTGGCGCAACTACCCGTTTCCGAGCGTCTCCTGGAGTACCTGAAACCCGGTGCGCCGGTCACGGCTCAGATTCAGACCAGCCCGATGAAGTCCTGGCCGGGCAGAGTCGCGATGATCTCGCCCGCCACGCTGGAACAGCCGGTCACGGCGACGGCGGGTGTCGAGAGGCCAGCCCCTCCGAGGCGTCCGGATCAGTTCGTGGCGCTCGCCGTCTTCGACAACGCCGACGGAACCCTGCTGCCCGGAGCCGCGGCCAGGGTCAAGATCCGCTCGCATCGAGAGTCCTACGGCTCACGAGCGTGGAGCGTTATCTGGCGGAGGGTGCGAACGATCGTCTGGTAGAAAAAGAGCCCCGCAGGCGCGGGGCTCTTGCCTCGGCGTCGATCGAAACGCCTCACTCCGCTTTCAGGTCCTGTGCCGTGAGGTCCTCCGCCTCGATGCGCGTGTCTTGCGCCCTCAAGTCCTGCGCCTCGACCCGGGTGTCCTGCGCCCTCAGGTCCTGAGCCTCGACGCGCGTGTCCTGCGCCCTCAGGTCCTGAGCCTCGACGCGCGTGTCTTGCGCCCTCAGGTCCTGAGCCTCGATACGGGTGTCTTGCGCGCGCAGCTCCTTCGCCTCTGGTGACGCCTCCCGGATCTTCGTCTTCTGGGCGTCTGTCAACTCAACCTTCAATTCCTTCTCGGCCATTGGATCGCCTCCTTTTTCGTCGGATGATTCCTCTTCGCAATTTGGAGACCAACGTTCGCAATTTGGAGACCAACGTGAAAAGGCCGTGCTCAGGAACCTAAGATGACTTCTTGTAATGAGATAGCCGCGGCCGACCCCGGCCGCAAGGTATGGCGGAGGGCCCACTTTCTAACCAGACAGATGAATTAGTCACCGATCGAAACACGGTCACCGATCCTCGGATGTCGGTGCGTGCCTCGGATGGCAACCGCCCAGGCTTGTCCAAACAAAACGCCCCGCGAGCGCGGGGCGTTTTAAGCAGGCGAATCGAAAGCGGTTACGTCGAGCGGAGATCCTTGGAGCTGAGATCCTTGGCAGTCAGATCCTTGGCGCTGAGATCCTTGGCAGTCAGATCCTTGGAGCTGAGATCCTTCGCGGTCAGGTCCTTGGAGCTGAGATCCTTGGCGGTCATGTCCTGGGCGCCGATGCTCATATCCTGGGCGCCGATGCTCATGTCCTGGGCGCCGACGCTCATGTCCTGGGCACCGACGCTCATGTCCTGCGCACCGATGCTCATGTCCTCGGCCCCGATGCTCGTCGTTCTCTGGCTGGGCGAAACGGCGAGGTTGTTGCCCAGGCTCGTCACCCGGATCTCTCCCATCGTTTTTCCGGTGGCTGCCTTGATCTTCGCCTTCTGTTCGGGGGTCAACTGGATTCTCACTTCCTTTGCCATGTTCTTTGCTCTCCTTTGTCTCCTCTGTATCGCAAATCCGGGACCACACGCGAGCGATGTCGGAACGGAAAATAAGAGTCTTAGTTGGAAGGACTTATTTGCCTTACCCGACGGGCTAGAACCCCAAAAGTCAGATGAAAGTTTAACCGGGGTTGAAATTTTGATCTACGGCGAAAGGAGCTCGATCAAATTCCGTACTTGCGACAGAGGTACTTGATCTGGTTGGCGTCCAAGCCAAGGCGGCGGGCGGCTCGGGCCTTGACTCCACCTTCCTCGGCAATCGTTTCCTCGAGAAGCCGGCGTTCGAACTCCGCGACCGCTTTTGCGAAAGGCTTTCCGTCGCCGGCACGAGCCGCTCCCGGTGTCTGCCGGAGAACCCGCGGAAGATCTTCTTCTCCGATCTCCTGCCCGTCGGCGAAGAGAACCAGATTTTCGATGACGTGCTCAAGCTCGCGCACGTTGCCCTTCCAGCGGTGCTCGCGAAGGCGTTCAACGACTGCGTCGGAAAGCTTTCGCTCCGGTCTGCCGTGTCTCGCGGAAAATTTCGCGAGGAAGTGCGCTGCGAGCATCGGAACGTCCTCCGGGCGATCGCGCAAAGGCGGGATCCGGATCGTAACCGCATTGATCCGATAGAAAAGGTCCTCGCGAAAGGCTCCGGCTGCAATGCCCGCGTCGAGGTCCTCGTTCGTCGCCGAGATCAGTCGGAAGTCCACCGCGATGCTTCGACGCCCGCCGACTCGCTCGACCTGCCGCGTCTCGAGCGCTCGCAGGAGTTTCGACTGGACGGCCGCCGAAAGCGTTCCAATCTCGTCCAAGAACAGGGTGCCGCCGTGCGCCAGCTCGAAGCGGCCGGGCCGCGACGCCACGGCGCCGGTGAAGGCGCCCTTTTCATGACCGAAGAGCTCCGACTCCGCGAGCGACTCGGGAAGCGCCGACGCGTTGACAGCAACGAAAGGCCGGTCGCGGCGTTTGCTCCGGGCGTGGATCGAGTGGGCGACGAGCTCCTTGCCCGTGCCGCTTTCACCCTGAATAAGCACCGTTACGTCGGAGGGGGCGACTTTCTCGATTTCCCGGAAAAGGCGGCGCATACCGCCGCTCGCGCCGACGAGGTGGTCGAAGCTTCCCTGCTCCTCGCGTGCCCGGTCCCGAAGCTCCCGGTTTTCCGCGACGAGCCGCCGACGCTCGAGCGCACGACTCAGGATAACGAGAAGCTCGGCAGGGTCCAGGGGCTTTCGGAAATAATCGAAGGCGCCGAGCTCGATCGATCGAAGCACCGCCTGACGGTCCCGCTCTCCGGACATCATGATTACCGTTGCATCCGGATTGTGCCGGCGGACCGCCGTCAGGAGGTTCAAGCCTTCCTCGATCTCCCCGGAAGGCGGCAGCCGGAGGTCGAAGAGATAGAGGTCGGGATCCGAGTCGCACAGCGGCCGCGCCTCCGCGGCATCCCGGGCGCTCGTTACCTCGAACTGACCCTTAAGAGCCCAGGTGAGCTGGTCGAGCAGGACGGGATCGTCCTCGACGATCACGATCGATCCACGCGCACCCGGCGTGACGGTCATTTCGTCTCAGGAGGCGCCGCCCCGGGAGTCGGGGCGGGTCGGGGGGCGGCGGGAATCCCCACCGGGGCCGCCGGGAAAGCGATCCGAACGACCGTGCCGCCTCCCGGCCTCGTGAGAACGGCGAACTTTCCCTTGTGGAACTGCACGATCTGGCTGGCGGTTGCCAGCCCGAGCCCGACACCGTCGGGCTTGGTCGTCTGAAAAGGCTTGAACAGCCGGTCGCGGACGAACTCGGGCGTCATGCCCGAGCCGTTGTCGATGATCTCGACGACGACGCGCGGGCGCTTCGCCGTGTCGTCGCGAAAAGTCCGAACGAGGACTCTCCCTTCCGGCGGTACCGCCTCCAGCGCGTTCTCGATCAGACTCTTCATCGCATCGGTCAGGTAGTACGGATCGCCCCAGATCTCGGGGATCGGCCCGAGAGCGAGAGAGAGCGTTCGGGTTCCGGGCACCGCCGGCGGAACCGAGAGGCCTCGGCGGGTCTCGCCCTCCGCGACTTCGCGCACGACTCCGTTCAGGTCCACCGGGACCTTGATCAAGACCGGCTCGTCGCCCGTGGAGAAGCGATCGACGATGCCGTCGATCCGATCGACGGTGGACCGAAGCAGCTCTTCGACAGACCGCTTGAACTCCGGGTCTTCGTAGTGCTCCTTGAGGTTCGACAGCAGGAGCTGCAGGCGAAACCCCATGTTCTTGATGTCGTGGACGAGAACGCGATCGAGTGTCGAGCGGAGTCGCCGGGAGGGCCGGGACGGCTTTTCGTTCATACCCTCACAAGCGACCTGCGTTGTTGAAGAGAACTTTCACGGAGACGCCCGGCCGCAGGATCGGCTGGGCCGGATCTCGTCGGACCTGCACGATGACTTGAAACGTTCCGCTCGCCGCATCGACCGTCGGACTGATGTACTGGACGACTCCGGTGGTGCGTGCCTTCGGAAACTTCTCGGGAATCACATCGACCCGATCTCCTTTCCGGACGCTCATGAGCCGCTGCTCGGGCAGATAGACTCTGGCCAGAAGCGGTTCGAACGCCGTGATCTTGAAGAGCGGCACATTCTGGTTGTCGATCACCTTCTGACCGACCCGGGCGAACTTCTCGGTGACGACCCCGGAGAACGGAGCCCGAATGAAGGCGTAGTCGCGGATCGCCTTCGCTTTCTCGTAAGCCGCCAACGCGACCGCGTAGGTGGCGCTCTTCTCGTCGAGATCGGCCTTGGAGAGGATCTTGCTCGCCGACAGGGCCTTCGCGCGTTCCAGCTCCGCCTTACGAAGCTGCATTTCCTCCCGGGCTTCGCGGACGCTCTGTTCGAACTCCTGGAGCTCGAGGGTCGCCAGGGATTGACCCCTCTTGACGACGCTTCCCCGATCGACGTTGATCTTCTCGATCACTCCCGTGATACGCGCGCTGACGGTGACTTCCTGATCGACCATCAGGTGCGACGGGTAGACGTCCGTCTCGGCCTGCCCTGCTCCCGCGGCGGAGCCTTTCTGAAGCAGGCCGACGACGAGGCCGCAAACGAGCATCCGAATCATTCTGGCGGTCGAAACGGGGCCGATGGTATCGTCAAAAAGCCACCATGTCGATCGCCCTCGCCGACGCGAAACCCGACATCCAGCAGAAGGGTTCGAGAGCGAATTTCAAGTGGCGCGTTGTCGAGCCGTGGAACGAGCGCCGACTTGCCGCGTTTCTGATGGTCAAGCACCGCCGCAACGAGACCGACTGGACCCGCCGGCCCTCCCCTTTCTTCGCCACCCTCGGACAGTCCCACGTCGAGTGCTCGGTTCATCTCGCGGGCTCCGCCTCGCTCGACGAGATCGAGAAGCTCTTGACCGGTGAGCTGCGCGGGATTCTCGCCGGCGCCGAACGGGTCCACGAAGAGATCCTGAGCACCCGGAAGCGGGAAGCTCCTTCCTGAAACGATTCTCTCCTTCTGCCGGGGCGATTCCGGGCGCCGGAACCGCTTTGCATATAATCCGCGCCACGGACGCGCGGAACCTCGTGACGGGAGCGGCCGTTCCAAGCCGTTGCTTCGGCGAGACTTAGTCGGACGGCGGCAGAGGAGGTAAGGAATGCTCTCGGTTCCCTCTCTGCGGCTCAACCAGTTCGGGGTGAACTTCTACGAGGCCCTCCTGTCCGGAGCGGACCTCCAATCGCTCGTCGGTTTCGAGGTGCTCTCCTTCGGCCCGGCCGCCCAGACGACCCGCGGTCACGCGCGCCAGACGACGAGCGGGCGCGTCAACTGGGAGCTCCTCGAGAAGAGGATTGCCGCCTCCGAGCACGCCTACCAGCGACCGATCATTCGCAAGAAGATCGACGAGCTCGTCGCGTACTACCTCCAGTGCGCGGATTCCGGAAGCCTCCCCGCGATCCCCGGGAGCGTTCTCCTCGTTTCCGACCGGCGGCTGGACTTTTCCCCCTCGGGGGGCCGGGGCGATTCCGGGTCGCTGAAGCTTCCGGAAGAATCGGGAATCTTGCGCGCTCTCGACGGCCAGCACCGTCTTCTCGCCCTCCACCAGCTGGCGGAGAAGCACAACCTGAAGGATTTCCAGGTGCCCGCGGTGGTCTTCGACAACCTGACCGCCGACCAGGTCGTCGAGCTGTTCGTCACCATCAACAGCAAGCACACGAAGCTGAACCCCTCCCACCTGATCTCGCTCTCGGGACGCCGGCTCTACCGCGACGACAACCTGGCCGCCGCGCACGACGTGATCCGGACGTTGAATGAAGACGAAGGCTCGCCGCTGCGCGGGCAGATCAAGGTCCTCGGCATCGGTCGGGGGACCGTCACCCAGGCTTCCCTCGCCGACGAGCTCCGCGACGTCTTCGCCGCGATGGACGCCGCTGGCGGTCGCGTCGCGCGAGAGTTCCGGGAGAACTCCCGCCGGTTCTTCTTGAACTACTTCAAGGCTGCCGCTCGTGCGTTTCCCACCGCCTTCCACGGCCGCAAGTATTCGATCAAGAGCTCCCCGTCGTTACGCGCGTTCATTCGGGTCGCGCCGTACGTGATCTCGATGATCCGCAAGCGCGGCGGCGACGTCTGGTCCGCGGGAGAGCTCGACGCGGCGCTGCGGCCGTGGTCCGACTCGATCGGCGACAAGCGGTTCGAAACCGAGGGACTCTGGCGCGAAAAGATGACGGCGGGCAAGCGCAGCGCGGTCGAGATTCTGTCGCGCGAGCTGCGGCAGGGGTTGAACGCATGAGGGTGGGCGCCGGCTAAACTTTCCCCAGCCGGGGGCGTAGAAACAGAGAGGTCATCAGGAAAGATGGGCGCAATCGGCGGCTGTTTTCTCTTTCTCATCCTGATCGCCGTGTTCGCGGCGATCTGGGCGATCTGGCGTTACAACAACCTCGTCTCGCTCAAATACCAGGTCGGTAACGCCTGGAAGCAGATCGACGTTCAGTTGAAGCGACGCCACGATCTCATTCCGAACCTGATCGCGTCGGTCCGCGGCGAGATGCAGTTCGAGCAGGACACTCTCGAGAAGGTCATCGCTGCCCGCAACAGTGCCGTCGCCGCTCGGGGCGTAGCCGAGACCGCGGAGAAGGAAAACGTCCTGACCCAGACCCTCTCGCGCCTCTTCGCGCTGGCCGAAAACTACCCGAACCTCAAGGCGAACGAGAGCGTCCGAACGCTCATGGAGGAGCTGACCTCGACGGAGAACAAGATCGGTTTCGCCCGGCAGTACTACAACGACGTCGCGACGCGGTTCAACACAGCGCAGAACGTCTTCCCGGACAATTTGATCGCACAGGCGTTCAAGTTCCAGCCGGTCGAGCTGTACCAGATCACGGAGCCTGCCGAGAAAGAGGTCCCGAAGGTCGACCTGAACGTCCGCCCGCAGTAGGGCGCAATCGCGTCGGGCGGGACACCGTCTCATGGCCGCCGCGAACCTCTTCGAACAGCAGAAGAAGAACCTTCGCCGGACGGCGGAGATCCTCGTGGGCTTCGTCGCCTTCCTCGTCTTCCTCGGCATCGGCGCCGACTTTTTCCTGTACGGCGCGGGCGCGGGACCCGGCTTTCCGATCGCGACCCTGGGAGCGCTCCTCTTCGGGGCCGGTTCGTCCCTCTGGGCGCTCAAGGCAGGAGATCGCGCCGTTCTCGAGTCGGCCAACGCGGTCCCGGTCGACCGCGCCGACCCGCGCCAGCACGTGCTCGACAACGTCGTCGAAGAGATGGCGATCGCGGCGGGCCTTCCCAGACCGGCCGTCTACGTCATCCCCGACTCCGATCCCAACGCGTTCGCGACCGGCAGCGGACCGGAGAAGTCGTCGATCGCCGTCACGGCCGGGCTGCTCGACGCCCTGAACCGCGAAGAGCTCCAGGCGGTCGTGTCGCATGAGATGGCGCACGTCCGGAACTACGACGTGCGCCTGATGACCGTCGTGGCGGCGCTCGTCGGATCAGTGCTCCTGATTTCCGACTGGGGAAGGCGCGGGATCGGCTGGGGCGGGCGACGCCGCTCGAGCCGTGACGGAGGAGGCGGCATCTTCCTTCTCGTATTCCTCGTTCTCTGGATCCTCTCCCTCGTGCTGGCTCCTCTGATCGCGCGGCTCGTCGCGATGGCGGTCTCTCGCGAACGGGAGTACCTCGCCGACGCCTCCGGGTCGGAGTTGACGCGCAACCCGCTCGCGCTCGCGTCCGCGCTCGAAAAGATCGATGCCGCGGTGGCCCCGACGCCGTCGATCAAGCAGGGGGTCGCGCACCTGTGCATCGCCGATCCGCGCGGCCGGGTCGTCAACGAGCGGGAAGGCGGCTGGGCGGACCTCTTCGCCACGCATCCTCCGATCGCGAAGCGGATCGCGCTCCTGCGAGAGATCGGGTATCAGCGTGGGCGAACCTAGTGAACCGAGCGGGCGATCCGTCCCCTCACCCGACAGCTCTCGGTCCAGATCTCGGAGCGGACCAGAGCCATGAGCCGGCCCTTCGAGCGGACGCCGGTCTTTTCGTGAATCGCTTTCACGTGCGCGTGGACTGTACGGTACGACACGTGACAAAGCTGCGCGGCCTCGGCATAGGAGAGTCCCTCCGACAGGACGACTGCGACGAGGGACTCCATTCGCGTTGGTCCGAACCTGCGGCGCAAGGCCTCTTCCAGAGTGGCGCTACCTTGAGTCTCAGGGGTCTTGTCCGAGGAGTTCGCGAGGAGCTAGGGCCGAAAAAGTCGGTCTCATAACGCCTCCCTCGCGCCTATCCCATGGCGCTCTCCTCCGCCCGGCAATGAGGATTCCTCCTCAAAAAACGGAGAAAGGTTCCTCTTTTTGGGGGTCGCGAGCCGTGTGGCGGCTGTTCTCTGAAGAACCGACTTCGGTCTGGAGGTCCCTGGCAAAGGCCTGAGCTCAGGCGGGAACGACCCGCGTTGCTTCCATCACCGCCTGGTCTGCGGTCGAGACGAACCGAATCGCTCTGGCAAGCGCCGAAGCGCCGGGACCGACCGCTTCGGAGACCGCGAGCGCCAAGGTTCGACGCCAGAAGAGTCCGAGAAACACGAGCGGCAGCGGAGGCACGTGCGCCTTGGCGATCGACTCCGCCATCCATGCGATCTCGAGCATCGTGCCGAGGCCGCGCGGAAGAAAGATCGCTGCGGAGGACTCGTCGCGCAGACGTCGCAGCCGGCCGGCGAGGCCTACTTCACGGACGACTTCCGATACCCAGCGATTCGGCTCGCCGTCGGAAAGGAGAACGCCGAGACTCGTTCCCCCCGCTTCCGCCGCCCCCCGGCAGGCGGCTTCCATGATTCCGCCGTAGCCTCCGCAGACGACGCGTCCGCCGCGCCGGGCGATCTCGCGGCCGATCTCGAGGGCGTTCTGGTAATCGGGGCTGTCTTCGCCGGCGCGGCTCGAGCCGAGGACGGCGATCGAACGTTCAATCCAGATCGATGTCGCGGATCGGCTTGGAGGTGTCCGTCTTCGCCTTTTCGAACAGCTCTTCGAACTTGCGGTTCAGGACGTCCTTCTTCGACTTCTCCGCCTCGACAGACGCGGAAAACTTCTTTTCGCGCTCGACGTCGTGGGTCTTGAGCCCCTCGATCGCGTCATCGACCGACTCGAACTTGCGGGCGACCTTCGGCGCCTCGTGCGCGATGATCGCTTTCAGTTCCGGATCGACTTTCAGCTTCGCGCCGCAGCAGGGACATGCGAGATCGAAGTCCATGGGGAAAGTTTACCGCTCACCACCCTTTGCGGCGGCGGCGTTCCCGTCTTTCGCGCCGGTCCGGGCGGCCGGCGGCCGACGACGGCGCGAAGATTCGCTCCATCTTGCGGATCTCGATCTCCTCCGGGGTCGGAGGCGGGGTGACGTCGTCGTAGAGAAGGCGGGCTTGCGCTTTTGAAATCGACCGGTCCGCGAGTGTCTTGACGACCAGGGAGCGACGCCGACCGCCGCCCGTCGTGATCTCGATCGCGTCGCCTGGTCGGATCTCGCGGTGCGGCTTCGCGCGGATGCCGTTGACGTCGACCTTCCCCCCTTCGCAGGCGGTTTTCGCCCGGGAACGGGTGGGAAAGACGCACGAGACGTGGAGCCAGACGTCGAGGCGGACCGAGGTGGGAGAGGCGGAATCGCCGGACGGGCTCGTCTCCGAGCCGGTGTCAGGAGGCCCGCTCTTCGTCTTCCGCGCCGTTGCCGCTCCGGTCGCCGTCGACGCGCCTCCCGGCTGCCTTGCGCGCTTCGACCCACCTACGGAAAGCCGATTCCGGGGGGGCCGGTTCGGGGGCCGGGCGCCCGACGAAGTAGCCTTGCGCCGCGACCACCCCCGAGACGGCGCAGACCTCCAGGTCCTCGCCGGTCTCGACGCCTTCCGCGATCAGGCCGAAGGAGTAGTGACGCGCCAGCCGGCCGAGAGACTTCAAAATGGAGCGCCGGCGCGGATCCCGCGCGACTCCTCTCGTGATCTCCCAGTCCACCTTGACCCATTCCGGATGGAAGGCCTCGCAGCACTGGATCGCCCGGTAGGGAGACGTCAGGTCGTCGAGGGCGATGCCGACGCCGCGCTCGCGCGCCCCGCGAACCGCCCGGGCGAGCCCATCGAGAGATTCGACGCGCTCCACTTCGACGAGATCGAGAACCACGCGAGATGCGGCGAACGAAGATTCTTCGAGCGCGCGCCAGAGGCCATCGAGTCCGTCCGGATCGACGACGAGAAGTCGGGGGTTTACGTTGACGAACAACCGGCTCTTCGCCGGAAGCCTGGCGGCCGACTCGACGATGCAGAGCCACGACAGCTTTTCGAAAGGCCGCTCGACACGGAGCGCCCGGGCGGCTGGAAACATCTCCGCGGAAGGATGGCTCGCGGAGTCCACGCGCGCACGGAGAAGTCCCTCGTAGCCGATCGGCTCGCCCGTCGTCAGGTCCGCGATCGGCTGGAACTTCGCGTAGAAGTCGCCGCTGCGGAGAAGGTCGGCCAGCCAGAGCGCGCGCACCTCACTCCTCGCTCGCGACAACGGGGCGAGGTTGCCGAGCGCGTCCCACTTGGTCAGCCTGGGGTCGTCGGGAGCGACCCGCACGAGATCGGCAAAGGAGCCCAGGCGGTCCTGCAGGATCTCCAGGAAGGCTTCGGGCTCGCTTTCGAGAAGAATTCGGCGCGAGCGGCCGTAAACCTGCGCGCGCATCCAGCGCCGACCGAACGCCGCGGCCAGTGCGCGCTCCGCTTCGGCGCCGTCGGGCCGGAGGAAAAGCGCTCGCGCATTCCGCCAGCGATCAAGCCGTCCGAGAGTCCGGCCGTCCAGAACGCCCTCGGGTTGCTTCAACGTATTGCGATTTTAGCCGCTCGGACGAGCGTGAGAGCTTTTTTTTTCTGCCGAACGGTGGCGCGGATAGAATCCGGTGGTCGGATCTGAGGACACTGACACGGAGAGTCGCCGGTGGAAGAGAACTTCGACAAAAAAGCGGTCGTCGACGTCCTGAACCGGACCCTGGAGGCCGAGCTCGCCGGGGTAGTGCGATACACCCACTATTCCTTCATGGTCTTCGGATACACGCGTATCCCGATCGTCGCGTGGCTTCGTGCGCAGGCGATCGAATGCATCGGGCATGCCCAGCAGGCCGGCGAGATGATCACGCTTCTGGGCGAGCACCCGTCCCTCTCGATCGGCAGGCTTCTCGAGACGCATCGCCACGACGTCGGAGACATCCTGCGAGAGGCGCTCGAGAACGAGCGGGAGGGGCTCGCGCTCTACCAGAGGCTGCTCGACCTGGTCGCGGGCCGCGAGATCATGCTGGAGGAGTACGCGCGGCGGCTCATCACCGAGGAGTCGATGCATCTCGCCGAGGTCGACAAGATGCTTCGGCGGCCGGGCGAAGTCGAGGCGTTCGCCTCTCCGTCCGGCGCCGCTCGCCGCGAGCGCGTATAGCGCGCACCTCGAAGCCCGGAGTGGGTGCTCCAAGAGTCCGCTTGACATCCCGCGAGACTCTGAAAGACTTCGCGACCAAGGCAGATGCGGCGACAGCCGGATGGCCAGCCTCGAGACTGCGGTCGATCGCTTCAATCGATCCTGACCCGCCCTGCGCGATGGCGCCGGGACCGTAGAGCCCCCCGCAAAGACTTCCCTTCCGAGAGTCGAGCTCCGTGAACGCTCCCGAAGAGCGGAGCCCCGCTCGCGCGAGGCAAGAGAAATAGATACGGAGGTGACCATGTCGAAGAAAAGTAAGCGCGGACTCACCCGCAGACAATTCGCCAAGCTCTCCGCCGCCGGCGCTCTCGCCGTCGGCGGCCCCGCATTTCTCTTTCCGGACCGGGCGCGCGCGGCCGGCAAGACGCTGAAGATCATCCAGTGGAGCCACTTCGTGCCCGGATACGACAAGTGGTTCGACGGCGTCTACACGAA
>DASXSX010000114.1:0-5319 GCA_036505815.1 Thermoanaerobaculia bacterium
GAAGCCCTTTCGGAATCCGGACCTGCTCGACTCGGTGCGGGAGATGTTGCGCCCGGCTTGATTCCTGGGCGATCGTGGGTTGGTGGCCCCAACGGGACTCGAACCCGGCCGCAGCCCCGGGGTTCGGGGGCACGAGGAACCCCTTGGGCGAAGTGTCTACCGGGGAGGAAGCGGGTGGGGCTTTCGCGGATCGGAAGGAGCCGGCGCCGTCGGCTCGGAGGATCCGCGAAGGAGCTGATCGACGGATCGCGTACTCACCCACGCCACGACCTTATGAAGATACTGGACGACTTCCGGAATCAACTGCTTTTCCAGTCCGCTCGCTCTCTCGCGACCCGCAGCCGTCGCGCCATAGTGTCGCCAGCCTTCGCGGTCGGAATGCACGATCCATACGAGACCGCTCTTCAACATTGCGTCCGTGTCGGCGTAGACTTCTTCGGAAAAGTGGCCATAGCCGACGGACCGAAACTTATAGAAGCCCGCCTCGATCAGGTTCGGAAATCGCTGGCCGAAA
Organism: Thermoanaerobaculia bacterium; assembly: GCA_036505815.1. Taxonomy (GTDB): domain Bacteria; phylum Acidobacteriota; class Thermoanaerobaculia; order UBA5066; family Gp7-AA6; genus Gp7-AA6. The sequence continues at coordinate 515 of DASXSX010000114.1, forward strand.
AGATAGAGCGATTTCTGCAGTTGTACCGGGAGAAGACGCCTCCCTGAGGCCGCGAGGCACAGAAGCGCCCAGTCCTCACGACGAAGAACAACAGGCCTTCGAACACCTCCAAAAGTGATTCCCACCGGAACAACCCCTTCCCACTTTGCATTTGTTTCACGTGACGGTTCGTAAGTCAACGACGGCACGAAGCTCCTCCGTCAGTTCGGCCTACTACTAAAGTCGAGGTTGCAGTCGGTCCGAGATCGAAGTGGGGCGTGAAAAATCGCGGTCTCTGTCTGATGATCGCGTGGTTAAACGAGCCGGTTCAGCAGCGAGTCTTTCAGGACTAGCGATCCGACGTGGTGCATCCGGGCGCGCTGCTGGAACTTCACGCGCCAGCCAGTGCGGGAACTGCCACAAGACGCTTCGGGTAGGACGAAGGTGGGACGCAGCGCGAAAAACGAAAGCCGAAAATCGGAGCTAAGTCGAATCCGGAGAACTGGTGGCCCCAACGGGACTCGAACCCGTGCCGCGGCCTTGAAAGAGCCGTGTCCTAACCACTAGACGATGGGGCCCGGAACAAAAATAGCACGGCGTTTTCAACCGGACTCGAATACCGGACTATGGCCGGCGAGTCAGGAGGACGATGAGCACCACGATACCGACGACGACGAGGACCCCGAGTGGCCAGGCCCATCCGCGCATCATCCCGCCCATCATCGTTCCGTGTGTCAGCCACATACCGAGAAGAAACATCAGGGCCAGAGCTCCGATGATCGCGAGCACCAACACGGCCGGGTTCCTCGAGTCCATGAGGCCTCCTTTCGGCATGGCGTCATCCCTCATGACGCGTCTTCCTCTACTCTGACGTTGGCCACTCGCGCGGCCCGACCGACCTGCTATTGCGAATGTTGTTTCTCGATCGCCGCATCCCGCTCGAGCTTCATCCCCGAGGCTCGCAACGTTCCCTTCCTGCGAGCGCGTTCCTTCATCAGGAAGAAGATGACGGGCGTGACGAGAAGCACGTGGAGGGTGGAGGTGATCATTCCGCCCACGATCGGTGTCGCGATGGGGCGCATGACTTCGGAGCCAGTGCCCGTGGACCAGAAGATGGGCACCAGAGAGAGCGTCGCCGCGGCGACGGTCATCAACTTCGGCCGCAGGCGCAGGACCGATCCTTCGCGCGTCGCCTCGAGGATGTCCTGGCGGGTCAGCTGCCCCTTTCCGAGCCTCTTGTCGAGCGCCTCGTGGAGGTAGATCACCATGATCACGCCTGTCTCGACCGCGACGCCGTAGAGGGCGATATAGCCGATCCAGACGGCGACCGAGAAGTTGTAGCCGAGCAGCCACTGGAGGATCACGCCGCCCGTCATCGCGTAGATCACCGAGAGCATGACGATCGTGGCCTCGGAGGCGGAGCGGAACGTCATGGTCAGAAGAAAGAAGATCGCGGCAAATACGATCGGAAGTACGACCTGCAGCGTCTTGCGCGCGTGGACCTGGAACTCGTATTGGCCCGTCCAGTCGAGCGTGATTCCGGCGGGAAGCTTCACGCGCGAGGAAACGCGCTCCTGGGCCGCCCGGACGAACCCGACCAGGTCGGAGGTGTCCGTGTCGACGTAGACGATTCCCGATAGGCGGCCGTTCTCGTCGCGGTACATCGGAGGGCCGGTCGTGACGCCGATCTGTGCGAGTTGCCCGACCGGAACCTGCGCGCCGGAAGACGTCATCACGAGAATGCGCCGCAGTTGCTCCAGGTCGCTGCGGTAATCGCGTGGATAACGAACGAGGACCGAGAAGCGGCGGCGCCCCTCGACCGTCGTCGTAACTATTTTTCCTCCCGTGGCCGCCTCGAGCGTGCTCTGAACCTGCATCACGGAGAGGCCGTATCGAGCAGCCGCGTCCCGGTCCACCACGAAATCGAGGTAGGAACCGCCGGTCGTCCGCTCGGCGTAGACGCTGCGCGCTCCCGGCAAGTCCTTCAAGGCGTTCTCGACGTCGAGACTGACCTTTTCGATCGTCGGATAGTCGGCGCCGTAGACCTTGACGCCGACTTTCGTCCGAACGCCGGTCGCCAGCATGTCCAGGCGGTTGCGAATCGGCTGCGTCCACGCGACGGGCATTCCCGGAATCTGGAGCTTCTCGTTCATCGTCGCGATCAGCTCATCCTGCGTGGAGACGCGCATCTCGGGCCAGATCGGGCGAAAGACTGGCTTGATCCAGTCGGGCCAGCCCGAGTACCAGCGCCGGTGGAAGCTCTTGGGCCACAGCTCTCGCGGTTTCAAGACGATCGTCGTCTCGAACATCTCGACCGGCGCCGGGTCCGTTGAGCTTTCGAACTTGCCCGACTTACCAAGGACGGACTGCACCTCGGGAAAAGTCATGATCCTTCCGTCGGTCTTGACGAGAACGTCGCGGGCCTGCTCGACCGACATCATCGGAAGACCCGTCGGCATGTACATGAGCGAACCTTCTCGGAGCTGCGGCATGAACTCGGAGCCGAGGGAGAGCGCGAGAGGCACGACCGCCGGCACCAGCAGAAAGTTGATGAGTAGCGTGGTCTTTGGAAATCGCAGAGCCCAGTTCAGGACGGGAGCGTAAAGACGCCGCGTATAGAGCGCGGCCGGATTCTGATCCTCAGAGCGAATCTTGCCGCGCATCCAGGCTCCCATCAGAATCGGCACGAGAGTGATCGAGAGGATAGACGCAGCGGCAATTGCGAACGTCTTGGTGAAGGCGAGCGGATGGAAGAGCCGCCCCTCCTCGCCGGTCAGGAGAAAGACCGGCAGGAAGGAGACGACGATGATGACGAGCGAGAAGAAGATCGCGCGTCCGACCTGCTGGGAAGCCGTAAGGATCGCCGATTCGCGCCCGGCGCTTCCCCGCGCCGGGTCGGTCGCGGCCAGGTGCCGGTGCGCGTTCTCGACCATGACGATCGAGGCATCGACCAGAACGCCGATCGCGAGAGCGAACCCTCCGAGCGACATGATGTTCGAGGAGACACGCAGGAGCGCCATCGGCAGGAACGAGATGACGATCGCGACCGGCAGCACCGTGATCGGCACCAGCGCCGAGCGGAAGTGGAAGAGGAAGATCAGGATGACGAAGGCGACCACGATCATTTCCTCGATCAGCGTGTACTTCAACGTATCTATCGCCCGGTGAATCAGCTCGGAGCGGTCGTAGGCGATTTCGAGCTTCACCCCTGGAGGAAAGGATGGCGCGAGCTCCGCGATCTTCTTCTTGGCCGCCTCGACGACGGAGAGAACGTTCTCGCCAGCTCGGACGACCACGACGCCGCCGACGGCCTCTCCCTCGCCGTTCCAGTCGACGACGCCGCGGCGCATCTCGGGCCCAAAATGAATCACCGCGACGTCGGAGAGATAGACCGGCGTGCCTGTCGAGACTCGCGAACGGATCGGGACTCGACGCAGGTCATCCAGGTTCTGAATGTAGCCGCGGCCGCGCACCATGTATTCGCGGCCGGTCCACTCGACTACGCGCCCACCGACGTCGCCGTTCGACTCCTGGACCGCGGTCAGCACGTCGTGGAGTCCGATTCGATACGAGGCGAGCCTGGTCGGATCGACCTCCACCTGATACTGCTTCTGGAATCCGCCGACCGAGGAGACCTCGGCCACACCCGGCACCGCGCGGAGCCAGTAGGAGAGATCCCAGTCCTGGAAGGTGCGCAGATCCGCCAGAGAATGCTGACCGGTCTTGTCCACGAGAACGTACTCGAAGCCCCAGCCCACGCCGGTCGCGTCGGGACCGAGGTTCGGATTGACCCCTTCGGGAAGCTGGCCCCTCAACCCGTTCAAGTATTCGAGCACGCGGCTGCGCGCCCAGTAGAGGTCGGTTCCGTCCTGGAAGATGACGTAGACGTAGGAGAAGCCGAAGAAGGAGTAGCCGCGGACGGTCTTGACCTTCGGCGCGGAGATCAGCGCCGAGACGATCGGGTACGTCAGCTGGTCCTCGATCAGGTTCGGGTTCTGGCCCTCCCAGTTCGTGTAGACGATCACCTGTACGTCGGAGAGGTCCGGAAGAGCGTCGAGCGGGATGCGCCGGAGTGACCAGAGTCCCGCCCCGAAGAGACCAACCACGATGACGACGGTCAAGAACTTGTTCCGGAGGCAGAGGGCAATCAGCTTATCGATCATTGCGGCGGCCCTCCCGGAGTGGGCTTGCCGAGCGACTGCGCCGGTTGCCCCGCCGAGCCCGCCGGCGCCGCGCCAATCGCGCCGATGCGCGACTCGGAGTCGATCAAGAAATTGGCCGAGGTGACGACCGTCTCACCTTCCGAAAGGCCGGAGAGCACCTCGACGAAGTCCTTCCCCTGAATCCCCGTCTTCACTTCGCGCGGCGTGTAGACACCGGCGGACTGTTCGACGAACGCGATCTGCCGCTCGCCGGTCTGGATGAGGGCCGAGCGCGGGACCGCCAGAGCCTCCCGGCCTTTGCCGGAGAGCGACATTCGGACGAACATGCCGGGCTTCAACAACCCCTTTGGATTGGGGATCGCGAGCCGTACTTTGACCGTGTGGGTCTCCTCGGTCATGGTCGGATAGACGAAGTCGATTCGCCCCCGAAAAGTCTCGCCCGGAAGGAATGAGGCCGAGACAGCCGCCGAGTTTCCGGGCGCCGCCATGGCCATCTCGGACTGGTAGACGTCCGCCAGGACCCACACGGTCGAGAGGTCCGCGATCGTGTAGAGCGGCGTGCCGGGCATGATGGCCAGACCCGCGACCGCGTCCTTCTTGAGCACCACGCCGGACACCGGCGCGTAGAGAGTGAGAGTCTTCGAGACCTCCCCTCTTTTCTCG
>DASXSX010000115.1:0-13822 GCA_036505815.1 Thermoanaerobaculia bacterium
GTACTCGGCGGCCGTGAAGTACCGGCCGGTCGCGATGTCGAAGTTCATCGCCTGGCCCATGTTCGGGGTGTGGCCCTGGATCTCGACGTCCGCGAGCTTGCGGTCGCCGTACTTGACGGGCCGGGTCCGGTCGCCGCGCCCCCCGACCTCCTGGCAGAGACGGCACTCGCGCCGGATGACCTCCATGTCGGTCAGCGTGATGTCCCGCCGCTTGCGCGCGATCAGCCACTCCTCGCGGCTCGTGATGATTCCGTACTTCGTGAAGATCACGATGTCCGGGTTCAAGCCGATGACTTTGTCGTTGACGTACGTGTTCAGCCCGGAGATGACCGAGACCACGCCGACGACCGTGGCGACCCCGATGATCACGCCCAAGAGCGTCAGGAACGCACGCATCTTGTGGCGCGTGAGCGCCGAGGCCGAGACGCGAAGGAGCTCGGCGGACTTCATGCGGGCGGCGGAGTGCGGCTTCCCTTCTTTCCGCCCTCTTTCTCGACGATCACCTTGTCCCCCTCCTTGACCTGGCGCAGCACTTTGAAGGGACCGGTCACGATCTCCTCGCCGACTTTCGGACCCTTCTTCACTTCGATCATGAGCTCGCCGGCGAGCCCCGTCTCGACCTTCTCGAAGGCGAGCTTGCCGTTCTTGACGAGATAGACGCCCTCCTCGGTCTGGGCCCGGCCCGAGCTGCTCGGAGCGGCCGCCTTCCCGTCCTTCTTCGGAACGTCCCGGACGACGAGAGCCTGGATCGGAATGGCGGTCGCGCCTTCCTTGCGTCCCGTCAGGATGTCCGCGGTGACCGAGAAGCCTGGTCGGATCGTATCGGGCGGATTGACCACGCGGATCTTCGCCTTGAAGTTGATGGCTTCCGATCCCTGCGTGAGCGAGAGCAGGTCCGGGTCGTTCTTCGCGATGGGAGACGACCCGACCTCGGTGACGATCCCCTCGAAAGTCCGATTCGGGTAGGCGTCGATGTTCAGGTTGGCTTTCTGGCCGACCTTGACCTCCGGCACGGAAGTTTCGTCGACCATCATGACCGCCTCGACCTCGGACATGTCGGAGACCGTGAGGAGTTGCGTTCCCGGGTTGTTCATCGTGCCGATGACCGTCACTTCGCCTTCCTTCACCGGAAGGTAGGTGATGACGCCGGCAAGCGGCGCGCTGACCGTCGTCTTGGAGAGCGAGTCGCGGCTCGCCGCGAGGTTGGCGCCCGACTCCTGCAGGCGCTGCTGCGTCGCGGACAGGTTCGCCTGTGCCGTGTCGTACGCGGACTTCGCCTTCTGAAATTCCGCTTCCGAGAGGATCTTCGCCTCCCAGTTGCGGCGCGCGCGCTCGTAATCGAAGCGAGCCTGCTCCGCGTTGGCCCGCGCCGCCAGGAGATCCGACCGCATCGCCCCGAGGGCCGATTCGCGCCCCGCCGTCTGCGCGGCGAGCTGAGCGCGGTCGATCTGGAGGAGAAGCTGACCCTTCTGGACCCGGTCGCCTTCCTTCACCGCCAGGTTCACGATCTGTCCCATGACGAGCGCTGAAAGGTCCACTTTCCGGCGGGCCTGGATCTTCCCGTTCGCCGTGACCTTGGCGACGAGATCGATCTTCTCGACTTTGGCGGTGGTCACACGAGCGACGTCCTTGTCCTTGCGCCGGATGAATCCCATGGCGACGAAGGCGAGCACGATGGCTCCCAGGACGCCCAGGATGATCTTCGTCTTTTTCGACATGTACTTCCCTCCGGTGACGGCGGCTCGAATCGCTTGAATCGCCTATTTTCTTACGTTGATCGGGGTTGAAAGTTCGTCATCCCGCTCGATCGAGCGTCGCCTCTCTCCCCGACTCTCACTCTTCCGTCCTCGACGGACCCCGGAGAACGGAAAACTGACTGCCGAGAACATAAGGATGGTGCGCCCAGGAGGACTTGAACCCCCAACCTCCTGATCCGTAGTCAGACGCTCTATCCAATTGAGCTATGGGCGCAGGAACCGGGTACGCTACAGAAAACACTCTCTGTTTTCAAGCAATTCCAGCTCTCCGCGGCATCGCGGAATTGACGGCGTGCGATACCCTCCGGCGGTGCCGTTTACCCCCGACGACGAGAAGTTTCTGCGCGAGGCGCTCGCGTTCGCTCGGATCGCTTTTTCCGAGCGCGAGGTGCCCGTCGGCGCCGTCGTGGTGCGCGACGGCCACATGATCGGGCGGGGCCGCAACCGGCGCGAGGCACTCGCCGACCCGACCCATCACGCGGAGATCGAGGCGATCCGTGAAGCCGCGCAGGCGGCTGGGACCTGGCGGCTAGACGGGGCGACCCTCTACGCGACCGTCGAGCCCTGCCCGATGTGCGCCGGCGCGGCCGTCAATGCCCGCCTCGCGCGCATTGTGTTCGGGTGCGCGGACCCGAAAGCCGGCTATTGTGGAACGCTGGCGAATGTCCCGCAGGATCCGCGCCTGAACCACCGCTGTGATGTCGAAGGAGGCCTCCTCTCGGAGGAATGCGCCGAGTTGATGAGGCTGTTCTTCCAGGCCCGGCGATAGCGCCGGACCCACGAATTCGCTACATTTCGCGTTTGCGACCAAAGTAGGGTCAACGCTGAATCCATGAATTCAGCAATTCAGCGTTGAACCCCAATCGGAGAGGTGCTGGAGTGGTTGATCAGGCCGGTCTCGAAAACCGGTAAGCCCTAACGGGTTTCGAGGGTTCGAATCCCTCCCTCTCCGCCAGAGTCTTGTTGTGTCGAAGGCGTTGAGAACGCGAGAGAGGCAACGGGTGCGGAATTGCCGACCCGGGAAAACGAGCGCGAGGGTTCGCACCGAGCCTGCTCGGACGCGGAGCGGCCGAGCGGTCGACAAGCGCCGGCTCCGCCGGCGCTAATCCCTCCCTCTCCGCCACAGAAGTCCCAAAACTTGGGACACAACGGTCCGTAAAGCAAGGGACCAATCTCATGACCGCCGCAATCGAGCTCGAGAACGTCTCGAAAGTCTTCGGCAAGTTCCCCGCCGTGGACTCGCTCTCCTTTCACGTTCCACGGGGCGTCGTCTTCGGTCTTCTCGGCCCCAACGGCGCGGGAAAGACGACCACGATCCGGATGGTCATGAACATCACGGCGGCCGACTCCGGAGAGATCCGCGTTCTCGGCAACCCGATGACGCGCGAGACGCAGAACCGGATCGGGTATCTCCCCGAAGAGCGCGGGCTCTACCGGAAGATGAAGGTCGTGGACCACCTGCTCTTTCTCGCGGCGATCAAGGAGGTGTCGCGCGAAGACGCCCGCCGGCGCATTGCCGAGTGGGCCGAGAAGCTCGAGCTCAAGCCCTGGCTAAAGAAGAAGGTCGATGAGCTCTCGAAGGGGATGCAGCAGAAGGTCCAGTTCATCGCGACGGTCATCCACGACCCGGAGATCCTGATCTTGGACGAGCCCTTCTCGGGTCTCGATCCGATCAACACCGCGATCATCAAGGAGTACCTGAGCGACTTTCGAAAGAAGGGAAAGACGATCGTCTTCTCGACGCACGTCCTCGAACAGGCCGAAAAGCTCTGCGACGAGATCTGCCTGCTTGCGCGCTCGAAGAAAATCCTGGAAGGAAACCTGCGCGAGCTGAAGCGCCGGTTCTCGCGCAACCTTCTCCACCTGTCGGTGGACGCGCCGCCCGCCGAGATCGCGTCATTGCCCGGAGTCGCCTCGTGTCAGCCGGTGAACGGCGGATACGTCATCGCGCTCTCGCCGGGAACAGATCAGCGCGAGTTCCTCCGCCGAGCACTGGATCGCCACCCGCTGCAGGGCTTCTCGGCAAGGGATCCGGAGCTGGAAGAGATCTACCTGGATGCGGTCCGCGCAGCCGGGATCGAGGAAACCCGGACCATCGAGTGAGGAGAAGATGAGCTGGACCAAGATCTTTGCCGTCATCCGACGCGAGTACCTCGAGCGCGTCCGCACGAAGGCGTTCTGGATCGCGACATTTCTCGTTCCCGCTTTCTTCCTCGGCTACATGGCCGTTCAGTTCGCGACCATCCGCAAGACGAGCGGTGAGCGGAGGGTCGCGGTCGTGGACACGACCGGACATCTCGCGCAGCCGCTCGCTCGCGAGCTCGCCGAACGCGAAGAGGCCCGTCGACAAAAGACGCCTGGCGCCCGCGGGATTCATTGGATCATCGAGCCCCGACCGGTCGTCGGAGACCTCGAGAAGACGAAGGAAGCCCTCCGGCGCGAAGTCGTCGACAAGAAGCTCTACGGCTATCTCGTGCTCGACCCAGCGCTCCTGGAAAAGGACCGCGCGGAGTACTACTCGATCTCCGTGTCCGAATTCGTCGCGCTCGAGCAGATGGAGCGCGCGATCAACACGGTCCTGCTCCGCGAGAAGATCCGCGAGCAGGGGCTTCCCGCCTCGCTCGACAAGGAGCTCGAGAAGCGCGTCGACCTGAAGACTCTCAAGGTGACCACTAAAGGCGCCACCGAGGAGAAGGGCGGCGGCATCATCGCCGCGATCGTGTTCCTCGCAATCATGTACATGACGTTCTTCATGTATGGCTTCCAGAACCTGCGCGGCGTCATCGAGGAGAAGACGAACCGCATCGTCGAGCTGGTGATCGCGTCGGTCCGGCCGACCGAGCTGATGCTCGGAAAAATCATCGGGATCGGGCTCGTCGGCCTGACGCAGTACCTGGTCTGGTCGCTGGTTGCGATGAACCTCTCGCTCCCCGGCATCGCCAGCATGATGGCGATGGGAGAAGCGGGCGCGCCGACGATTCCCCTCTCGACGATCGGATACTTTCTGCTCTTCTTCATCCTGGGGTATTTCCTCTACGCGAGCATCTATACGGCGATCGGCGCGCCCTTCAACACCGATCAGGAAGCGCAGCAGCTCGCGATGATTCCTTCGATGCTGATCGTGAGCGGGATGGCGGTCTATCCGGCCGTCATGAACAACCCGAATGGAGGGGTGGCGGTCTTTGCCTCGCTCTTCCCGTTCACGGCGCCGTTGATGATGTTCCTGCGGACGGCGATCGCGGAGCCGCCACCCTGGCAGATCGGACTTTCGATCGTGATCCTGATGCTGTCGACGATGGGCATGGCGTGGCTCGCGGGAAGGATCTACCGAGTCGGAATTCTCATGTACGGAAAGAAGCCGACTATTCCGGAGATCCTGCGGTGGGTGCGTTATCGGCCGGGAAAGGTCCTTCAACCGGCGTCACCGCCAGCGAGCTAGCCTGGCGTACCCCCTCTCACCGAGGTTTGAGGCGCGGCTCTCTAGAGCATTTCCGTGCGCGCTTGCTTCGCGCGCGCCGCGCCGATCGCCGTCTTGACGTCTTTCTCCTCTTCGGGCGGAGGCATCACGGCCGGCATCCCGAGGAACTCGATCCAGAGCTCCCGCGCCCATCCGGCGGTGTGGTACAGGTGCTCGTCCTCTTCGTTCTCGACTTTCTCCTGGGCTGCTTCGAGCGTCCTCCTAACCTCGGTCTTCGCCTTCTTCGCGACCTGACCGAGCAGCTCCCAGTTCAAATGGTCCTTCGTCTCGGCCAGAACGACGCACTCTGCGGCGACGATCTGCGCGGCCTCCCGCTCCCCGGACGAGAGCGCTATGTCCATCGCCTTCACGAGCGAGTCGCCGATGTGGCGGATCACCCGGCGCCCCGGCGTTTCGGTTCCGGGATCGAGGCCCATGTTCTCGAAGATCTCCGTCACGATCTGCACGTGGTTCTCGGTCTGCTGCAGATATTTCTGCCACTCTTTCTTCAAGTCGATGTTCGTCGCGCAGCGAATCGCGGTGCGATAGACCTCGACGCCGCCCATCTCCGTCTCCAACATCTGGTAAAGAAGCTCGTTCAATTGATCCCTTTTCATGGTCCCTCCCAACAGGAGGGTGAGATGCAAGGCCCGGGCCCGCCGCACTGGTCGAGGTTTGCACGCTGCGGAGAGCCTGTGCTACGTTTCCGCGCCCGTCGGCCCATTCGTCTAACGGTTAGGACGCGGCCCTCTCAAGGCCGAAATACGGGTTCGATTCCCGTATGGGCTACCAGACTTTCGGCTGCGGCGGTCGCTGCGCGACCGGCAGCCGAGAGAATTTAAACGGAAGCTGGCCCGACCGGGCTCGCGTCCCGCTCACGATCGGTACGGGGTGCTGTCTCAGAGCAATCCCGGCCGCTTCTGGAACAGGTTCTTCGCGATGGCGGTGATCGCCAGGGTTCCGAGAACCTTCACGAGCGTCGGGTGCTTCGCGTAGAAGCCCATCGCCTGGTGAAAGACGTCGGGCCTCTCCTCTTTCGCGTAGGCCGCCACCTTTCCGACATCCTCCGGGGTCGCCTGCTGTGGGTTCTGGGCGACCTGCGGAGAGACGCCGATCTGCTCGAGCAGGGACGAGAGTCCTCCCGACTCCGACGATCCCAGGCCGCTCAACAGAGTCTCAAGAAAATTACCGCGCTGGCTTGGGGTCATTTCAGTTGCCGAGTTGCGGACCCGGGTCTCGACCTGATCTGCGGGAAGCGATCCCACTGCGGGACCGATGATGGAGGCGAGAACGTCCTGAGGGACCGCTTGTGCGATCTGGTCGTAATGTTGGCGCGCTTCCTCGCGGTTCGCGGGTCCGTCGCCGACGCCATACCGCCGGAGCAAATCGTTGATGGGATCGAGAGTGCTCATACTTCTTCTCCTTCCGTCGCGACTCTACTCGACCACGGGGCATGGGAGTTGCAACTCCTTACTCGCGACGGAGGAAATCATGGCCAACCGGAACGACGAGTTGCCGCGCGCAGCGGAACGCGGAGAGTTCGAGGCGTACGACCGCACGGGCGGCGAGCACGGCGAGCCGCGCGAGTACCACTACGGAAGCAGCTTCGACAAACCCCATCGCGGGCACGATCCTGAAGACGTCTTTACTCAGCCATACGACCAATGGAACAGTCCGAGATACGTCTTCTACGGCGGCGAGGGCTATCACCGGGAGTTCATGGACCCTTACGCGAGGGGGTTCGATCCGGAAGGCGGCGAGGGCGGGCTCGGCTGGCAGATCGCGCGCGAGTCGATCCGCGGTCCCTTCACCGGGCGCGGCCCGAAAGGCTACGTCCGTCGGGACGAACGAATCTGGGAAGAGGTCAACGAGCGGCTCGAAGAAGACGGAGAGATCGACGCCACAGATGTTTCGGTTCAGGTCGACAAAGGCGAGGTCACCCTCGAAGGCAAGGTGGATAACCGGCGCGCCAAGCGGCTCGCCGAGGACCTCGCCGAATCGGTTCGCGGGGTTCGCGACGTACACAACCGGCTGCGCTTCGGGACTCGGGAAACGGCGGTGGACGTCGACGTCCAGGGCCGGCCGAGCCGCTCGGGAAGCGGATTTCTGACCGAGAACCTCGAGGCGAGCCCGGCAACGCGTCCCCGCGAGTAGGCGCGGCCTCGCCCCGAACCGGCGCTTTCGCTACTGTAGGCGGAGATGCCCGCCCTCCTATCGACGAAGGAAGCGCCCCACGAGACTCCGCGCAAGTCACGCTCGCGGCGCAACAAGGTGAGGAACCTCGTTCTCGCGATCTTCTTTTTCATCCTCGGCATCATCGGGATCCTGATCCCCGTGATGCCTCAGATCATCTTCTTCGTGATCGGTCTCTTGTTTCTGTCACTGGTCTCGCCGACCGTGAGGCGCGCCGTTCGCCGCTTCCTCCACCGCCACCCGAAGCTCGCGCACGCCTACAAGCGATGGAGAGACGAAGGACGTCAGAAGAGGCGCGCGATGATCCGCAGAAGGAAGGAGCTCGCGGGAAAGCTGGAGATACACCGAAGCTGAGGGGTCAGGTCTCCACTTGCCACTTTGCTCTGCAGTGGCAAGAGCAGAGCGGCAAACGCCGCCGCACGGCGATTCGTGAAGACCTGACCCCGCTAATCCATTTGCCGGCGCAGGATCGTCGGGATGTCGAAGTCGTCGCGCGAAGACGCGTTCGGGCCGAACCCTCCCGTGTCGTCTCCTCGGAGGAACGGCGTCCGGCCGGCCCGGGCGGATGACAGCGCGCGCGGCTCCTCCTCCTCTTTCTCCTCGATGATCGCGTCGCCGCGATCGAAGCCGGTCGCGATTACGGTGACCTTGACCGCGCCGGCCAACCGGTCGTCGCTGACGTAACCGAACAGGATCACGGCCTCCGGGTCGGCCGCCTGTCGAATGATCTCGGCCGCCTCGTTCACTTCGAAGAGCGTCAGGTCGGCGCTCCCCGTGATGTTGATGAGGACTCCGCGCGCCCCCTCGATCGAGGCGTCCTCGAGTAGCGGCGAGGAGATTGCCGCCTGCGCGGCGTGCACCGCCCGGTTCTCCCCTTCCGCGACGGCCGTGCCCATCATCGCGCGCCCCATGTCCGACATGATCTTCTTGACGTCGGCGAAGTCGCGGTTGATCTCGCCCGGGCAATTGATCAGGTCCGCGATGCCCTGAATCGCCTGCCGCAAAACGTCGTCCGCGATCTTGAAAGACTCGTGAACCGGCGTGTTACGTTCCACGAAAGAGAGCAGCCGCTGGTTTGGGATCGTGATCAACGTGTCGACGTGCTCGCGCAGCTCGCGGGCGGCCCTCTCCGCCTGGCGCATGCGTTTCTTGCCCTCGAAGTCGAAAGGTTTCGTCACGACGGCGACCGTCAGAGCGCCAGATTCGGCGGCGAGCTTCGCGAGAACGGGACCCGCGCCCGAACCGGTCCCGCCGCCCAGACCGGCCGCGAGGAAGACCATGTCGGCTCCCTGGACGATGTGCGAGAGCTTCTCCTGATCCTCCAGCGCAGCGTTGCGGCCAACGTCCGGGTCCGCGCCGGCCCCGAGGCCCTTGGTCAGCCGGCCGCCGATCTGGAGCTTGGTCGCCGCCGACGTCTTGCGAAGCGCCTGAAGATCGGTGTTGCACGCGATGTACTCGACGCCGCGAACACCCGCCGCGATCATCCGGTTGATGGCGTTGCAGCCGCCGCCGCCGACCCCGATGACCTTGATGATCGCGGGAGACGCGTCCCCTCTCTCCAATTCGATCGCCATGGGCGATTTCCCTCCGTCGTCGACGAGCTCGATCATCGGTCTCTCCCTTCCCCGTTTCGCGTTCGTCTTCTCCCCGCGCGCGCGGGCGCCCCCCGCCCTCAGAAAAGCTCCCGAAAGAACCGGGAGAACGACGTCGCGGCGCGCGAGATGCCGCGCGAGCGGCGACGCGGCCTCTTGTGGCGGTGTCCGTAAAGGAGAAGGCCGGTCGCCGTGGCCCACTCCGGCCTCGAGACGACGTCGACGAGGCCTCCCACTCCGGTCGGAACTCCGCGCCGCACAGGCCCCTCGAAAATCCCCTCCGCGACTTCGACCAATCCTTCGAGCTCGGATCCCCCACCCGTCAGGACCACACCCGATCGCATCTCCCTGTCGACGCCCAACCTCTGCAAGTCCTCGTGGATCAGCGCGAGCAGCTCTTCCGCTCTCGGCTGAAGGATGTCGGCCAGGGTCGAGCGCGGGCAGAGCTTCGGCTCCCGTCCACCCACCATCGCGACTTCGACCATTTCGTCGTCGCCGACGGCGGATCGCAGTGCGGATCCGAACTTCTTCTTGATGCGCTCCGCGTCGCCGATCGGAGCCCGGAGAACCACGGCGAGGTCGTTGGTGAAGTGGTCGCCGCCGACCGGGATGACGGCCGTGTGGGCGATCGAGCCCTTCTGATAGACCGCCACCTCCGTCGTGCCGCTCCCGATGTCGATCAGAACGATCCCGAGCTCCTTCTCGTCTTCCGTCAGGACCGCCTCGGCCGCCGCGAACTGCTCCAGGACGAGCTCGACGACCTCGATTCCCGCCTTGTTCATGCACGTCACGATGTTCTGGGTGATGGCCACGGGCGCCGTCACGACGTGAACGTCCGCTTCGAGCCGGGCGCCGACCATCCCGGTCGGATCGCCGACCCCGTCCTGGCCGTCCACCGCGAACTCGCGTGGAACGACGTGAACGACCTCGTGGTCCTGCGGGATCTGAACGCCCCGGGCGGCGTCGATGACCCGCGTGACGTCTTCGCGGGAGATCTCCCGGTCCTTGCCGGCGACCGCGACGACACCGCGGCTGTTGAAGGAGCGAACGTTCGAGCCGGAAATGCCCACCCAGGCGCGCGCGATTTGAACGCCCGCCATGATCTCCGCTTCCTCGGCGGCGCGCTTGATCGCTTCGATGGTGGCGTCGACGTTGATGATGTTGCCCTTGCGGGTGCCCCGATTGGGAGCCGCGCCCTTGCCGATCACGTCGAGCGCGCCGTGGGCGTTCTGCTCGCCGATCAGGACGCAGATCTTCGAGCTGCCGATGTCGCAGGAGACGAGGAAGTTTTCGGGTTTAGCCATTGCGCCGGCTCAAAGGGAGTTCCCGGCGCCGTAGGCACCGACCAACACAATTCGATCGGAGAAACGGAGATCGATGGCCCGCGCCTCCCACCCACGAGAATCGATGAAACCCCGCGCTTCCAGGAGCGCGCGGATCTTCGCGGGAGCATCCCGTCGAAGAACCCGAACCGGCCGTCGAAAGATCGAATCCATGATACCGAAACCGCCGTCGGGCAGCGCGGAAATTTCGGAGAGCGCGGAAAAATAGCCTGCAGGCGAAGAGCGGAGGTCCACGAGAAGTCCGACTGCTTCGGGCAGCGCGCGGCGATCGCCCGAGATGAGCACGTACTCGGTCGAGTCGGTTCGTGGATCGTAGAGAGCGATCGGTCTTCCCTCCGCCGACAGCCACCAGAGTCGGGAGTCTTCGCGAAAGAGCGCGACCGCGCGGCGCTCGGTGACGCGGATCGCGAGCCCGTCGGGAAGTCGCTTGCCGAGGGTGACCCGCTCGACCCACGGATGAAGTCCGACCGCGCACGCAATTCCCGAGAGGTCGAGCGCGATCAAGTTCGCCCCGCGCCAGGGCTCGACGGCGCGGAGGATCTCCTCGGTCCGCGCGCGGCGGTTTCCCGCAACCTGGATCCGCTGAAGGGAGAAGAGCGAGCCGCCGAAGAACCGAGCGAGACCGACGGCCGCCGCGGAGAGCGCGAGGACGGCGAGGGCGATTCGGACCGTTCGCCCCGTTTTGCGGCGGCGCGGCAGGACCGCGCCCCGGCGGAGGAACGCCTTGTTTCGCCCCCCGACGGCGACGAAGCGCGGTCCGGCGCTACTTGCCGGCATCGGCCGCCTTCCGGGCTGCCTCGCCCGCCAGATACCCTTCGCCGAACCGAACGACGTCACCCGCCCCCAGGGTCAGCAGGAGGTCGCCCGCCTTGAGCAGGCGCTCGAGCCGTTCGCCAACTCTTTTCTTGTCCGATACATAAACGAGGGCGCGATGGCCAGCCTCTCTCGCCGCCCGGACGACGAGTTGTCCGGTCACGCCGGGGAGCGGCTTCTCCCGGGACGGGTAGACGTCGGTCACGACGGCCACGTCTGCGGAGAGCAGAGCCCTTCCGAACTCCGCCGCGAAGTCGCGCGTGCGCGAATAGAGATGCGGTTGGAAGAGAGCGACCAGACGGCGCTCCGGGTAGACCTGCCGCGCCGCGGCAAGAGTCGCGGAGATCTCGGTCGGATGGTGGGCGTAGTCGTCCACGACCAGCACGCCGCCGCGCTCGCCTTTCCTCTCGAACCGGCGGACGACGCCGGTGAAGCCGGCGAGAGCGCGAGCGATTGTGTCGAACGGGATCAAGAGCTCCCCGCCCACCGCAATCGCCGCGAGTGCGTTGGCGACGTTGTGCCGGCCGGGCAGCGGCAGCCGCACCTCGCCCAGGAGTCCCAGCTCGGAGTCCCACACGTCGAAACGGGTGCCCGACGCTTCGAGCCGGACGTCGCGCGCCCGCAGGTGAGCCTGGGGAGACTCTCCATAGGTGACGATCCGCTTCTCGACCCGCGGAAGGACCGCTCCGACTCCGGGGTCGTCGAGACAGGCCACGACTGCACCATAGAACGGGACCTGGTTTGCGAAGAGGACGAACGCGTCGATGATTTCGTCTAAGTCGCGGTAGCAGTCGAGATGATCCGCCTCGACGTTCGTGATCACGGCGACGTCGGGGGTCAGCTCGAGGAAGGAGCGGTCGTATTCGTCGGCCTCCGCGACGAGAAAGTCCCCCCGGCCGAGGCGCGCGTTGGTCCCGAGGATGCGGACCCGCCCTCCGACGACGATCGTCGGATCGAAGCCGGCCTCGGTCAGGACCATTCCGGTGAGCGAGGTCGTCGTGGTCTTCCCGTGCGTTCCCGCGACCGCGATTCCCTGCTTCAGCCGCATGATCTGTCCGAGCATCTGGGCGCGCCGGATCACGGGGATCCCGCGCTCGCGGGCAGCGCCCACCTCCAGGTTCGATTCGTCCACCGCGGACGAGACGACGACGAGGTCCACCTCGGCGAGGTGGGCGGGATCGTGGCCGAAGCGGATCTTCGCGCCGAGCGCCGCGAGACGGTCGGTGTTCTCGCTTCTCTCACGGTCGCAGCCGGAGATCTCGAGCGGCGTCGAGAGAAGGAGAATCTCCGCCAGGCCGCTCATGCCGACGCCCCCGGCGCCAACGAAGTGAATTCGACGGAGCTTCAGGAATCTCATCGCGTCCCTTCCGCTTCGAAGAGCAGGTCCGCCAGGAGCCTGGCTGCCTCCGGCCGCGCGAACGAGCGGGCACTCTCCCCCATGGCCACGAGCCGCCGGCGGTCCCCGAGAAGCTCCCGGACCAACCGCGCGAGCCCCTGGCCCGAGAGCGCGCTTTCCTCGATCGCGACGGACGCGCCCACCTTCGCGAAGACCTGCGCGTTCTCGGTCTGGTGCCCGTGTGTGGCCGAACCGAATGGGACGAGAATCGACGGCCGTCCGGCCGCAGCGAGCTCCGCCAGCGTCTGCGAGCCGGCGCGGGACAGGACGAGATCCGCCCACGCGAGCTCCTCGTGGATCCGCGGGAGAAAGGGGACGAGCCTCCAGCCGGGAGGCAGCTCGCCTCCGTAGCGGGCGAGCGTGTCCTCGAACTGCCTCTCGCCCGCCTGGTGGATCACTTCGAGACGGTCCCCCGCGAGGAGGGAAACCGCGTCGGCCATCGCTCTGTTCAGGGCCCGCGAGCCCTGACTGCCCCCGAAGACGAGGAGCCGCCGCGTCGAGACGGAGGAGTCGAGCCGCGAAACTGAGAAGAACTCCGGGCGGACGGGCGTTCCGGTCATGACGCCGGGACGGACGAGATGCGAGTTCGCGGAGGCGATTCCGACCGCGGTGCGGGTCGCGAACCGGTTCAGGAGGCGGTTTGCCACTCCCGGGAAGGCGTTGGACTCGTGGATCAGCGTGGGCACGCCGAGTGAGCGCGCCGCGGCGACGACCGGCACCGTCACGTAGCCTCCGACGCCGGCGACGGCGCGCGCGCGATGTCTCGCGAGGAGCCGCCGCGCCTGGAGGAAGCCGACCGGCAGCTCGGCGAGCGCGAAAAGCTTGGCAGCGGCGCTCTTTCCGGCGAACCCGGAGGCGCGAACGAGCTCGAGCGAAAAGCCGGCCTGCGGAACGAGCTTCGCTTCGAGGCCGTGGCGGCTTCCCACGAAGAGAATTTCCGCCTCCGGCCGGCGCGCGCGAATCTCGTGCGCAAGGGCGATTGCAGGGAAAACGTGCCCGCCCGTTCCGCCCGCCGCGATCACGTACGCACCTTCGGTCGTCTCACGTCTCACGAGTTCCCACTTCGTGCTGCGAGACGTTCAGGATCAACCCCGCCGCGAGCCAGGAGGCGACGAGAGAAGAGCCTCCGTACGACACGAACGGCAGCGGAATCCCCTTGGTCGGCATGATGGCGAGCACGACGCTGACGTTCACCGCCGCCTGGACGACGAGCATCGCGGTCGCACCGGCCGCGAGGAGGCCGCCGAAGGCGTCGGGCGCCCGGCGTGCCG
>DASXSX010000116.1:0-6505 GCA_036505815.1 Thermoanaerobaculia bacterium
GAGCGGCCGCGTCACGAGCCGGTCCTTCAGGGTCTCGCCCTCGACGAGCTCCATGACGATGAAGTGGCGGCCGGCGTCCTCGTCGATGTCGTGGATCGTGCAGATGTTGGGGTGCTCGAGAGCGGAGGCCGCGCGCGCCTCCCGACGAAGACGCTCCAGCGCCTGCGGATCGTCGCCGACGTCTTCGGGCAGGAACTTCAGCGCGACGCGCCGGCCGAGCTTGACGTCCTCGGCCTTGTAGACGACGCCCATTCCGCCGCCGCCCAGCTTCTCGAGGATCCGGTAGTGGGAGACCGTCTGGCCGATCACGACTTCAATCCCCGGACCCGACGTTCTGGATCAGCGTTATCGTGGGCCGCGACTGATCGACCGGGACCGAAAACAGAAAACGCTCGCCGTCGCGCGACACCACGAATGACGACCGTGTGAATTTCCCGTAGGCTGTCGGCGCGGGGAAGAGCGGTTGCGCCTTTCCGATCTCGACCGCGGGGCTCGTCCGGATCGACACCGCCATGAATCTCCGGTTGGGTGCGATGTAGAAGAACTCCTTCCCGTCGCGACGCCAGTAGGGCTCGACGCCGCCGCCCTGGGAAATCTGCCACCGCTCGTCGGTGGGCGGAAACCGGCGGAGGTAGACCTCGTTCTCGCCGGATTCCGCGGAGACGTACGCGAAGAACCGGCCGTCCGGAGAAAACCGCACCGTCCGCAGGACCGTCTGGTTCAGAAGGAGTCGCGGCTTCCCCTCTCCCGAGCCGACGGGGACGGCCCAGAGGCGAATCCCGGCGGAACCCTGAATCGCACAGATCAGGGTCTTGCCATCCGGCGACCATTCCACCGGCCCCGGAAGACCGTCCGACCGCATGACTACGACCTCGCGGCCGCTCGCGAGGTCCCGGATCCGCACGTCGCCTTCTCCGCCTTTGTTGACCCGATACGCGAGGCTTTTTCCGTCGGGCGACCAGACGGAGTCGTTCGCATCCGTGTCTTCCGGCGTGATCGGGGACATCGTCCCGCGCGCGAGGTCAATCGCCCAGATCGTGCCGTGGCTCGTTTCGGGATTCGTCCCGTCGACCGAGACGCGGGCTTCGTCGGGTGAGAGCGCCGGCTCGTCGTGGAGGCGCGCCGGGCCGACGGCGCCGAGCGGCCGGCCTGTCCGATCGAACCAGGTGAGCTGTTTCTCCGGATTTCCCGCACGGAACGCGACGGTCCCGTTCTGCGATGCGGAAATCGAAGAGTGGCCGAAATACTCGTTGCTGAACCAGACATGTTCCGCGATCGGAACCGCGTCTCCGCTCGGCATGAGACGCCTTTCGTCGAACTTCTGCGCGAACAGAGTGCCCTCCCGCGCGAAGAAGAGGCGTCCGGGCGCCGATGCGCCGCGGCGGACTCCCGAAACGATCCGATCCTTGCGCGTGGATCCGAGCTCTCCGAGGTAGAGGCCGATCTGGCCGCGCGTCGCGGCATAGGCGTAGTAGATGAAGTGCCGGCCATCCGGCAGGAACTCGGGCCAGCGGTGAGTGATTTCATCTAACGACTTGTCGACGGTCGTCGCGGGTTTTGTTGAGCCGCCAGACGCGGGGATCTGGAATATCCCGGCGGACGACTGAGCGGAAAAGACGATCACGCCCTCCCGGCCCCACGACCCTCCGCGTGCTGCCGGAGCGTCGGCGAGGATAGTAGCCGGACCGCCCGCGAGATCGATCTTCTTCAGCTTGTCCCCGGCGAAGAAGCCGAGGGAGCGTCCATCCGGCGACCAGAACGGAAACGACGCACTTTCGGTTCCCGGCAGCGAGCGCACCGACGGCGAGCCGAGCGACCGGACCCAGATCGTCGTCGTGCCGTCGATCGAGGCCGGGAATGCGACCGTTCTCCCGTCGGGCGACACCGCCGTCCAGTCGCCGAGTTCCGCCTTCTCCGGCGGCAGGATCGTGAATACGGAACGTTCGGCCGGCGGCGCGCGGCGCACTTTCGAAAGCGCGAGACCGGCGGCGAGCCCGAGGAGAGCAAGCACGGCAGCGGCGAGGATGCGGAGCAACGCGGGTCGACGCCGGCTGTCCACGACGAGCCGCGGCTGAGAGATTGCCGACGCGCTCGTCTCCGACGCCCAGCGCAGCTCGCTCGCGACGTCCGCGGCGGACTGCCAGCGCTCGTCCGGGTCCTTCGCCAGGCACTTGCGCAACACGTGGTCGAGCCCGGCGGGCGCCAGCGGCTGAAGCGACGTGATCGGCTCCGGCTGCTTCTCGAGAATCGACGCGATCAACGACGCCTGGCTCGCGCCCGCGAACGCTTTCCGTCCCGTGACCATTTCGTAGAGGACCGAGCCGAACGCGAAGATGTCGGTCCGAGCGTCGGCCTCCCTTCCCTCGAGCTGCTCGGGCGCCATGTACTGAAACGTGCCGAGGATCGTGCCCGCCGCGGTGAGGTTCGAACCGTGCGGCGTGGTCATCTGCATCGATAGGCCCGAAACGACGCCGGCCGGCGGCTCCGAGAGCTTGGCGAGCCCGAAGTCGAGCAGCTTGACTCCCGTCTTCGTCAACATGACGTTCGCCGGCTTCAGATCCCGATGAACGACGCCGGCGCGGTGCGCGCGGTCGAGCGCCTCCGCCATCTGGATCCCATACTTGACCGCCTGCTCGACGGTCAGAGGGCCGCGTCCGAGCCGATCGGCGAGGGTCTCTCCCTCGAGGAACTCCATGACGAGGTACTCGACGCCCGCCTCGTGCCCGACGTCGTACAGAGCGCAGATGTGCGGGTGCGAGAGCTGCGAGATCGTTTTTGCCTCGCGCTCGAACCGCTGGCGCGCCTCGGGCGATGAGAGGTGGTCGGGCAGGACCTTGATCGCGACGGTCCTGTCGAGCCGCGTGTCCTTTGCGCGATAGACCTCGCCCATCCCGCCGGCGCCGAGCGGCGCGACGATCTCGTAGGGACCCAGGCGAGAGCCCGTGTCGAGGCTCACCGCTCCTCCGGAGCTTTGACGGCCGGTTCGTCTTCCAGGAATCGCTCGAATCCCTCGGTATCCCAGGTCAGGAGCGTCTCCACCCCGGCCTTGCGGGCGCACGCCGCGATGAGAGCGTCGTAGACCGCGCCGCCCCCGATCCCGACGTCCCGGCAGCGGCGCAGCGTCGCTCGGTAATCGGAGCCTGCCAGCGCGACCAGCCGCGTCTCTCCCCAGTTCGCCTCGATCAGCGCCAGGGCGTCATCGGGACGCAGTCGGTGAGACTCCGGCAGCCGCGTCAGGACGGAGAAGGCCTCCACCAGCGAGTGCGCCGGCAGGACGAGCTTCTCTCCGGCTGCGTCGCGCCGCTCGATTTCCCGGCGGGTGGCCTCGTGATGGCGGTGCCAGCCGCAGACCGCCGCGACGAGGCAACTCGTGTCGAGCAGATAGGAGATCACTCTTTCTCGCCGGCGTCCCCACCGCCTCGCCGGCGGAGCCGGTCGAGTGTCTGCCCGACCGCTTTCGGCGTCAACGGCGCAATGCGCTTGCGGGGAACGGCGACCGTCAGCGACCCCCGCTTGACGAGCCGCACCTCCAGCGGCGCGGGCTCGATCTCGATGCGGCCGTCGGCGACTCGGATCGTCAGCTCCGAGCCGGGGAGGATCCCGGCGGCCTCACGGATCTTCTTTGGGACGACGAGTCTCCCGGCATGATCGATGGTGGTTTTCATGGTAATAATAGTACCATCCAAATTACCATTGCAACGCCCGCCCGGCTCGCGATCCTCATTTCTCGTTCTTGAGAGCCGCGTCCCAGTTGAGGATCACACGGATCGGAGACTCACGGAGTTTTTGCGCGGGCGTGTTGACCAGAAACCGTGTTCCGCCGGGGGTCACGTCATATTCCTCGATCTCGGACTCCCCTCGGAAGAGCGGGACAGAAGCTCCGACCTCCAGCGTCTGCCCCGGAGACACCGGGAGTGCCATGAGCGTGTCACCGGGCGCGATGTAATAGAGCTCTCTTCCGTCCCTTCGCCAACGGGGCCGTCTCCCGCCCGCAGGTGAGAGACGCCTCTTTTCCCCGCCGCCGTCCGTCTGCGCCGCATAGATCTCGGCTTCTCCCGACTCATCCGACTCGTATGCAATCCACCGCCCATCCGGGGAGAAGCGCGGGCTCGTCTGGTTGAACTCGGAATGAAGCCATTCGAATGGTCGTCGCTCCCCCTGGAGCGGCATGAGCCAGATGCTCCATGTCGTCGTTCCGAGCTGGTTCAAGTACAGGAGAAAGCGGCCGTCGCGCGAGATGTCTTCGGGTTGCTGAATGCCAGGCGCCTTGAGCAAGACCTTCTCACTCCCCGGGACTCCGATCGTCAGCTCGTAGGCGTCCGGGGCACCCTGCCTGTCCGAACGGTAGATGAGTCTCGATCCGTCGGGCGACCACACCGGCAAGATCTCATCGACGGCATCGAAGTGAAGCCGCGTCGAAACTCCGCGCGAGAGCTCGAAGAGCCAGATGTCGGAGGTTCCGGTCCGGCGATCCGCGATGTCCAGCGCCACTCTCCCGCCGTCCGGGGAGATCCGGAGTCCCTGTACGACCGAGGGCTGGCCAAGCTGTCCGACCTCTCTGCCTTGACGGTCCAGCCAGACCTGGCGGGAGGGGAGCGCTGCGGTCTCGTAGGCGAGAACACCCGTCTGGGAGACGGAAAAAGCGGCATTGCTCGGACCGATGTGGTAGTGGACGTCGTCGGCCAGGAGGCGGGGCTCACCCTGAAGCCGCGCCTTCCGCAAGTCGAAAGGCTGTGCGTAGAGAGCTCCCTCCCGGGCAAAGATCAGGTAGCCGGGCGCGACGTACTCGGCGCGGGAATCCAGACGCGCCACGGTGCGGCTCTCCTTCGAGCCGAGCTCGGAAAGACGCAACTCGCGAACCTGTGCAGTCTGGGGCGGATTCATGAGGTACAGGAATCTTCGGCCATCGGGAAGGAAATGCGGATAGAGGAGATTCACCTCGAGCCGTGAAGTGTCCGGCGACAGAATGCGAACGGCCTCTCCACCCTGATCCGACACGCGGTAAAGCCCGGGTGGTGGAGCAAGCCGTGAAAAGACGATCGTGCCTTCTCGGTTCCAAGTCCCCACGATGGCGAACGGAGCCTCGCAGAGCTCCTCCGGATGACCTCCGGTCGCCGGGATCTTCTTCAACTTTCCGCCCGCGAAGAAGGCGATGAAACGCCCGTCCGGCGACCAGAATGGGACCGTGGCGTCGAGCGAGCCCTCCAGCTCCGTGGCCTTTTCGGAATCGAGCGGCCGCAGATAAAGGCGACTGCGCCCTCTCGAGACCGCCTCGATGACCAGCCGCGTCCCATCCGGCGAGACCGATACTGCTCGGGAGATCGGCGAGGCCGAGTAGGTCGTCCCGGGCGGAATCGGAATCGCGAATCGCACCGGCTGCACCAGCCGCTCCCCTTGCGGGCGTCGGCGGGCGAAAATCGCGAGCGCGGCAGCCAGGAACAACCCGGCGACGGCGACCGCGACGAGGACAGCCACGAGTTTCGGCCTTCTCGGCGGCAGCGCGGCGACCGGCGCGGCCGGGACCTCCGCTGCCGAAAGCGCTTCGAGATCGAACGCGAGATCGTGGGCGGAGTGGAATCGCGCTGCAGGGTCTTTCTCGAGGCAATGGCGGATGATGCGGTCCACCGCTGGAGAGATCTGGCGGTTCGTGGATGAAAGCTCCGACGGCTCTTCCCGCAGGATCGCCGACATCGTGTCGGCCGCGGTGTCCCGGTGGAAGGCTCTCTTGCCCGACAGCATCTCGTAGAGCACCGC
Source organism: Thermoanaerobaculia bacterium (assembly GCA_036505815.1). GTDB lineage: Bacteria > Acidobacteriota > Thermoanaerobaculia > UBA5066 > Gp7-AA6 > Gp7-AA6. The sequence continues at coordinate 5,755 of DASXSX010000116.1, forward strand.
TCCGAACGAAAAAATGTCGCTCCTCGCATCGGCGGGTCGGCCACGCACCTGCTCGGGTGACATGTAACCGAGCGTCCCCATCACGACTCCCGGCTCGGTGCCGGCGGTCTCGGTGGGCAGGTTCGTCTGCGGGCCGCCTCTTTCGGGTTGTGTCAGCTTCGCCAGGCCGAAGTCGAGGATCTTGACGCGCCCGTCTCTCGTCACGAAGAGGTTCTCGGGCTTCAAGTCCCGGTGGACGATCCCGCGCTCGTGCGCCGCCGCCAGGCCGTGGGCGATCTGCGCCGCGTAATCGAGCGCCTTTCGAACGGAGACCGGCGCGGCCGCCGTGCGCTCGCGCAGGTTCTCGCCTTCGAGCAGCTCCGAGACGACGTAGGGCGAGCCCTCGTGCTCGCCGAAGTCGTGGATCGTCAAGATGCCCGGGTGGTTCAGAGCCGAGGCGGCGCGCGCCTCCTGCTCGAAGCGGCGCAGCCGGTCGGGATCCTGGGAAAAGGAGCCCGGCAGGACCTTGACCGCGACCTCGCGGTGCAGGCGGACGTCGCGTGCGCGGTAGACCTCCCCCATGCCGCCCGCGCCGATCGGCGACAGGATCTCGTAGGGCCCGAGCCGGGAGCCGGAGGAGAGGCTCATTCGTACCCTTCGTGGAGGATCGTATCTCCGCGAAACCCGTGTCCCGGAGGCGCGAGCCTCCGACCTCTAATTCCTACCCTCAGCAGCGAGGACGGCCTGCAAACCGCGCTCGATCAAGGCGGCG
>DASXSX010000117.1:0-12814 GCA_036505815.1 Thermoanaerobaculia bacterium
CCCCGTCGTCTTCGCGTAGTTCGGCATGCCGAGAGAGTCGAGCGACTCGCGGACGAGGAGCGCCGTCTCGAGGACCTTCTCGAATCTTGCGCCCGGGACCGGATCGAGGTCGAAGTGGAGGTAGTCGGGCCGGTCGACGTCGTCGCAGCGTGCATACCACTGATTAAGATCGATGCAGCCCAGGTTCACGACCCAGAGTAGCGCCGGCAGATTCTGCACGATGGGAAAGTCGATGACGTTGCCCGACCCGTGCTCGATCGAACAGAGCTCGATCCAGTCAGGACGCGGCGACGGCGCGCGTTTCATGAAGAAGAACTCTCCCGCCGCGCCGTGCGGGTAGCGCTTCATCACCATCGCCCGGTCGGTGAGGTGGGGGATCAGCCACGGCGACACGTCCGCGTAGTACTGGAGGAGATCGCCCTTCGTGTAGCCCTCCTCCGGCCAGAAGAGCTTGTTGACGTTCGTGAGCCGGACCTCGCGGCCTTCGGCCTGCACCACGACGTCGTCGGTGTCACGCGGGATCGCGAACGAGCCGCCGGCGCGGCCGCGCGACGGTTTTTTCGCCGTGGAGCGCCGCTTCGACGGGTGATAGTCGCGCGTCGCCGGACCGCGTCGGCTCACGGCTGCGGTTCCCAGGTACGCCGCGGCAGCGGCGGGAGCTTGGGTGGCCGCGGCCCGTGCCGCACCGCGCCGACGACGGGAACGTAGTCGAGCTCGACGCCGGAGCGAGCGCAGCGCAGCATCAGTCCCCCGCGGCTCATGTCACCGCGTCCGACGAAGGAGAGCGGAAAGAGGAGCCGTTCGCCGAAGACCTTCGCCAGGACGTCGACGTACTTGCCGCTGGCGACCGAGCCGAGGAGCACGACCTCGCAGCTCTCCCCCGCCACTTCCTCGATCAGACGCGCGTCGCGCAGGAGCGGCTGCCGGTAGCTGCGCTTCCTTTCGTCGACGTCGCCCCGCGCGAAGCGCTTCAAGCGGGAGATCGTGATCGGCTCGTCGGGAGAACGCAGGCCCTCGTTCGGCGTGATCACGAGGGCGCCCGGGACGCCTGTCGGCGGCGACGCGAACTCCCGCGCGTAGGCGAGCTTTCCTCGGAAGTACAGCCCCGAGAGGAAACTGAAGACCTCGCCGATCGGGGCCCCCTCGGGCGTCCGCAGCTGCCGAGCGAGCTTGAACTCGGACCTCGGGTTCAGGAAGAGCCGGGCTCGCTCTCCGCCGCAGTGGGCGGGCGAGAGGAAAAAGACGCGATTCCGCCGCTTCACGGCGGGAGCATACCGGACGGGAATTCGGGGCTTGACCCGGAGCGGGTGGGGTGATAGATAGTTAACAGAATGGTTAACTATCTATCCGCCGCCTCGCTCGACCGGGCATTCTCGGCGCTGGCCGATCCCACGCGACGGGCCATCCTCGCCCGCCTGGCGCTCGGCGAGATTCGCGTGACCGATCTCGCGGAGCCGTTCGACATCTCGCTTCCCGCCGTTTCGAGGCACGTGAGAGTTCTCGAAGAAGCCGGGCTCCTCAAGCGGCGACGCGAAGGGCGTGTTCATCACTGCCGGCTCGATCCGAAACCGCTCGGCGCGGCCGCGGACTGGATCGCGCAGCACCGCGACTTCTGGGAAAAGAGCCTCGACCGGCTCCACGAATACCTGTCCGATCATTTGAAGAAGGAGGAGCTCCCATGGCATCCCCGCAAACGATCCCCGAAACGAGCCTCCGGCTCTCCCGGACCTATCCGGCGCGCCGGGAGGAAGTCTTCCGCGCCTGGACGGACAAAGAAGCGCTGAAACGCTGGTTCGCTCCATCGGCGGAGTTCGAGACCAAGGTCCCGCTTCTCGAGCTCAAACCGGGCGGCCGCTATCGCATCGAGATGCGCAAGGACGAGGTCAAGCACGTCGTGGTCGGGGAATACCGGGAGGTTCTGCCGCCGGAGAAGCTTGTCTTCACGTGGAAGTGGGAGACCGACCCGGATCGGGGGACAGAAGATACGACCGTCACGGTGGAGTTCCTCGATCACGGGCACTCGACGGAGGTCGTCCTGACGCACGAGAGGTTCGTGAGCGTCGAGATGCGCGACGAGCACAACAAGGGCTGGAACGGCTGCCTCGAGCAGCTCGGCCGTTTCCTTTCGGAAAGGAGAGAGTCATGAAGCCGGTTCGGACGTCTTTCACCGCTCTCGCAATCCTCGTCACCGCCTGCGCCGCTTCCGCCGCGCCGGCGACCAACCCCGGCTGGGAAAAGATGAAGTCGCTCGTCGGCGACTGGGAAGGAACCATGGATCACGGCGGGCAGGCGATGCCCGTGAAGGTGTCCTACTCGCTCGTCTCGAACGGCAGCTCGATCATGGAGCGCCTGAGCACGCCGGACGGGAGCGACATGGTCACGATGTACTACCCCGACGGATCGCGGATCATGATGACCCACTACTGCTCGGAGGGAAATCAGCCGCGCATGCGCGCGCAGGTCCCCTCGGGGGACGTCGGAAGTCTCGCGTTCGCCTACGTCGACGCGACCAACCTCCCGAGCCCGGACGCCGAGCACATGCACAAGCTCGTCGTGCGGTTCCAGGATGCCGACCACTTCACGCAGGAGTGGACGCACCGCAAAGCCGGCAAAGAGGAGGCGGGGATCTTCAAATACACAAGGAAGAAGTAAGAAGTCCGAGGGGTCAACGCTGAATGACTGAATTCAGCGTTGACCCGAATTCAGCGATTCAGCGTTGACCCTCAGCTCGCCTGAATGACTGAATTCAGCGTTGACCCTCAGCTCGCGTGCGCCGCCTCGGTCGGATACTCCGCGACGACCGGGGCGCAGGCCTCGTGCTCCTTCAGGTACGCCTCCGCCCGCATCATCCGCTGCGTGCGAAGGAGAACCCGCGTGATGTAGGGGATCTCGGCGAAACGCACCTGGCGCATCCAGTCGAAGAGCTTCTTCTCGCCCCGCGTGTTCAGGATCGAGCGTCGCCACGTCTCGGCATAAAGCTCGAAAAATCTGCGCGCGCCCAGGCGCGGCTCCCACAGGACGTGGTGCATGTCGTACTTGAACCAGGGCTGGCCTTCGAGCAGCGGCGCGAGACGCTGATACAGATCGGTTCCCGGCAAGGGCGTCAAGATCGTGTAACCCGCGCGCTGGAAGTCGTGCTGCGCGACGAAGTCCCACAGCTCGCGGAACCGGGCCTCGGCCCAGTCCGGATCCACGAGGAAGTTGCCGGTGACGCCGTAACCGAACGAGCGGGAGATCTTCGCGGCTTCGATGGACGCCCACACGCCCGTGTCCTTGACGACGCCGGCCAGCCCTTCGTCCGACGCCGCCTCGAGACCGAAGAAGACGTCGAAGTCCTTCGCGAGCGGCCGCCAGGCTTCGAGGAGGTCCGGGCGCCGGCAGACGAGGTCGGTGCGCGTCTGGACGAGCAGCCAGCGCTTCTTGACGCCGCGCTTCTTCAAGGCTTCCGCCAGCGCGAGGCTCCTCTCGGGATGGTTCCAGAAGAGGTCGTCGGCGATGAACACGTTCTCACCCACCGACGCTAAGTCCTCCACCACGGAGCCGATCGACCTCTCGCGGAACGAGCGCCCGTAGAGCTGCCAAACGGAGCAGAAGTTGCACCGGTACGGGCACCCGCGCGCCGTCTCGACGAGCCAGACCGGCCGGAACAGCAGACAGTGGTACCGGTGGCGGTCGCGGTCGGCCAGAGAGCGCGCGGGGAGCTGCACGCCGTCGAGGTCGATTCGATCGGAGAGGGGCGCCGTCGAAATCCATACCTCGCCGGTTCGAAGGCGGAGCGCCGGCACTTCGGAGACAGGCCGTCCCCTCTCGAGTGCGTCGGCGAGCGCGGGAACCGTCTCCTCACCATCGTCCACGCAGACCGCGTCGATCTCCGGCCTCTCGAGCGGCACGGAAAAGGCCGCCGCGGCGTGGCCTCCGACGACGATGAATGCGCCGGGCGCCGCTCGACGCACTTCGCGCGCCGTTTCGAGGACGCGGTCGTACTCGAGCGCGTGCATGCAGGAGATGCCGACGATCTGCGGCCGCGTTCGCCCGAGCCACGAGGAGACACGTCGATGGAAGCGCAGATCCACGATCGTCGGCGAGTGCCCATGAGCGAGGAGAGCCGCCGCGACGTACTCGAGGCCGAGCGGCTCGACGCGGAAGAACGGACCGAGCCCGAAGCGCTCGTTGCCGGGATCGGGCCGCAGGAGAAGCACGTTCATGGCGTCGCGGGATTGTAGACTCGGCGCTGAAAATGTCCGCAATCGAAGCTCCGGGCGCCTCGCCGAGGGCCCCTGCCTCCCCCCGCGCCCGGCGCAAGTGGGTCAGCCACGATCTGTCCAACCGGATCGTCTATGGGGGCCTCCATTACGGCGCGCGGTGGCTGCCGCTTCCGGTCCTGAAAGCCATCTCCACGATCGGCAACTCGATCGCGATCGCGGTTCTGGTCAGGACCCGACTCGGAATGGCCGCCAACTTCCGCCGGGCGCTCGAAGTGTCCGCGCGAGGGGCGGCCCGGCTCGCGCGCCGCGTCTTCTTCGAATACGGCCGCGCCACGATCGACGTCTGGAGACTGCGCAGCGAGGCGTTCACCCCACGGATCACGACCTTCGAAGAGGACGCACGAGTCCTCGCGGCGAGCCGGCGCGGCGGACGCGGTTTTCTCCTGGTGACCGGCCACGTCGGAAACTGGGAGATGGGCGCGGTCACACTTCGCCGACACGGTCTGACTCCAGCCGTCGTGGGTCAGCCGGAGCTCGACCCGACCGTCCAGAAGATGCGCCTCGATCTGCGCAACCGCCTCGGGGTCGAGTCGATCGACATCGGCACATCGATGGCGACCGCGTTCAAGGTGCGGTCGGCGGTCGAGAACGGGCGGGCCGTGGCGCTGCTCGTCGATCGCGCCTATCCGGAAGACCAGGTGCTCGTTCCCTTCTTCGGCCGGCCGACGCCGTTCCTGCGGTCGCCGGCGCTCTTGGCGAGGTTCTGCGGCTGCGACGTCCTGCCCGGGTTCTTCCTGCGAAATCCCGACGGCAGCTACCGCAACGTGTGGGGCGGTGCGCTCGCCCCGAATCCGACCCTCTCCCCCGAGGAAGACGCCTTCCGGATCCTCTCCCGCGTCGCCGCGGACCTCGAGGCCGTCGTCCGCGAGAGCCCGACGCAGTGGTTCAACTTCTACAGTTACTGGGGAAGGTGACGATCCTGTAGCCGGAACCTCTCTGACTCTCTCCTTGCGGCGGTGCAACTGAATGGAGCCTCGAGAAAGAGGCCCTCGCGCCGCCGCGCGTCAGGGTCTCTGGAACTTGCCGTACACGTAACTTCCGCAACAGCGGTTGCAGATCGGGAGCGGCTCCTTCGCCAGCTTCGCCCGAAACTTCTGCGCCTTCTCGCCGCGCCAGATCTCCGAGAACTCCTGCTTGCGCACGTTTCCGATGAAGTAGTCGGGGAAGTCGCCGCAGAAGCAGACCTCGCCGTCCGGCTCGACCTGCGCGAAATACCACGCGACCGGGCAGAGTGAGTGTCCGAAAACCTGGTCGAAGTCGGTGAAATAGGAGGGCACCTCGTCGGGCCGCACGTTGGGTACGAATGAGACCCACGGCTTCCCCGCCGCCGAATCGAGAAAGCGGCGGCGGCGCAGCGTCTTCAGGAGCTTTACGAGATCGGTCATATGCTTCGTGTGGGTCTCCCCGTCGGCGTCCGGCCACTCGAAGTCGAACCCCTTCCACGATTCCGCGCGGACCCCGAAGGTCTCCTTCATGACGAGCTCGTAGCGTGCGCCAACGTCTTTCGGCACGAACCAGCGCAGACCGACGTTGATGGTGTCGAGCGGCAGCTCGCGGAGGGCTTCGAAGGCCGGACCGACCTCGGTCAGGTTCAGCTCGGTTATGGGAACGATCGCGATCAGCATCGGGAGAGCGCGCCTGAGCTCGCTGCGGAATCGGGCGATCGCGCGCACGCCGGCGGCGGCGCGTTCGAAGCTGTCCGACTGGCCGCGGATCCGGTTGTGGACCTCCGGCGGGCCGTCGATCGAGACGGCAATCGAGTCGATGCCGGCAAGGACGAGCTCCCGCGCGTGCTGCTCGAGCCGCCCGCCGTTCGTGATCACCGTGCAGGTCATTCCCCGCTTCTTCACTTCACGCACGAGAGGGAGAAGGTCCGGATAGAGAAACGGCTCTCCGCCGAAAAGGCTCACGATCGGCTGGAACGGCGCGATCTCGTCCAGCAGCTTCACGTAGTCCTGGAGCGACAGCTGTCTCTTCAAACCGATGAGCTGGCGGATGCGCGCGCGCTCCCCCTCGCCGTCCGTCGCGGAGGCCGGGAAACGGTCCGACCGGTAGATCCCGGTGTCCCCCCACTGCCCGCACATGGGGCAGCGCAGGTTGCAGAGGTTCGTCACGCGCAGCTGGACGAAAGTCGGCATCGGCAGGTTGTCCGGCGACGGCGACTCGAGATGTTCGCGGACGCCGCGGCGCCCGCGCTTCATCCGCGCGAGGTAGCGGGCCGCGAACCCGGAGAGAGCGAGGCCGCGGAGATAGCTCATCGGGCGGCCTTCGCGCGCGGGGTCGAGTAGAGGTCAATGACCCGCTCGATCGCGCGCCGGCACACCGCGCAGAACGGCACGTCGTTTCGCGAGAACATGATGCAGTCGATCTGCGGTCGATAGTAGCCCTTTGCCTCGTACATCGCGCCTTCGAAGGCGCCCACTTTCCCGAAGGAGGGTTCCGCCCCGAGCAGACGCATCTCCTTCTGCTTCTGCTCGCGGAAGAGAGCGTCCATCTCTTCCTCGGGTCGGTTCTCCGCGCGGATCTGCCGGCGCCTCTTCTGGATCTCTCGAGACTGGACCTCGAACGCCTCCTTGTTCCACGGCGTCGGGATCGGCGCACCCGCCGAAACGAGATCCTTCCACTTCAGATCCTTCGGGTCGAGGAGCGCCGTCACGTTCGGCTCCCACGGCTCGACGCGGTCCGCCGCCGGCTCGCTCGGGACGTCGGACGTGAAGTACTCGTCGGCGAGTCCGGCGAAATGGTGCCCGAACTCGTGCACGAACACGTAGGGCGACCAGAAGCTGTCCGCGGCGACCGTCGAGAATAGCCCGAAGATCCCGCCGCCGCCGTACGTCCGCGTGTTGGTCAGGATCTCGACGAAATCGTACGGAGCGAACGAGGCGACGTCGCGGAAGAGCCGGTTCTCGAAGGTGAGGACGTACCGCTCCGAACCGAACGAGTCGTAGGTCGCGCCGACGCGGGAGCGCCGGTGGATGCCGGTCGACGGCCGCGAGATCCCCGACTCGTCGGAAGGCGGGCAGAGGCCCCACACGTTGAAGTCGGAGCGCCGCTCTTTGAACGGCGAGAAGGAGAAGAGAATCTCGGCGAGGCGCCGCGCGTCTTTCTCGAACTTCGGGCGCTCGGCCGCCGTATATCCGTCGCCCACGATCAGGAAGTCCACCTTTTCGGCGGGGTCTCCCGTTTTCTGGATCTCGAGCAGCGGGCCGGGGGAGGCGGGTTTCGAGGAATCCACGAACATGTCCGTCGGATCGAGGAGGAAGGACCAGACCTCGCGGAACGCGTTTTTCGCGTCGCGCTTCTTCAGCACGATCTGGACGGGCCCATCCGGCGCGGGAAACCGCAGCGATTCGTGGAAGGTCCGGTTGACTGCTTTTGCTTCGCCGGTCAGCTCCCATTCTCCGTAGATCGACGCGAACCCGCGCGAGTAGAGGACGCGGTTCGACTTGCGGTCGATCACCTCGAAGAAGTACTTCCCGAGGTTCGTGTCGTCGATCGAGCGGCCGCCCGCCCAGGGCAGCGGCTCGAGCACGACCCGATCGGCGCTGAACCGTTCCTCGGCGGCGTTTCCGGTGTGGAAGTAGTCGAGCCTCATCGTTCGGGGGGGCGCGGCAAACGCGGCAAGAGACGCCGTCAGCATCGCCGCCGCGAGGACGAATTCCCTGGGTTTCACTTTGCGAATATCCTACGTCGCGCGGGGTCAGGTGGGGGTCAGGTCTCCACTTGCCACATTGAGGGTCAGGTCTCCACTTGTCACATTGAGGGTCAGGTCTCCACTTGTCATATTGAGGGTCAGGTCTCCACTTGTCATTAAGGAGAACCATGATTCACGAGAACATCCTCGGCACGATCGGAAACACGCCGGTCGTCCGCATCAACAGGCTAGCTCCCCCGCACGTGACCATGTACGTCAAGTGCGAGGCGTTCAACCCGCTGTCTTCGGTCAAGGACCGGCTGGCGATTGCGATCATCGAGGACGCCGAGCGGCGCGGGACCCTGAAGCCGGGCCAGACCGTCGTCGAGGCGACCTCCGGCAACACCGGCATCGCCCTCGCAATGGTGTGCGCCGTGAAGGGTACCCGTTCGTCGCATTGATGGCGGAGTCGTTCTCGATCGAGCGCCGCAAGCTGATGCGGATCCTGGGCGCGAAGGTGATCCTGACTCCCGCGGCCGACCGGGCCACCGGAATGGTGAAGAAGACCGAGGAGCTCGCGGCGAAGCACGGCTGGTTCGTCGCGCGCCAGTTCGAGAACCCGGCCAACCCCGAGTACCACCGAAACACGACGGGCCCCGAGATCCTGCGCGATTTCGCGAGCAAGCGGCTCGACTACTGGGTGACGGGGTACGGGACGGGGGGAACGCTCACGGGCGCCGGCGAGATGATCAAGAAGGCGCGCCCGGACTGCAAGGTCGTCGTGGTCGAGCCGGAGGGAGCGGCGCTGCTGCTGGGCCACGAGTGGAAGCCGCACAAGATCCAGGGCTGGACGCCGGATTTCATCCCGCAGGTCCTCGACCGCGACGTGTACGACGAAGTCCTGACCGTCACCGACGTCGAGGCGCGCGATGCCGCCCGCGACCTCGCGACGAAAGAGGGAATCCTGTGCGGGATCTCGTCGGGCGGGACGTTTGGCGGTGCGCTGAAAGTCGCGCAGAAGGCGCCGAAAGGGTCGGTGATCCTGGCGATGCTCCCCGACACCGGCGAGCGTTACTTCACGACGATCCTGTTCGAGGGGATCAACGAGGGCACGGACGAGGAACCGGCGGCGTAACGAGCGTAGCGTGTGATACGAGTAGTGCAATTCGCGTGTACGCGTCTTCGAGCCGAAAGGAGATGGTCATGATTCAAAGAGAGGTCGTCATGATGTCTCGTGTTGGCCGCCTCGTGCTGCTCTTTGCGCTCGCGTTCCTCCTGCGAGCCCCCGTCAACGCGCAAAGCCTTTCCCTGAAAGATCTGCAATTCACGGCCGTCCAGCCCTGCCGGATCTACGACACCCGCCCCGGCTCCGGCGTGCAGGGTCAGGGCACCGGGCCGATCGCCGCCGGGCAGATTCGCGACATCGACGTCAGCCACGGCGCCGCGCCCAACTGCGGTATTCCTCCGCAGGCCAGGGCGGTGGTGATGAACTTCATCGCGGTGGCGCCGGCGGGGCAGGGTCACCTCGTCGCGTGGCCGTTCGGGACGAGCATGCCCAACGCCAGCATCCTCAACTACGCGAACGTCGCCGGCCTCAACATCGCCAACGGCGTGGTGCAGCCCGTCTGCGGACCCGGCTGCACGCACGACCTCAGCCTGGTCCCCGGCGTTTCCGCCACACACGTGGTGATCGACGTGCTCGGCTACTTCGGACCGCCGGGCGCAGGACATCTCTGGGGACGCGGCCGACCGGGTACGAAGATGTGGGGTCCCGGCGATTTCTTCTGCGCCAACGGCGCGATTGCATTCGGACTGTCGGATATTGCCGTGACGTGGGGAAGCGCCGCGGACGCCTGTCCGCAGGGAACCTGGGTATGCACGGCGGCCGAGAGGGGCACGTCTGCGTGTGACACGAGTCGACCCGATACGACCTGCGACGGGTACCTCTGTAACGGAAACTGTCTCAACCTCTTTGCGAACGACCATATCGGCTGGTTGGCCGGTGAGCAGGACGTGAACGATGGCGCCTGCCTCAGCGAAACGACTCTCATTTGTTTGGGAAGCGGTTCACAGACCTGCACCTCGCTTCCCGTCTGGTGCTGCACGGAATGAGTCGCCGCGCGAGCTAGACGGCGGCGACGGGGCGGCGAGCTTCCTCCGGAGGGCGCGCGGCGAGCTCCTCGAAACCGGACATCGCCGCCATCCCGCGTTCGAGCCACTTGTGCTCGCCGTCCAAGAAGCGGCGCGCGGTCCGATACTTCCGCACGTCGTCGTTCGAGCGGATTGCAGCGAACGCGGCCTTGATCCGGCGGCGCGTCATGCGGCAGAAAACCTCCGCCAGCTCGACGGCGCTCACGGACTCGGGCGCACGCGACCGCCGCAGCCCGGCCGCACGCGAGACGGCGGCCGACATCGCGAAGAGGTCCGCGCCGATGTCCACGGCGCGAAAGAGAAGGGCCTGCCGCTTCTCGAGCTTCGGGCCGTGCGTCGCCATGAGGTGGAAGATCGCGCGTGCGAGCCGTCGCGTCGTCCGCTCGAGGTACCGGACGTGCGCCGCCAGCGGGCCGAACTCCGAGAACCGCGGCCAGCGGCCCCAGCCGGCCCAACGGGTCGGGTACCACGTCGCGTAGAAGCCGAGAAAGCGCGGGAGCGCCGCGAGACGCTCCTTGCGTGAGAGCTTCTTGTCGAAGAGGTTCGCAGCGACGGCCAGATGCCGGTCGAGCGCTTCGCGCGCGATGAAGAGGCGCATGATCTCCGAGGAGCCCTCGAAGATCAGGTTGATCCGGTAGTCGCGCATCATCCGCTCGACGGCGATGGGCGGCTCGCCGCGCGCGCGGAGTGAGTCCGCGGTCTCGTAGCCGCGGCCGCCGCGGATCTGCATCGTGCGGTCCACGATCCGCCAGCCCTCTTCGGAGTTCCACATCTTGGCGACCGCCGCTTCGAGGCGGATGTCGCGGTCTCCCATATCGGCCATCGATGAGGCGAGGTCCGTGATCGCCTCCATCGCAAACGTCGTCGCTGCCATTTCCGCCAGAAGCTGCGCGATGGCGTCGTGTCGTCCGATCGGCTGACCCCACTGCACCCGTTCGTTCGCCCAGATCCGGCAGATCTCGAGCGACCGCTTCGCCGCGGCGGCGCAGGTCGCCGGCAGAGTCAGGCGCCCGGTATTCAGCGTCACGAGCGCGAGCTTCAGACCGCGTCCCTCCGCCAGGAGCAGGTTCTCCTTCGGCACCTTGACGTTCGTGAACCGGATCACGCCGTTCTCGATCCCCTTCAGGCCCATGAAGTGGCAGCGGTGCACGACCTCGACGCCAGGCCAGTCGCGCTCGACGATGAACGCGGAGATCTTCTTCGTGTCGGGATGCCGCGCCATCACGACGTAGAGCTCCGCGATCGTCCCGTTGGTGCACCAGAGCTTCTCGCCGTTCAACAGGTAGTCGCCGTCCGGCGTCTTTTCGAACTTCGTCGAGAGGTTGCCGGGATCGGATCCGACGTCCGGCTCGGTGAGTGCAAACGCCGACACCGCGCCGCGCGCGAGGCGCGGGAAATACTTCTTCTTCTGCTCTTTGGTTCCGAAGAGCTTCAACGGTTGTGGGAGTCCGATCGACTGATGCGCGGACAGAAGGACCGTCAGGTTGCCGTCCACACTCGTGACGAGCTTCATCACCTCGGTGTACTCGCGCTGCGAGAAGCCGAGGCCGCCGTACTCCTTCGGGATCTTGATCCCGAACGCGCCCAGCTCGGCAAGTCGCTGGATGACTTGAGGCGGAACTTTCCCCTCGCGGTCGATCCGGTCCGAATCCACCTCCTCGACCAGGAACCGCTCGAGCCGGTTGAAAAAGGAACGAAATTCCGCGCGCTCGAGATTCGCTTCCGGGAACGGGTGGACGAGGTCGAGCCGTAAGTTGCCGAGGAAGATCTCCTTCAGGAACGAAGGCGCCGTCCACTCGGTTTCGCGCGCCTCCTCCGCGACTCGGCGGGACTCGGCTTCGGCAAGCGGGCGCGGCTTGGAATCAGCGGCCATCGCTGAAAACTTTACCGTAAAGTGGCAGGTGGAGACCTGACCCCCAATGTGGCAAGTGGAGACCTGACCCTGAATAAGTACCTGTCGTACGACCAGGATCGAGCACCAAAGGTGCGCGAGATGTTCAGCCGCCTCGCGCAGCGCTACGACCTCGTCAACGACGTCATGAGCTTCGGGTTGCACCGCATCTGGAAGCGCGAGGCGGTCCGGCTCGCCCTGGATGGCCGGAACCGACCGGCGCTCGTTCTCGACCTCTGCTGCGGCACGGGCGACATGAGCTTCCTCGCCGAATCGCTCGGAGCCCACCGGGTCGTCGGAGCCGATTTCACGCTGCCGATGCTGGCGGTCGCAAGGCGCCGCGCGCGATCCGAACGGCACCGGCCGCGATTCGCCGCGGCCGACGCGCTCCGCCTCCCGTTCCGCGACGGAGTCTTCGACGCGGTGACCGTGGGATACGGATTGCGCAACATCGCCGACCCGCAGACCGCGCTCTCCGAGATGCGCCGCGTCCTCGCTCCCGGCGGTCGAGTGGTCGTCCTCGATTTCGGAAAGCCGGACAACCCGCTCGCGGACGCGCTGTATCGCGGATATCTCCGGACGATGATGACGGCGGTCGGGTGGATCTTCCACGGCGATCCGGAGACGTACCTGTACATTCCGGCTTCGCTCGAGCGCTACCCGGCACAGCGAGGCGTCCAGCAAATGATGCGAGAGGCCGGCCTCATGAACGCGCGATACGAGAACCGGCTGCTCGGCACGATGGGCTTGAACGTCGGGGAGGCGCCCGTCGGGTAGACTCCGCCGTTCCCATGCCCCACCAGTACATCTTCACGATGGTCAACCTGCGGAAGGTCGTTCCGCCCCAGCGGGAGATCCTACGCGGGATTTGGC
>DASXSX010000118.1:0-18703 GCA_036505815.1 Thermoanaerobaculia bacterium
TCCGATTGGAGTCTCTCCCCCAGGCCGTTGAAATCGTTCCGAAGTGTCCCGATCTCCGATTGGAGACTCTCCCCCAGGCCGTTGAAATCGTTCCGAAGTGTCCCGATCTCCGATTGGAGACTCTCCCCCAGGCCGTTGAAATCGTTCCGAAGCGTCCCGATCTCCGATCGGAAACTCTCCGCGACGACGTCGAAATGGCGCGTGATTTCTTCGGCTGTCTCGCGATCCATTGATCCTCAGGCCGGAGCCTAGCACCGACGCTGATCAGTATTGTCGTAACGCGGCTCGGGTGAGAACGAGCCCGCGCGCGAATCAGTCACGAGGCCTGTTGAGGCCCGCGGGAGTGCCGCGCGATGTCGCAGTCAACGCCGCTCACCTAAACCTCTTCCCGCCCGGCGGGGAGACGGAAAATGCGCGAGTCGTTCAGTCGCTGTCAGTCGCTGCTCAACGCTTGCGGGTGTACTCGTACTGGACCGCGAGCCATTCCCGCCCGGTCCCGTCCGCGCGCGTCCAGAATTGCCGCGCGAACTCGTGGTCATCGCTCTCTCGCGAGATCACGTAGTTCGAACGCATCAACCACCCCTCCACCTCCCGTCCCAGAAGTGGTGGCGGAACCGGAAGACGGCGTGAGAATCTCCTCGCGGGCGTCGCGAACGTAGAATGCCGACGCACCGCGAACGCAGGGGGAGGAAGAACCATGAGAAGCCGGCTCATTTTCGCAGCTGTTTTCGGTCTCGTCTCTTCGACCGCGTTCGGCGCTGGAGTGACGTTCAGCGCGGCTGGATCGGACGCGGCGTCGATCCAGGTGACCGTCGACGCGTTTCGGACCGCTCTCGGGACGCTCAACCCGAACACCGCCGGTTCCTTTCCGAGCGGGCGTCGAGAGATCAACTGGGACGGGGTTCCGGACGCCCTGGCCGCGCCGAACAATCTGCCGGCAAATTTCTTCAACGTGAATTCTCCACGCGGGGTCGTCTTCTCGACGGCGGGCACCGGATTCCAGGTCAGCGCCACCGCCGCCAGCGGAGTGCCGGTCGAGTTCGGCAACATAAATGCGACCTACCCGTCGATTTTCCAGACCTTCTCGCCGCAGCGGCTGTTCACCGCCCTCAGCAGCAACGTCGTCGACATCAACTTCTTCGTTCCCGGCTCCACGACGCCTGCGACGACCTCCGGCTTCGGTGCCGTCTTCACCGACGTGGACAATGCAAACACGACGGCGATCGGGTTCTTCGACGCGCTGGGTAACGGTCTCGGCACCTTTTTCGTTCCGGCCGCGAACAACGGGTTGAGCTTCCTGGGCGTCCTTTTCAACGCGGGCGAGCGCGTTGGGCGGGTTCGGATCACGAGCGGGAACGTGGCGCTCGGGCCGGCCACGAACGATGCTCCGACGGCGGCAGACGTCGTGGTCATGGACGATTTCATTTACGCAGAGCCGCAGGGGGTGGTGACCCCCACGCCGACGGCGACAGAGACCTCGACGAGCACGCCCACACCGACGGCGACATCGACGCCCACGCTGCTCGCGACCTCGACGCCGACAGCGACGGCGACAGTGACATCGACACCGACGCTCGCCCCGACATCGACGCCGACGGTGGTCGGCGGCGGCGGCCCCGCGCCCGGCACCATTCCCACACTATCGCCCGGCATGCTCGTCTCGCTCGCAATCGGTTTGGCGGCAGTCGCGGTTCTTCTGATCCGCCGCGCGTAAGCAGAGGTTTGGAGGCAGGAAGGCGAAATGGTCGAGCGCAACGACTATCCGCCGGGCGTCCCGTGCTGGGTCGACACGCTGCAGCCTGACCCGGACGCCGCGGTCCGCTTCTACGGGGACCTGTTCGGGTGGACGTTCGCGGGGCCGGGATCGATGCCCGGCGATCCCGCCGGCCGGTACTTCGTAGCCCGGCTCCGGGGGCGCGACGTCGCGGGGGTCGGCATGCAGCCTGTTGCCGGCGCGCAACCGGCGATCGTCTGGAACACCTCCATCTGCGTCGAGAGCGCCGACGACACGGCGAAGAAGGTCAAGGGCGCGGGCGGGAGGGTCGTCCGGGAGCCGTTCGACGTCCTCCCCGCCGGACGCATGGCGGTCTTGGCCGACCGCGCGGGCGCCTTCTTCTGCGCCTGGGAGCCCAGGGATCGCAAGGGCGCTCAGCTCGTCAACGAGCCGGGAGCGTGGTCCATGAGCGTCCTTCACACGCACGACCCCGAGGGCTCGAAGGCCTTCTACGGCGCCGTGTTCGGCTGGAAGGCCGAGACGATGGACATGGGCGGAGGGGAATTCACGCTCTGGCGCCTCCCCGGCTACGTCGGCGGTGAGCCGGAGCAGCCGGTGCCCCGCGACGTTGTCGGCGTGATGCTCCGGATGGGTCGCGGCGGTATTCCCGACGACGTGCCGCCGCACTGGCGCGTCGACTTCTGGGTCCACGACGCCGACGGGACCGCGGAGGAGGCGAGGAAGCTCGGGGGCAAGATCGTGGCGGCGCCGTTCGACATTGCGGGATTCCGGCAGGCGGTCTTAGCCGACCCGCACGGCTCCATGTTCACGGTGAGCCAATTGAAACGGGGGCGGTAGCTTCCGCAGATCCGCGTCAGCCCCATGAAGAGCGAATACGATTTCTCGAGAGCCAAGCGCGGGCCGGTCATTCCGGTTCCAAGCGGGAAGACCCGGATCACGATTCGGCTCGATAAGGACCTGATCGACTGGTTCCGCTCTCAGGTCGAAGCTGCGGGAGGCGGCAACTACCAGACGCTGATCAAGTCCGCCCTGAGAGAGTACGTGCGCGAAGCCTCTTCGCAAATCGCCGAGGACGTGGCGCGGTATGGCGAGAATCGGTGATCGACGAGTTCGATCCGATGGACTCCAAATCGCGAGCCCGGTGGCGGAAGGCAAGGCGCAAGCCGGGTCGCGCCGCGCGCGGGAGAAAGGACGCCCGGCTCATTTCCGTTACCGTCGAGAAAGAGCTTCTCTCGAGGTCCGACGATCTGGCCAGAAGTCTGCGAACTGACCGCGCAGGCCTGATCGAGCGCGGACTGAAGGCGGTCCTGGCGGTGGCAGGAAAGAAATAACGGAGCGTCCCCGCGCCCGGCCCGGGATCGCCATGGGCCGAGCGCTAAGTGGCAACCTGGCCCTCAATGTGGCAAGTGGAGACCTGACCCTATCCGGGCCTTGAGGCGCGCCGTGCCGGAGCGGCTCGCCACGATGCGGGCGCCGCTCTTCAGCACGGCCGTCACGCGCGAGCCTTCGTGCGGCTCGATCGCGACGACGAAATCGAGGTTGACCACGTGAGACCGGTGGATCCGCACGAAGCGGCCGGGCTCGAGCCGCGCCTCCATGTCCTGCAGGCGCGCGTGGATCAGGTACTGCCGGCCGCCCGCGTGCAGCGCCACGTAGTCGTCGCACGCCTCCAGGCGCTCGACCCCCTGGAGGGGCACGGCGACCATCCGCCCCCGCTCCCGGACGAACACGCGCGTGATCGGCCTCGCGGCCGCGAGCGCCTCGCGCGCCCGCGCGACCACGGAAGGCATGCCGTGCTCGATCGCCGCCCGACCGCGTTCGGCCGCCGCCCGGACACGATCCCGCCCGAAGGGCTTGAGTAAGAAGTCGAGCGCGCCGATCTCGAAGGCGGTCACGGCAAACCGCTCGAACGCCGTCGTGAAGACGATGTAGGGACGGTGCGTGATCTGCTCGGCGACTTCCACGCCCGAGACGCCCGGCATCACGATGTCGAGGAAGAGGATGTGGGGCCGCATCTCGTCCACCTCGCGGATCGCCGACCACCCGTCGCCGGCCTCGTGGACTTCTCCGATCCAGTCGAGGGAAGCGAGATGGCCGCGCAGCGCCTTTCGCGCCAGCGGCTCGTCGTCCGCGATGACGATGACCGCTTTACGAGTCATCGGAGTCCTCGGGAGGCCGCGGCGCCTCGCAGGGCAGACGGACCGACACCTCGTAACCGGTTGCGGCGTCGGCATCGACCGTCAGCGCGGCGGCATCGCCGTAAACCGCCTTTAGACGTTCCGCGAGCGCGCGCAACCCGTATCCGGGCCGGCCGTCCGACGACGACACTCTCGGCCCGGCGCCGTCGTCTCGGACCCGAAGGAGGAATGTCCCGCCGTCCATGCGCGCCGTGATCTCGACGCGGCCGCCCTCGACACGGTTGGCGATCGAGTGCCGGACGGCGTTCTCGACGAGCGTCTGGAGCGCGAACGTCGGCGTCGAGCACGCGAACGCGCGCGGGTCGACGTCGCTCGACACGGCGAGCCGTTCGCCGTAGCGCAGCTGCTCGAACTCGAGGTAGCGCTGCGTGAGCTCCCACTCCTCGCGGAAGGAGATGGTCTCGCCGGCGTCCTCGGAGAGCGTCTGCCTCAGGATGTCGCCCAGCTTCTCGACCGCGCTCTCCGCCAGCGCCGCGTCCTGCCGGACGAGAGCCCCGACGGTGTGGAGCGCGTTGAAGAGAAAGTGCGGATTCAACCGGCTGCGCAGCGCCTCCAGGCGCGCGCCGACGAGCGCCGCCTCGGCGCGGAGAGCGCGGGTCTCGCTCTCGTTCGCGCGCTGCCGGGTCTGGATTCCGTACGACACGCCGGCGACGAGGCCGTAGAGCCACACGCCCATCAGGAACTGCCACCCGATGACGCTCGATTTCACGCCTTGTTTGAGGAGCTCCACGACCGGCTTTCCGTCCAGGGCGGCGTCGCCCGCGTACATGGCCAGGATCCACGCGATCGCGTAGGCCGAAGCCACCGCGAGGTGCTTGGCATAGAAGGACCCGCGCACGGCGAGCGGCCACGGGTTTCTCGCACAGAAGCGCCAGACGGCGACGCCCAGGACGGCGGCGCTGCCGATCGCCACGACGCCGTATGAGAGCGCCGCCGCGAGCGTCTGGCTCCCGCGGGCGTACGTCATGAAAAAGAGGACCCAGAAGAGGAAGAAGGGAAGCCAGGCTCCCACAACGAGCAGGGTCCGGCTGAGGACGACGCGAGCGCGCATGAAAGGCGGTTGCAGGATAGCGCGCCCTCCTGCGCGCGAACGTCGATTCACCGATCGGATTAGCCGGTTCACCGAAGAACCGCTGACGGCGCACGGCGGCGCCTCTTATCGTGCGGAAAGAGTGGAGGAGGTGGAAATGGGCGCCTTGCGGACGGTCACTGTAGTGGTGGCTATGGGCACGCTCGGGATGGCGGCTCGTTCGCCGGAGACCGCGCGCCGATCGATGGCGGGGATCGTCGCCCGAATCCAGAAGGCGGACTACGAGGGCGATCGCAGGGCGCTCGTGCGCCTGGCGGCGGAGCTCGCGCCGTACACGATGAACGGCCCTCTCGCGTCGCGCGCGCGCTACTGGCGCGGGTTCGCGCTCTGGCGCCGCGCTCTGAACGGGTTCAACGAAAAGGACGCCGACCCGAAGGAGCTCGAAAATGACCTTGTCGGAGCGGTCGCCGAGTTCACCGAGGCCGCTGCGAAGGATCCGGGATTCGCGGACGCGAAGAGCGCGGCCGCGGCGTGCTCGTTTACTCTGGCGTGGCTGCATCGCGACGACGCGGAGCTGAGACAGGGCTACCTGAAGCAGGGGATCCGGCTGCTCGACGAAGCGAAGAAAACGGCTCCCGAGAATCCCCGCGTGCTCTGGGTCGTGGGCGGCGGTGAGTGGTACACGCCCCCGGAGCGCGGCGGCAGCCAGGCGAAGGCGATCGAGACGTACGAGCGGGGGTTGGAACTGTCGAGGAAGCAGAAGGGGAGCATCAGGGACCCGCTCGAGCCGGCGTGGGGAGAGCCGGAGCTCCTGATGAACCTCGCGTGGTCGCATCTCAACCGCGCGACGCCGGATTTCTCAGCGGCCGAGTCGAACGCGCGGGCGGCGCTCGCAATCGTTCCGAGCTGGCACTACGTTCGGGACATCCTCCTGCCGCAGATCCGGGAAGCGAAGACGAAGGGTGTCCTGCCGGCGGCCACGGCATCACTCGACGTGGGGAAAAAATCCGTCAGCGCGTCCGACTTCGACTTCCTGGAGGGGAAGTGGGACGTCGTCTACAACAACTCGCAACCGGGAATCCCCCCGAACGTCCCGGGCAGCTGGGTCGCGACGAAGGAGACGGACGGGCGCGTCCTGTACGACGAGTTCCGGCTCTTCGGGCCGAACAGGGAGACCGTGTTTCTCTGCGCGACCTTTCGGGTCTTCGATCACGTCCGCCAGCAGTGGGACATGCGCTACGTCGGTCTGACGATCCCGGGACCGGGCGAAGGGGAACGGCGGGTCGCGAACTGGGCGGAGCTCACCGCCTGGCGGGAAGGCTCGACGATCCGCGTCGACCAGCACGGCGGACAGTCGTGGCTGCGGATCACCTACTCCGACATCGCGAAGGACCACTTCCGCTGGAGGGCCGACGTTTCGACGGACGGTGGGAAGACGTGGAAGGCCGACCAGATTCGAATCGAGGCGAAGCGGGCGCCGAATTAGGAGCGGCGCGGCTACGACGGTTTTCGCTCGAGCGCCTGAACTCGCCGATCCAGGTCGCCGTAGGACACGCGAAGCAGGCTTTTCACTTCGCCGAACTGCTCCCGAATCTCTTCGCGGACCGTCACGAATTCTTGCGTGAACTTCTCATCCAGGCCGGCGACTCCCTCGGCGACGAGCCGGATCTCGCTCCGCAGGCCCTCGGCCACGACGTCGGAGTGTCGCTTGACATCACGAATCTCCGCCCCGAGTTCCACGCGAAATCCGTTGATCTTGTCCCCGAGCTCTGCGCGGACGCCACCGATCTGCTCCCCGAGCTCTGCGCGGACGCCACCGATCTGTTCCCCGAGCTCAGCGCGGATGCCACCGATCTGCTCCGTAAGCTCCGACCGGACGCTACCAATCTGCTCCCCGAGCTCTATCCGGACGCCACCGATCTGTTCCCCGAGCTCAGCGCGGACGCCACCGATCTGCTCCGTAAGCTCCGACCGGACGCTGGCGCGGACGCCACCGATCTGTTCCCCGAGCTCCACGCGGACGCCGCCGATCTGCTCCCCGAGCTCCGCGCGGACGCCGCCGATCTGCTCCCCAAGCTCCGCGCGGACGCCGCCGATCTGCTCCCCGAGCTCCGTCCGGACGCCACCGATCTGCTCCGCGAGCTCCGCCCGAACGCCACCGATCTGCTCCCCGAGCTCCGCCCGAACGCCTCCGATTTGCTCCCCGAGCTCCGACTGCAGCGCTTCGGCTACGGCCCCGATATGGCGTTTGAGATCATCCGATCTCCGATCGCCCTTTTCGTCCACGGCGCGGATCTCGCCTCGCAGCCCCTCGGCGACGACGTCGAAATGGCGTTTGATATCGGAGGCTGTCTCGCGATCCATCGGTCCTCGTGTCGGGCGAGCCTAGCACCGAGTCTGATCAGTATTGTCGCGGGCTTCCGATCTCAGCATTCGTCCGAACGTGGCAAGTGGAGACCTGACCCTCAATGTGGCAAGTGGAGACCTGACCCTCAATGTGGCAAGTGGAGACCTGACCCCATGCGTTGCGTCCACCCGCGCGATTGTGCGAGTGTCCGAGTCTCATGTCCGATCTTGACGGGACGGCGCCCGGCAGCGCCACGATTCCGCTCTCCGCAAGTGGAAAGGCCGAGGGATCTCGCACTGCGTTCGCGCATGTCGAGGCTGCTCGGGTCCGCGGGTCAGAGCCGTCCGCCGCCTTCGCGCCGACGGGCCCCACCGCTGAGCGCGATTTTCTCGCGGAGCGCCTCGCTCTCTTCGCTCGCATCGCGTGCCTCGCTTCTACCGGCTTTCTCGTGATGAGGCTGGTCTTGAACGCGTTCTGGAATCTCGAAAAATTCCCTTACCTCCACCTGGCGGCGACCGCGATCCTTCTCGTCATATGGCTCTTGGCCGGCAGCCGGGCCCTTTCCGATCGGGGGCTCCGCTGTCTCGACTCCGCGGGAACGATTGCCGCCGCTCTTGCCTACGCGATGATGATCCCGACCATGGCGGTCGCCTGGAGGCCGGACCAGCTCGTGCTCCTGATCGCCAACGCCGTGCTCCTCGGTCGGGCCGCTCTCGTTCCGAGCAATCCCCGCCGCACGGCATGGATCTCCGCGGCTTCCGTCGTCGCGATCCCCGTCGTGACGCTCTTCACGTTTCTCAAGGCGGCGCCCCGCGATCTCGTTCCCGGCGCGGTCGTGATCCAGGCGACGCTCTGGGCGGCGTTCACCGTGGTGCTGGCGACGCTCATCTCGAACGTGACCTTCCACTTGCGCCGCTCGGTCGTGCGCGCGCGCCAGCTCGGACAGTACACGCTCTTAGAGAAGATCGGAGAAGGCGGGATGGGCGCCGTCTACCGCGCCGAGCACGAGATGCTGCGGCGGCCGACGGCAATCAAGATCCTCGCGCCGCACAGCGCGGGGGAGCAGAGCCTCCGGCGGTTCGAGCGCGAGGCGCAACTGACGGCCCGGCTCACGAATCCCCACACCGTCTCGGTCTACGACTTCGGCCGCACGCCCGAGGGTGCGTTCTACTACGTGATGGAGTATCTCGACGGGTTCGACCTGGAGCGCCTCGTGCAGAAAGAGGGGCCGCTTCCGCCGGGTCGGGTCGTGCACATCCTCCGGCAGGTGTGCGAGGCCCTGGCCGAAGCGCACGGCGCCGGCCTGGTCCACCGCGACATCAAGCCGGCGAACATCCTTCTGTCGGAGCGGGGCGGAATCTCGGACTTCGCCAAGGTCGTCGACTTCGGGCTCGTCAAGGACGTGACGGGAGCGGACGATGCTCGCTTGACGCGCGACGACGTCATCGCCGGGACGCCGCAGTACCTCGCGCCCGAGACGATCCAGAGTGGCATGTCCTCCGATCCGAGGAGCGACCTCTACGCCGTGGGCGCCGTCGCTTACTACCTCCTGGCGGGGTCTCCCGTTTTCGAGGGGCGTCCGATGGAAGTGATTCAGAGCCATCTCCAGCGTTCGCCAGAACCGCCATCGGCGCGCCTCGGCCGGCTACTGCCGGCGAAGCTCGAGAGCGTCGTTCTCGACTGCCTCGAGAAGGATCCGAGCCGTCGTCCCGAGAGTGCGCAGGCTTTGATGGATCGCCTCGACGCCTGCGACGACGTCCTGCCCTGGGCCACCGAAGAGGCGCGAAGGTGGTGGAGGGCGAGAAAGACGGCGTGATCGGGTCGCTGTGCGCCCGCGAAAGCGCTTGACAGATAGCCTGGCCTGATAGCCGGCGCGCTCGAGCACGCGGAGGTGCTTGGGGACGACGGCGCCGCTCAAAGAGGTCGCCGAATACGCCGAGAACTATCGCCGCTTCTGTCTCGTACGATATTGGTCGACCTCCTCAATTCCCGGCCGGTCGGGTGCGGGATGATTAGCGCCGTTCCATGATCGGCCAGACGATCTCCCACTACCGCGTGCTCCGGGTCCTCGGCGAGGGCGGCATGGGCGTCGTCTACGAGGCCGAGGACGTCCGCCTCGGGCGCCACGTCGCACTGAAGTTCATCGTTCACAAGGCGCTCGACCGGCGGGAGAGCGTCGAGCGATTCGAGCGGGAAGCGCGCGCGGCCTCCGTCCTCAATCACCCGAACATCTGCACCGTCTATGACGTCGGCGAGGGGGAAGGTCGCCACTTCATCGCCATGGAGCTTCTGGAAGGGGAGAGCCTCGACGCTCTCTTGACTCGCGGACCTCTGCCCGTCCGGCGGCTCCTCGAGCTCGCCCTCCAGATCGCCGAAGGCCTGATCGCCGCGCACAGCCGCAACGTGATCCACCGCGACATCAAACCGGCGAACATCTTCGTCACGTCGGCGGGATTCGTGAAGATCATGGACTTCGGTCTCGCGAAGATCCTCCAGTCGCCGGCGGCCGAAGCGCTGACCGCCTCGGACTCGGAGGTCACGATGACGAGCGATCTCACGACGCCGGGTCTCGCGATGGGCACGGTGTCGTTCATGTCGCCGGAACAGCTTCGCGCGGAAGAGGTGGACGCGCGCGCGGACCTCTTTGCGTTCGGCGCCGTGCTCTATGACATGGCGGTCGGCGAGCCGCCGTTCCGCGGACCGACCCCGGCCGTGACCCTCTCCCGAATTCTCGAGCGCCCGCCCGTGCCGCCGCTGGAGAAGGATCCCACGCTGCCGTTGAAGCTCCAGGACATCATCCTGAAGGCGCTCGAGAAGAACCGCGAAGAGCGGTACCAGACGGCGCGCGACATGGCGGTGGACCTGCGGCGCCTGCTCCGCGAGATCGACAGCGGGGCGGTCACGGGCGCGACGAGCGTTCCGTCGCAAGTTCGAATCACGGCCGTAGTCGCGCCGGCGCCGGCGAGCCGCCGGAAATACGGGATCGCTGCCGCGGGCGTCGGAGCGGCGTTGCTCGCGGGCATCCTTCTCTGGAAATCCGGGACGGCGCGGTCGACGCCGGCGGCGACGAGCGCCCGTCCGGAGATCAAGTCCCTCGCCGTCCTGCCGCTCGAAAACCTCTCGCAGGACCCGGCGCAGGACTACTTTGCCGACGGGATGACGGACGAGCTCATCGCCAAGCTCTCCAAGATCTCGGCGCTTCGCGTGATCTCGCGAACGTCGGCGATGCGCTACAAGGGGTCCAAGAAGTCTCTTCCGGAGATCGCACGGGACCTCCACGTGGACGCGATCGTCGAAGGGTCCGTGCTCCGATCGGGCGATCGCGTTCGCGTCAACGCGCGGTTGATCGACGCCACCGAAAGGCAGATATGGTCGGAGGGCTACGACCGCGAGCTGCGCGACGTCCTTTCGATCCAGAGCGACGTCGCGAGCGCGATCGTCCGGGAAGTCCGCGTCAAAGTCGCGCCGGAAGAGAGCTCGCAGCTCGCGAGCAAAGGGCCCGTGGACCCCGAGGCTTACCAGTTCTACCTGCAGGGTCGGGTCGCGTTCCTGCGGTTCACCCCGGAGTCGCTCGCCGAAGCCGAGCAGTACTTCAACGCCGCGATCGCGAAGGACCCGCAGTACGCGCTCGCGCACGCGGGGCTCGCCGACAGCTACATCCAGCTCGCTGGCCGCGCTCGTCCGCCCCGCGAAACCATGCCGACGGCGCGGGAGGCGATCGAGCGAGCGCTGTCGATCGACCCGAACCTGGCGGAGGCCTACGCATCGCTCGGGCAGGTGAAGCTCTTTTACGAATTCGACTGGGAGAGCGCGGGGACGGATTACCGGCAAGCGCTCGAGAAGAATCCGGGCTCGGCCCTCGTCCACCAGGCGAACGCCCTGTACCTCGCCGCGCGGGGGCGCACGGCGGAGTCGCTGGCGGAGGCGGATCGCGTCCTCGACCTCGACCCGGTCAGCTCGAGCTCGGGCTGCCTGCGGGCGAGGCTCCTCTACTACGCGCGGCGCTATGACGACGCGATCGAGCAGTACGAGAGGACGCGGGCGGCCGACCCGAACGTCGCCGGCTTCTGCACCTTCTCGATCTTTGCGTATCAGCAGAAGGGGCGGTTCGATGAGGCGATCGCCGCCGCGAAGCGGATCAGCGAGGCGACGCCGAACGAGATGCTGCCGCGAGCGGCGTTGGCGCGTTCCTACGGGGTGATGGGGAACACGGAGGAGGCGCGGAAGGTGGGTCGGGCGATGACGGACCTATTGAAGCGGAGGTTCATCTCGGAGTACGACTTTGCCGTGGCCTACTCCGGGTGGGACAAGGAGGAGACCCTGCGCTGGCTGGAGAAGGCGTATCAGGGCCGCGTCGGGCTGCTCGTTTACGCGAAGGTGGACTCGGTGTGGGACGACCTCCGCCCCGACCCGCGCTTCCAGGACATCGTCAAGAGGATCGGCATACCGCAGTAGCGCCTCTTGCCTGTCATTCCGGGGAGCGCGGCTTTCTGTCATTCCGGGAAGCGCGGCTTTCTGTCATTCCGGGAAGCGCGGCTTTCTGTCATTCCGAGGAGCGGAGCGACGAGGAATCTCTCACTCGTCGGGGAAGAGATCCCTCGCTTCGCTCGGGATGACAGAAGGCTGCTGCGCGCCTCGGCCTTGCACCAGAAGATCAAGATGCTCTAATCGGAGGCCGTGCCGACCTCGGATGCGCATCGCACGATCGACGCGGTCTGGAGGATCGAATCGCCGAGGCTCATCGCCGGGCTCGCACGGATCGTGCGCGACGTCGGTCTCGCCGAGGATCTCGCGCAGGACGCTCTCGTCGCTGCGCTCGAGCGGTGGCCGGAGTCGGGCGTCCCGGACAACCCGGGAGCCTGGCTCATGGCCACCGCGAAGCATCGCGCGATCGACGTCTTGCGCCGGAGAGCGCTCGCCGAGCGTAAGCATGAGGAGCTCGGCCACGAGCTCGAGGCCCGGCAGGAAGAGGCCCTCCCGGATCTCGACGCCGCGATCGACGATGACGTCGGCGACGATCTCCTTCGCCTCGTGTTCATTTCCTGTCATCCGGTTCTCTCTTCCGAGGCGCGTGTCGCGCTCACGCTCCGCCTGCTCGGAGGTCTGACGACCGAGGAGATCGCGCGTGCGTTCCTCGTCCCGGAGCCGACCGTCGCGCAGCGAATCGTCCGGGCCAAGCGGACCCTCGCCGAGGCGCGCGTCCCCTTCGAGGTCCCCCGCGGGGCCGAGTTCGCCGCCCGGCTGTCGTCGGTGCTCGAGGTCGTCTACCTCATCTTCAACGAGGGCTACTCGGCGACCGCCGGTGACGACTGGATGCGACCCGCTCTCTGCGAGGATGCGCTCCGCCTCGGCCGTATTCTGGCCGGGCTCGCTCCGAAGGAGCCGGAGGTCCATGGCCTCGTCGCGCTCATGGAGATCCAGGCTTCGCGGTCGCGCGCGCGAGTCGGCCCGTCCGGAGAGCCGGTCCTGTTACTCGATCAGGACCGCTCGCGCTGGGACCAGCTCTTGATCCGTCGCGGTCTCGCGGCGCTCGAGCGCGCCGAGAAGCTCGGCGGCGCATCCGGCCCGTACGCGTTGCAGGCCGCGATCGCTGCCTGTCACGCGCGGGCGCGTACCGCGGCGGAGACGGACTGGGCGCTCATCGCGGCGCTCTACGAAGCGCTCGCCCGCCTCGCGCCATCGCCCGTCGTCGAGCTGAACCGTGCGGTCGCGGTCGGGATGGCGTCCGGTCCGGCAGCCGGTCTCGAGCTCGTCGATGCGCTGACGTCGGAGCCGTTGCTCAAGGCTTACCACCTCTTGCCGAGCGTGCGCGGCGACCTCCTCGCGAAGCTCGGCCGCTTCGACGAGGCGCACGCGGAGTTCGAGCTCGCGGCATCGCTGACGCGAAACGAACGAGAGCGCACACTGCTCCTCGAGCGCGCCGCCGATGCGGTGCGCGAATCGGCGATCCCTCGCTTCGCTCGCCATGACGGTCGGCGACGATAGGATTTCCGGGGTGCCCTCGGACAACCACGAGCAGGACGAGACCGTCGGCGCCTCGGCGGTGACGCCGAGCCTCTCGGCGCCGCGCATCGGACGCGATCTTCCGCTCGCAGCCTCTTTCTCGCCCGGTGAGGTCCTCGCCGGGCGATTCCAAATCGCACGGTTCATCGCTGCCGGAGGCATGGGGGAGGTCTACGAGGCGGACGACCGAGAGCTCGGCGGCCGCATCGCCCTGAAGACCATCCGCTCCGGGATCGCCGAAGAGGCGGGATCGATCGACCGCTTCAAGCGCGAAGTGCACCTCGCCCGGCAGGTCACGCACGCCAACGTCTGCCGGATCTACGACGTCTTCCGGCACGAAGGCACGACGTTCCTGACGATGGAGCTCCTCCACGGCGAGACGCTCGCGGACCGGCTCTCCCGCTCCGGACGGCTCTCGACGGCGCAGGCGTTGCCGATCGTTTCCCAGATCGCGGCGGGGCTCGCGGCGGCGCACAGGGTCGGCGTCATCCACCGCGACTTCAAGAGCGCAAACGTGATGCTCGTGCCGGATGCGGGCGAGGAGAGCGGCGTGCGCGCCGTCGTGACGGACTTCGGGCTCGCTCGCCGCAGTGTTGCGCAAGACGGCGAGTCGCTGTCCGCGACGATGACGGCGGGCATCGCCGGGACTCCCGCCTACATGGCGCCGGAGCAGGTCGAGGGAGGAACCGTCACGGCCGCCGCCGACATCTACGCGCTCGGCGTCGTGATGTACGAGATGGTGACCGGCGAGCGTCCTTTCACCGGACACACACCGCTCTCGATCGCCGTCAAGCGGTTGAAGGAAGCTCCCTCCTCGCCGCGCGAGCGCGTGCGCGACCTCGACCCCGCGTGGGAGCGCGCGATCCTGCGGTGCCTCGAGCGGGATCCCTCCGACCGGTTCGCGAGCGCCGGCGACGTCGTCCGGGCGGTCGGCGGGGAAAGGATCGCCGGAGGGAGACCGAGGCGGGCGCGGCGCCGCATCGCTTGGGCGGCGATCGCCCTTGGGCTCCTTACCGCGGCTGCGGTCGGATATCGCTGGATCCGGTTCCGCGCCCCGACGGGCGCCATCGATTCCTTGGCGATTCTCCCATTCGAGAACCCGGGCAAGGAACCGAATGCCGACTACCTCGGCGACGGGCTCGCCGAAAGCCTGATCGACCGGATGTCCCGCGTGCCCTCATTGAAGGTGATGGCGCGCGCGACGGTCTTCCGCTTCAAGGGCGCCGCCGATCCGCAGGAAGCGGGACGAAAGCTCGGCGTCGGCGCGGTGCTGACGGGAAGCGTTTCGCGGCGGGGGAACGACCTCTCGATCTCGGCCGAGCTCGTCGAGACGGCAACTGGCGCGCGTCTGTGGGGGGGAGCCTACGACCGGCCGCTCGCCGATCTCCTGAGCGTGCAGGACGCGATCGCATCGGCGGTCTCGGACGGGCTTCGTCTGCGCCTCTCGGACGACGAGAAGCGCGCGCTCGCCCTGCACGGCACCACGAATCCCGAGGCCTACGAGCTCGCCCTCAAAGCTCGCTACTTCTTCCAGAAGGAGACCGAGGAGGGAAACCTGGAGGCGCGGCGGCTCTACGAACAGGCCGCGGAGAAAGATCCGAAGTTCGTCGAGGCATGGCTCGGCATCGCGGCGACACACGCGTCGACCGCCGTGAACGGCTACGGACCGCCGGCCGAAGCGTGGTCACAGCAGGCCGGGGCTCTCGGAAAAGCGCGCGGGCTCGAGCCGGGCAACGTTCTCGTCCGCGCGGCGCTCGCGCACCGACGCTTCTACTTCGACTGGGACTGGAGCTACTGCGAAGGCGAGTACCGGGAGCTCGCCACCGAACCGCGCGTCCTCCGCAGCGAGATGTTCCGGCCGATCGGTCTCTATCTCTGGGCGCGCGGCCGGCCGGACGACGCCCTCGCGCTGATGGACCGGTCGCTCCGGATCGATCCCGGCAACGTCGCCACGCGGATGATGAGGGCGGACTTCCTCGCCCATGCGGGAAAGCTCGAAGACGCGATCGCGGAATACAAAGCGATCGTCGAGACGGAGACGTCCAACCCGGCGCCGTTTTATGGCCTGGCCGAGCTGCTCCGGCGGCGGGCGGACGTCCACGGCGCCATCGAGACGCTGCGGAAAGCCTACGAGCTCTCGGGGGAGGAAACCGGCGCGAAGGCGCTCGGCACGGCGCGCAGGGAGGAGGATTACGAGAACGCGGAGGTCGCGGTGGCGCGGTCTCGACTCGCCGATCTCGAGGCCCTCGCGGGGGAGCGGTACGTCTCCCCCCTCGACCTCGCCCGGCTGCAGGCGCAGGTCGGGGAGCGCGAAAAGGCGTTCGCGAGCCTCGCGGCGGCGCTCGCGGAGCGATCTCCAGGGCTCGTTTTCCTGAAAGTCGACCGGGCCTGGGACCGGATCCGGGACGACCCCCTCTTCGCCTCGCTCATCCGGCGCGTCGGGATCCCTTGACCGGGACTTGATAGAATCGAGTTCGGAAGCGTGGAGGTTCTCATGAAACGCCGAATCGGGCTCCTGGCTCTCGTCACCGCCGCCGGACTCCTCATGGGAGGAGATCTCCTGGCGTGCGGGGAGAAGTACCTCGTCGCGGGCCGGGGAACCCGCTATCAGCGGCCGAAGAACTTCCGAGCGGCCTCGATCTTGATCTATGCGAATCCGTCGAGCGGGCTCGAGGCGGCTCTCCAGAAGCTGCCGATGGAGTCCGTTCTGAAGCGTGAGGGGCATCACTTCACGAAGGTCGAGACCCCCGAACAGCTCTCCGCGATTCTCGCGAGCGGCCGCTTCGACGTGGTCCTCGCGGCGAGCGGCGACGCGCCAGCCGTCGAACGACTGCTCGGCGATCGTCCGGACGCACCGATCCTCCTGGCATTTTGTCCCAAGGGACAGGAACAGCCGACGGCGGGAAAAGTCGTTGCGTGTGCCCTCAAGGCTCCGCCGAAGGAGTTCTCCCTCCTCGACGCGATCGACAAGGCGGTCGAGCGGCACGACCAGAACGCTCGAAAGGGTCTCTCCCGCTCGTAGCCGGCGCGGGTTGAGCCGAAAGGTCCGTTTCCTTCTCGCGGCCGCGGTCGTCGCGGCGGTCGCGGCCCTTCCCTCGCGTGTCTTCGCGCAGGCCTTCACGCTTCCCCAAGGCGTCGGCGCGGTGACACTGGCGTACCAGTACGTCGACAACACGGGTCATCGACTGAGCGACGGGTTCCTGCGTCGGGCAGGGCAGAGCGTCACGCAGAGCGCGCTTCTGGAGATGGAGTACGGCGTCACCGACCGGCTTTCTGCCACCGTCGGAATCCCGTACGTGTGGGCGAAGTACACGGGGGCGCTCCCCCCGCCGTCGGGCCTGCCCGTCGATGCGTGCCGCTGCTGGCACTCGGGACTCCAGGATTTCGCGTTTACCGCTCGATACCGGCTCGGCACCGACACCCTCGCTTTCACGCCTCACGTGAGGTACATCCTCCCGAGCCACGACTACCGGTATCAGGGCGAGGCCGTGGTCGGGCGGAACCTCCAGGAGCTTCAGGTCGGCGCGAGCGCGGGAGCCCGCCTGCCAGGGTTTCTCTCGAAGGCCAGCGTCGGTGCCAGCTACACGTACGCGTTCGTGGAGAAGGTCGTCGACATCAAGATCGATCGGAGCAACCTCGTCTTCGACGTCGGCTACGCCCCGACCCGGCGGCTGTACGCGCGCGTCGGCGCCAACTGGCAGGACACGCACGGCGGCCTGCGCATCGGTTCCGTCACGGGAAGGCCTTTCTTTCTCCCGGGTGACTACACCGGCAAGCCGCAGCTTTTCGCGCAGCGCGATCGCATCGGACGCGTGAAGTACTGGCAGGTCGGCGGCGGGCTCTCGTACGACGTCGGTCCGGCGGACGTGTTCGCGTCGGTCTCGAGTTACGTCTGGGGAAGGGACGCGCACGACGGCGAGGTCTATACCGTGGGCGCGACCTGGTACTTCGACTTCTTGAAATAGAGCGGCCGACCCGGCACGTGTGGAGACCTGGCCCCCGATGTGGCAAGTGGAGACCTGGCCCCCGATGTGGCAAGTGGAGACCTGACCCCCAAAGAGATCGTCACACCGCGGTCGCTAGGAAGGCTCGACCCGCCGGTCGAGGTCGCCGTAGGAGAGACGAAGCAAGCTCTTTACCTCTCCGATCTCCTCACGAACGTTCCTGAACTCCACGGTGAATTTCGCGCCCAATCCGGTAATGCCTTCGGCCACCAAACGAATCTCGCTTCGCAGGCTCTCGGCGATGACGTCCGAGTATCGCTTGACGTCCCGGATCTCCGTTCGCAGCTCTTCCGCGAGCACGTCGGAGTGTTGCCGGATCTCAGTCCGCAGGTCTTCGGCGAGCACATCGGAGTGTTGCCTGACGTCGCGAATCTCCGTCCGCAGGTCTTCCGCGAGCACGTCGGAGTGTTGCCTGACCTCTCGAATCTCCGTCCGCAGCTCCTGCAGGCCCTCGGTGACGTGGCGCTTGATCTCTTCGGCCGTTTCGCTATCCATCGCGCTTCGTCTTGCCCGAGGCTAGCACCGGGTCAACCAGTATTGTCTTGGTGCTGCGCGCGGCCTCTTGCGCTCGCAGGCTGCTCGACGCCGCCAACGACGGCGCGCCAGGTGTGGCGCCCTGACCCCCGATGTGGCAAGTGGAGACCTGACCCCATCCTAGTCCTTTCTAATCCCGGCTTTGCGGCCGGTCAGCCGCCAGAACTGCGTCTCGTTCAAGAGCGTGATCCGTTGTCCCTTCTCGCGCAGGCGCTTGATCTCCATCAGCTTCCGACCCGCGTCCCGGCCGGCGGCCTGCAGGGGATTCGGCCGGCCGCGGACGACGACGGTGGTCTGTCCCGAGGGGCTGCCGTGAACGGTCGCTCCGGCCCGCCGCGCCGCCCGGACGGCCTCGTCCCGGCGCCGGGTCAGGATGCCGGTGAAAGCGAGATGCACGCCCGCGAGCGTTCGAAGCCCTCCGGCCTTCAACCGGGCGGGCGGATTGCTCAAGGCCTCGATCAGCTCATGGGCGCTCTCGTACCGCTTCCGGCGCTCGCCGATGCAACGGTAGACGATCTCTTTCAGGTGATCGCTGCACGGCAGACCGCGGATCTCGTGGGTTCGAATTCGCGCCTGCGCGTCGCCCTTCACCAACATTCCCAAGAGCTGCCCGACCTGGTACACGTCGTCGCGCGCCTGCCACTTGGGGACCGTGCCCGCGAGAATGTCGCTCGGCGCCGTCATCGGGTTGAGCGTGCCGGCGGTAATCCCTCGGCGGTCGCTCTGGTGCCGCACGATCCCGAAATCGCCGAGCTTCAAATTCCGGCCCTCGCAGACGAACACGTTCATCGGCGTCAAGTCGCGGTGGAGCATCTGGCCGCGGTGAAGCTTTCCGAGCACCTGGAGGATCCC
>DASXSX010000119.1:0-2339 GCA_036505815.1 Thermoanaerobaculia bacterium
TTCCGCGGTGACCTCGAGCGCAAAACGGCCGGCGGGGGTTTTGAGCTCGGTTTTGCGGGTTTGAGCGGGGAGGACGGAGACGGGTGTCAGGGTCAACGCGGCGGCGAGAAGAAAGAGTTTTCGGGGCATTTCGAGATTTCCAAAGGAAATTCGAGGGGTATCAATTCCCGCGGCGAGGTTTCAGAAGCAAGACAGGTGTCTGGTGTCAGGTGTCGGGTTTCAGGGACCGGAGCTGGCCCCGCTTTCTGACACCTGACACCCGATACCCGACACCTGTCTTGTTTCTGGCCCCTCGAACCTGGCACCCGTGTCCTCGAAAAACTCCACCACCGCCTCGCGGAACGCCGCTGGCGTCGCGAGCTCGCTGATTCGAACCCTCAACGCCCGTCCGTTGGCGAGGCCGTGGGTGTACCAGCCTGTCATCGTGCGCAGCTTGTGGAGAGCTTCCCGCGGGTCGCGAGCCGTCGCTTCGATCTGTCCGAAGTGCCAGAGCATGAGTTCTCGCCGTTCGGCCTCGGTGGCCTCGCGTGGCTTCGAGCCGGCGAGGAGGTCGGCCGCCTGCCGGAAGATCCAGGGGTTCTTCATCGTCGCGCGGCCGATCATCACGCCGTCGCAGCCGGTCTCGTCGAACATCGTCACGACGTCGCCGGGAGTCTCGACGTCTCCGTTGCCGATGACCGGGATCGTGAGATGCCTTTTCAACTGCGCGATCTCGCCGCGGACGGCGCGCCCCATATACATCTGCCGCGCCGTGCGCGCGTGCATGGCGACCGCCGCCGCGCCCTCGTCCTCGCAGATCTTTCCGAGCTCGAGAAAGTTCTTGCGCGACTCGTCGAGCCCAAGCCGGAACTTCACCGTCAGCGGAATGGAGAGTCGCCGCCTGACCTCCCGGACGATGCGTTTCGCGAGCGTCGGGTCTCCCATCAAAGCCGCCCCGGCGCATCCTTTGAGCACCTTGTTCGCCGGACATCCCATGTTGATGTCGCACACGTCGGGGGCGAGCTCGGCCACGATCTCGGCGGCTGCGGCCATCCGCTCCGGGTCGGACCCGTAGATCTGAATCGAGAGCGGGCGCTCCTCGTCCGAAAAGAACATCTTCGCGAGCTGCCGGGCATTGCCGCGCGTGATCGCCTCCGACGAGATGAACTCCATCGTGACCAGTCCGACCCCACCGATTCGCCGGAGCATCAGCCGATAGGGGTGGTCCGTGATTCCCGCCATCGGGGCGAGAACGAGCGGCGGATCGACGGAAAGCGTTCCCAGACGGAGCATGCGACCACTCATTTTATTTCGGGAACGGTCCGTGCAGAGGGAGGAGCGCGTTAAGATCCGCCCGCAACGGGGGGAGGTTCCGCATGGAGGTCAGTGGGTCGAGGGTGGCGAGTCCGGCGGAGGACGTCTGGATCCACAACCGGAAGTTCGACCTCGTTTTCCTGACCCTTTCCGGCGCGCTCGTCTTCCTCCCGTACTTTTCCTACGGCCTGCTCCAGCGCTTCGGAGCGTCCGCCGGAACCGCCAGCCTCATCGTCGGTCTCGCAGTGACTCTCCTCGTCGGTGGACCGCACATGTACTCGACCTACCTGCGGACGGCGCTCGAGCCGAAGTTCCGCGCGCGTTACGGCTTCCTCGCCTATCTCCCCATGGTCGCGATCCCGGCGCTCGTCATCCTGGGAGCGCTTTATGCATTTCTGCTGCTGCTCACGTTTTTCTTTTTCTGGGCATCAGTTCACGTCACGCACCAGGCGCAGTGGATTTCGGAGACCTACCGGCGCAAGGCGGGCGGCAAGGTCTCGCCACTCGACCGGCTTCTGGACGGCGCGGTCATCCTCGGCGCCCTGTACACGGTCGCCATGTACAAGTTCGTCGAAGGGCGCTTCGCGCTCGGCTCGAACGCGCTGCTCTTCCCCGACTTCCTGAGGCACCGGATCGTGGCGGTGGCGTTCACGGTCGGTTTCGCAGCGCTCTTTCTCTTCTACGTCGTCCGCACGCTGGGCGAGATCCGGCGCGGAGAGGCAAGTGTCCCGCGTCTCCTCTTCATGGCCTTCACCGTGGGGCTCGCTTTCGTAATTCCCCTCTTCGACAACCTCGACGTGGCGTTCCAGGGCTTCAACACCTGGCATTCGCTGCAGTACCTCGCGCTCACGTGGTTCATCCTCTCGCGCAAGGCGGCGCGTGGGGAGATCCGGAGTCCTGTCACGCAGAAGCTCGCCGGCACCGAAAAAACCGGGACGTTCTACGCCGCGATGATCGGAGCGACCGTCGTCTCGGGCGGCGTGTACCTCCTGCTCTGGAGGGGATTCGGCTTCCCGCAGGACAAGAGCTATTACGTGGTCGTGCTC
>DASXSX010000120.1:0-12068 GCA_036505815.1 Thermoanaerobaculia bacterium
GGCCAGGTTCACGTTGATCGTGGTGAAGCCGGTCACGCTAGCCTTGGCACCGTTACCGGTGTCCTCGAGCTGTGCTGTCACAATGTTTTTCTTATCACCCCCCGTACCCGGGTTAAGGTACTCGCCCGTAAATTGGCAGGCGGTGCTCGTAGCCCCCGGCGCGAGCTGGGCTCCGATCAGCGTACTGCAGGCAGTCGGCGCGCCCGCTTTCGTGGTGAGGTCCCCGTAAACATCGTCCACGACCGAGTTGATTTTGACCGTCCGAGTGGCGCTATTGTTCGTGACCGTCACCTCGTATGTCACCACCGCCTTGGTCGCCGTCTTCGAGACGGCCCCGGTCGGCGACTCGACAGTAACGGGGACTTGGAAGGTGTCGTCACACACGCACTTCGACTTCGTGTCCGGCTTGGCGTCGGTCTCGTCGGTATTCCCTACGGTGCAGGCCGTGCCCTGGTTACTGTGCCAGCTCGTGCAGTTGGGCAGGTTTAGGAAGCCGTCGGCATCGGAGTCATGGCAGAAGACGTGCAGGATCTCGAAGGTTAGAGAGTACGTACCGGCATTGAGGTCCCAGCAGGTATCGCCATCGAGGTTTTTCCCACCATCAGTAAGTGATGCGCCGTTAAGCTGGCTGAGAGAGCATGTCCCAGTAGCGTCGGTCCCGTCGCCTCGCGCGTTGGTTCCGCCGTCGGTTCTGAAGAAGAATCCGGCGTCATACCGAGCGTTCGCGGTCACGACTGTCTCGAACGTCGCGGTAAGGTCGAAGAAGGTGCCCTCGACGCAGGTCGATGGCGACACACTCGTCGCCTTGGAAAGTTTGATGTCGTTGGCAGTACAGTTGAGTCGATTTGCATTCGTCACCGGCGTTCCGAAGGCTGTCTGCATGCAGCCGTCCGAAATAGTCGGACCATCAATATCGGCGGACGCCGCCTGGGGTACCGATAGGAACGCCCCGAGCACCAAAAGACTGAGCAGAACCGGGAACCAGGATCTCGTTCGATACTTCATACTCGCTCCTCCTTGTGTGATTACGCAACCTCGCTTACCGAATCGCGATACGTGGTCAACCTCGTTTACCGAATCGATACGTGGTCATGCTTCTTCCCGCCTTCGCGTCTCAAGTCTTTCTCTTCCCTCCCTCCTTCGATTCCCAATGAATGAGCGTTTCCGACCTCGCTCTTTTCGGCGCTGTCGCCGGTTGTGCGCGGATTATTTGTGATTGACGAGGGATCTAACAATTGGACATTGGTCGGGCCGACGAAGGTCGGCCGCTCCGGCATAACAGACAGCGGGCTTCTACGGAGGCGGCGGCCTCCTTCGATACCGTCGTTGACACGTCCGACGAGTTCGGAGCCGACCAATTGGACATAGGTAGCGCTCGACGGAGGTTGGATTCGTGCACAAGCGATTATGCCGAGCGCGCCGGCAATCAGAGTAAAGTCGAATGCACCGACAGCTCCCCCGCTGATTTTTTCTTCCTCCATTGGACTGTCCACGGCACCAAGGCGAGTCGCACCGCCGACGCTTCAATGGATCTGAAGCGGGGAAGAGCTCGAGAAGATATGCGGGGTGGAGACGAATGACTATCCGCCGGATGGCGGAGAAACGGATGAGAAAGAGACCTAGGTCTTTGGTTGGAATTGGTTCTGGTCGAACACCGCGAGGGCAAATCGCCCCTCGAGCCCGAGCTTCTGAAAGATGTTGTTCAAGTGGCTCTTCACCGTCTTTTCGCTGATAATCAACTGCCGCGCAATTTCCTTGTTCCGAAGACCTCGAGTCACCCCGTCCACGATCTGTTGTTCCCGTCTCGTGAGCTGGCCCTCGGGTTCCGCAGCGCCGGCGGAGAAGTCGGTGAGATGCTCGAGAGTGAGCGCCTGCGCCCGACGATTCGCCCAGACCTGGCCGGCTGCTACGGCGCGCACCGCCTGCAGCAGGGCCGTGAAATTGAGCTGCTTGCCGACCAGGCCCGCCGCTCCCACGCGCAACACCCGTTCGACGTACTCGTCCGCCGAACGCGTTGCCATGACGAGGATCCGAGTTGCCGGAGCGATTCGGCGCAAGCGAGCGATGATGCTCTCCGAATTGGGTCCCAGAGCCTCATAGTCCAGGAGGAGCAGCTCCGGGGCGAGTCCCTTGAGCACCTGGACGATGCTGTCCTCGTCGTGGCCCTGGCCAACGACTTCGAGGTCTGATTCCCGATTGAGAAGTCGCGAGAGGACGTCACGAAGCAGGGCAGGTTGGGTCCCGATCGCGAGCCGGACCCGCCCTCCGTCGCGAGACCTCCGGGTCGACGGGGTCACGCTCCGCCTCGAGCGAGCGACCGGCGGGCGCTTCTTCCCCTTCGGGGTCTTCCCGATCTTCTTACGGAGCATTGCGTCGGCCTCTTGCGGTTCATCCTACCCTCATGCGATCTCATCCATAAGCAGGGTTTCGGAAGCGGAGAGGCTGGTCAATGAGGAGGGCTCCTCATTTTTCGGCGGGCCCCGACTCCATGACTCGACTAAAGTCGGGGGTGAGAGATCCCAACAGGCCGCATAGGCGTGTCGCGCCGAGCTTCATGAGAAGGCGCCCGGTGCTCCTGGCAAGGCACTCAAAGAAAAAGCCCGGCCGATGGCCGGGCCTACTATCGTGGACGGTTTAGCCGACTCGCCGGCTATTTCGGCTTCTCTGCCGCCGCCGCCTTTGGCCGCTCGGCGAGAAGCTTGTCGATCTGAGCCTTGAAGGCGGAGTAGGGTTGCGCTCCAGAAAGCCGGACCACCGTCTTCACCTTCGAGCTGGTCGGGTCGGTGTATGCCAGGAAGAATGCGGGCGTGCCCGTCACTCCGGCTTTTTGTCCCTCGGTCGCGTCCTTTCGAATTGCCTCGGCGTACTTTCCGGCGCTCATGCATCCCTCGAACTCGGCGACATTGAGACCGAGCGCCTGCGCGTGAGGCTTCGCCGGCTCCAGGCTCGTCTGGTGCGAGAACAGCCGGTCGTGCATCTCCCAAAACTTCCCTTGCTCGCCGGCGCAGCGAGCTGCCTCGGCCCCCTTGAAAGCGAACTTGTGGATCGATTCCAGGGGGAAGTCCATAAAGACGTACTTCAGCTTTCCAGTCGCGACGTACTCTTTCTCGATCTGCGGGGACGTCTCACGGACGTGCCTGCCACAGAACGGTCACTGGTAGTCCGAGAACTCGACAAGCGTCAGCGTGGCGGTGGGTTTGCCCTTGAAGGGACTCTTGCCGAGCTCCAGGACAACATTCTGGGGCGGCGCGGCGGGCTGCTGCTGCCTCTGCAGAAGCGCCTTGATGTCCTGGACGTCCTTTCGAAGCTCCCGGATGTCTCCCCTGAGTGCATCGATGTCCTTTTTCAGTGTGTCCGTCGTCGGCATTTGCTGCGCCGACGCGAGCCGCGCCGACAGCAGAGAGGCCAGGGCGACATTCAGGACGACGCACGGTTTCCAGCGTTTCATGCCGTTTCCTTTTCGGGTTTTCGGACGCGACAACTATAGGACATGCCTAACCCTTCTAGGCAAAGTGGGTCGCCTCCGTCGAGATCGCCAAGAAACCGCCCGGCCGAACCCGGCTGGTCTGAGATCTCCTCGGCGTGGTCGCCGGTCAGTTCGAGTGAGCGGAGCGAGCTACTTCGGCGGCTTCTCGGGTGTCTTCTTCTCCTCCGGCTTTTCCGGTCCGGCGAGAAGCTTGTCGATCTGGGCCTTGAACGCGGCGTACGGCTGTGCTCCCGATAGCCGGACCTCGGTCTTCACCTTCGAGCTGGTCGGGTCGGTGTATGCCAGGAAGAAAAGGGGCGTGCCTGTCACTCCGGCTTTTGCGCCCTCGGCCACGTCCTTTCGAATTGCCTCGGCGTACTTCCCGGCGCTCAGGCATGCCTCGAACTTGGGGACATCCAGGCCAATCGCCTCCGCGTGAGGCTTCGCCGGCTCCAGGCTCGTCTGGTTCGCGAACAGGCGGTCGTGCATCTCCCAGTACTTCCCTTGCTCGCCGGCGCAGCGGGCCGCCTCCGCCGCCTTGAAAGCAAACTTGTGGATCGATTCCAGGGGGAAGTCCAACCAGACGTGCTTCAGTTTTCCAGTCGCGACGTACTCTTTCTCGATCTGCGGGGCCGTCTCACGGACGTGCCTGCCACAGAACGGTCACTGGTAGTCCGAGAACTCGACCAGCGTCAGCTTGGCGGTGCGCTCGCCCTTGAAGGGACTCTTGCCGAGCTCCAGAACGACATTCTGGGGCGGCGGGGTCGGCTGCCCCTTCTGCAGGAGAGCCTTGATCTCCTGAAGATCCTTCTGGATCGCCTTCTGGCCCTCCTTCAAGGCCTCGATGTCCTTCTTCAGGTCGTCCGTCGGCGGCGGCTGCTGCGCCAGCGCAAGCGGCGCTGATAGAAGGCAGGCCAGAATGGCACCGAGCGACAGACGCAAGTTCCAAAGTTTCATAGGACCTTCCTTTTCTGTTCGCGGACACGACAACTATAAAACACGACGATTCCCTCGGTCCAGCGATCCATTCTCGACGAGCGGAAGTGCTCCTGGGCCGCCCGAGACCTCCCGGGATCAAGCGCCGATGATTTCGTTCAAGCCTTCGACGATTCGAAGAAGTTCCTCCGGGGACACCCGGCCGATCCTCTTCCCCAGGCGTTCACGGGAAAGTGTACGGACCTGGCTCACCTTGACCCAGGACCGCTTCGGAAGCTCGCCCTTCGTCAGCTCGACGGTCAGGGGAAACTCCGCCTTCTGAAGTTGGCTCGTGATCGCCATCGCGATGACGGTGCCGGAGCGTTCGTTGAAGATGTCGTGGCTGACGACCAGGACGGGTCGCCGTCCCGCCTGCTCCCGACCCCGCGTCGGATCGAGATCAGCCCAGTGAACGTCACCCCTCAGTACTCGGGCCATGACTCGAGATCGTAGGGCGCGCTTTCTTCTGCGAGCTCCTGTTCGTAAGCAGGATCGAGCTTCGCGCACTCCCGGGCCAATCTGCCGCGGTCGAGTCGATCGATCTGAGCCTTGACCGCGAGCTGAATGGCTCGACTGCGGCTCGGAAACTTTCGTTCTGCGACCAAACGGTCGATGCGCTCGAGCAGATCCTCGTCCAGCGTGATCGCGACCTTGGTGACACTCATCCTGACCTCGGTATGATATTCTATCATACCGTCGGCCAGCCGTTAGCGGCCGCTTCCGGCTGCCTTTTGTTCGAACACGAGAGCGGCGCCCGGTGCAACATCGCGGCGCGTCTCCACCGCCTGCGGCCAACGGCTAGGCTCGTGACGTAATAGTGACGAAGGCTTGACGGCCGGCCTGCGGCATGCGATGAACGAGCCTTGAACTACGAGCTGACGAAAAAGATCTTGGCCGCCCTCGAGCGGGAGAAAGTTCGATACGTCGTGTTCGGCGCAGTGGCGATCAATCTTCTGGGGCTCGCCCGCGCGACAGAAGACCTCGATCTCTTCATCGCGCCGGAAGCCCTGAACATCGAGCGCCTGAAGGCGGCTCTCCGGTCTGTTTTCGATGACCCGACGATCGACGAAATCAAGTCCGAGGAGCTCCTCGGGGAATATCCCGCGATCGAATACGTTCCGCCGGAGGGAACATTCCACATCGACATGGTGACGCGGATGGGGGAGGCGTTCCGTTTCGAAGATCTCGAAGCGCAGACTCAAGATTTCGACGGTGTTCCCGTGTCCGTTGCGACGCCGAAGACGCTCTACCGGATGAAGAAAGACACGGTTCGACTCAGAGACCGTGCGGACGCCGAGACCCTCAAGCGCCGCTTTCGAATCGACGAGGATTGATGACCGTCAGGAAGTTTCGGGACGTGCGTGAAATGGAGGATGCACCCTGGCGGCAACCTGGCGATCCATTCCTGTGGCGTGCCATTGCCGGAGTCTGGACCTTCGCCGAGCGAACCTGTCCTCGCCGGTATCCCCCCGGTGTCTACAAACACCGCTCCATCGAGGAGGCCGAGCGGCTCCGAGAGCAATGGGAGGACGATCACATCCGAGCCATCCAAGTCTCCCCCCGCCGATCGGAGAAATCGCGCGTATCCTGAGCTCACGGGTGCCGAATCTTTCTTGCGGGCTTGTGGCCGGCGAAATCAGCGTCTTCCAGACTGTCCTGAGTTACAAGTTCGCGGACAAAGTGCGTCATGTCATCCCGAGCGACGCGAGGGATCCGTTCTCGTATCTTCCGAGCCTTCGCGGAGCGGATCCCTCGTCGCTTCGCTCCTCGGGATGACGGGAAGGAACTAGACTCCTCGGGATGACGGGAAGGAACTGGACTCGGCGGGATGACGGGAAGGAACTAGATTTCCGAGAGCGGTACGCCGAAAGTATCCGGACGCCTGTCTTTCGCGATCGAAATCATTCGTCCCGTCGAGTGACGGCCGCCGGAGCCTTGCCTCGAGCAAGGACAAACATTCTTCCTGCCGGTAGATCCGCGAGTGTTTCGCGCGTCCCGTCGGGCCAGCGGATCTCGAGCAAATCGATCTTCGCGGCGCCGCCCAGGCCGAAGGTGAGCGTCTTCTCGGGTGCCGACAGGTACGACTGGCCTCCGGAGACCTCCTGCGTCTGGCGCCGCCCGCCGACGACCGCAGTCACCCGCGCGCCCACGGCGTCGCGATTCGACCGGCCGGCGCCGACGAGCCGCACGCGGACGCTTCTCTCCGGATGGTTGAGGCGGTTGATGAAGACGCGCGCCGGCCCGCCGTTCTCGACGATCACCACGTCGAGGTCGCCGTCGCCGTCGAGATCGGCGTAGGCGGCCCCTCGCGCGACGAGCGGCCGGTCGAGGTCTCCCGTCGCCGGGCCCATTGGTCGGAAGCGGCCGTCCCCCGCGTTCCAATACAGGATCGGCGACTGGCGGTACGTGACGTTCTTCTGAACGGCCTGAACCGTCGGCTCGACGTGGCCGTTGGCGAGCAGGAGGTCGGTCCGGCCATCCAAGTCCGCGTCGAAGAAGAAGAGACCGAAGGTGAGCGAGAGAAAGGATGTCGGGCCGACGCCGCTCCGCGGCGACTCGTCGAGGAAGACTTCCCCCGTGTCGGTCCAATAGAGCGATTTGAGCTCGTTCGAGAAGTTTCCGATCGCGAGCG
Source organism: Thermoanaerobaculia bacterium (assembly GCA_036505815.1). Lineage (GTDB taxonomy): Bacteria > Acidobacteriota > Thermoanaerobaculia > UBA5066 > Gp7-AA6 > Gp7-AA6. Next base: position 7,074 of record DASXSX010000120.1, read on the forward strand.
TCGTCCCGGCGCCGTCTTTGGAGTCGCCCCAGGCGACCCCCATCGCCCCGCGCGATCTCCCGGCGTCGTCCACGGCGATTCCGGCGGGAACGCCGACGTCTTCGAACGTCCCGTCCCCCCGGTTGCGGTAGAGATTGTTCGGGGCGGTGTCGTTCGCCACGACGAAATCGATTCGTCCATCGCCGTCGAAATCGTACGGCGCGACCCCGAGCGCCTTCTGGTTCTCGTTCCAGACTCCGGACTTCTTCGTCACGTCCTCGAACGTGCCGTCCCCCTTGTTGCGATACAGGTGGGACGCGGTGCCGGGGTACCTCTCCGGGGTGCAATAAGACTTCGTGTGCCCGTCGAGCGTGCACCAGAGGTCGTTGCCGGGGGACCAGTCGACGTAGCGGCAGACGAAGAGGTCGAGAAAACCGTCGCCGTCGAAGTCGAAGAAGGCGGCGGAAGTTCCCCAGCCGGAGTCGCGGACTCCCGCGCGTGCCGCGACCTCTTCGAAGCGCCCGCCGAGATTGTGAAAGAGCCGGTTCCTCCCGAGACCCGTGACGTAGATGTCGTCCCGCCCGTCGTTGTCGTAGTCGCCGACGGCGGCGCCCATCCCGTAGAAGACCGCTTCGAGGCCGGCTTCGCGCGTGACGTCGCGAAAGCGGGGGAGTCCGCCGCCGGCGTTCCCCTCGTTGCGGTAGAGCGAGAGCGAAGATCGCTGACTCGACGGGCGGCGATCTCCCGGCCAGAACGATCCGGAGATGAAGAGAAGGTCGGGGCGTCCGTCGGAGTCGTAGTCGAGTACCGCGACCCCGCCCCCCATCGTCTCCGGCATCCACTTTTTTCCTGCGGCTCCGTTGACGTGGGTGAACGCGATCCCCATTTCGGCGGCCCTTTCCTCGAAGCGGACGGACGGAAGTGGAACCGGTGTGGGGGGCGCGGCCGCCAACGGTTTTTCCTTGCGTCGACAGGAGGAAAGGAGCGTCGCGGCGGCGAGCGCACAGACGAGGAGAGACGGCCGCGGAGGGCTTTCCGACAACGGTGCAGCTTACTCGACGCCCTCACCGACGCTCTCCACGCAAGGTGGGGAGGGGGAGTGCGAGCTCCCGCAACGAACCTATCCACCGCGGTCACCGAAGAGCGCCACCTCTTCCTGGGCATCTCAGGGGTTAGACGACCTGGCCTGTCGTCAGGTTGCTGTGCCGCCCGGCGGTAGAGTTCCAAAGTGGTTTACGAGTGGGATTCGAGCTAGGCGGCCGCGAATCTCAAGAAGCACCGTGTTGCCTTTACTGAGGCGGCGACCGTGTTTCTGGACCCATTCGCGCTGACATACCAGGATCCTGACCACTCGGAAGGAGAACAGCGGTACATCACCCTTGGCCAATCAACGCTCCGACGGGTTATTCTGGTCGCGCACCTTGACCGCGGTGACCGTATCCGGATCATCAGTGCCAGGAGGGCAACTCGAAAAGAGGCGCATGAGTACGGGGAAGAGCGTTAGGAAGCGTTCCGACGACCTCAGGAGGGAGTACGGCTTTTCGGCCCTCGGCCGAGGAGTTCGCGCCAAGTACTATCGGCGTGCCACGTCGGGGACAAATCTGGTCCTTATCGACCCTGACCTGATCAGGGCTTTTCCGACCGGCAAGGCCGTCAACGATGCGTTGCGGATGCTTGTCAATGTGGCCTCCGCGACTCCTGCCGCGAAGCGGCGTTCGCGACGACGGGCCGTCTAACCCGCGGATGACTTTCCGACAACTGACCGGGAAAAGGTGACAGAACTATTTTTCGGGAAGAGGTGACAGACCGATTTTCGGATTTGGAAAATAAATCCGTCACCTTTCTGGGGCCTGCTTCTGTGGATTACCGCATGCCTCTCCGGAGTTTCGGACGACGCCCACGGCTGGTGTGCCAGAACGCGAGAACTACTACGGCGTCATCATCGCCGAGCCGGTAGTACAGGTGTTAACGAACTCGGGAGAGGTGAAGGCGCCGCACTCCTTCCAATCCTGCGTCCAGCGCCGGCGAACCCACCCGAGGCTCAGTCGCGATGAGAACGAAGGCCCTCTCCAGCTCCTGACGCAACAGCTCCGCCGCCCGCCGATTCTCCAGCCACCATTGCGAAGCTGTGCGAATCTCGCCCGCGGCCCGGGCAGCAACACGGAGCTGCCGCGCCAAGGCTCTAGCGCTTGAGTTCGTCCAGAAGCCGGCGGCCGTCTACGGTCTCGCCGCGGTCCGCCTCCGCGATTGCCGCTCGGAGATCCACCTGCTGATCGTCGGAGAGATGAAATCCCTTCTCTTCTGGGTCTGGTACGAGCAACGTCACCGTGTCCCCGTCGTGGAGCGTGCCTTCCGGGAGTTCCAGACGCCTGTCCACGACCGTGGCTGTCAACACCTTCACGCGATCATTCTACGGGGGTCAACGCTGAAAAGCTGATGATCAGCCAGAACTCAGCGATTCAGCGTTGCCCCTGCCCCGCGGAGACGGGCGCGTAGGACGTGTTTTTTCGTGGGGGCGAGGCGCCCGTCGGCTCGACCGCGTCCCGCCGAATCGGCGGATGAGCCCGCGTCAGGTATCCGAAGTCGGTCTCATAACCCTTCGGCCCAAGCGAGGCGACCCAGGAGGGCGCGTTCGCCGGGGGAGGCACGGCCTCCTCGTGGACGTGGATCGGAAGCGATTCCCGGTTCGCCCACGGATCCCGGAGGCGCAGGTCGGCGGCGACGGCGCGCCCGGTCTCGTCCTCCTTGAACTTCCTGTACGCCGCGGCGTGCACCGCGGCCAGGCGCCGGTCGCCCACCGCGCGATACACCCGCATCAGGTTGTAGTGAGCATTCAGGTCTTCCGGATCGATCGCGAGGGTCTTCCCGTACGCGGCGGCCGCCTCGCGGAAGCGTCCGCCGAGCCAGAGGACCTGGCCGAGAGAATTCCACGCGACGCGGTCGAGCGGGAACTTCGCGAGGACCGCGCGGAGGTCGGACTCGGCATCCGCCAGCCGGCCCTCGTCCCGCGCGACGACTGCCCGGAAGAACGCCGTCTTGGGCCAGCCCGGACGGATCTTCTCCGCGAGAGCGAGTGATGCCGTCGCGTCAGCGAGCCGGCCCTCCGCAATCTCGGCCCGCGCGCGGTTCAAGAGTCCGTCCGGCTTGTCCGGGGCGAGGAGCGCAACCTTCGTCCAGGCGCGCGCGGCCCCCCTCAGGTCCCCCTGGAGGAAGAGCCCGATTCCGTAGTCGTTCCAGCGAAGCCATGGCTTGTCCGGATTGCCGCGTTCCTTCGTGGCCCGCGTCCCGTGTCCCGTGTCCCGGCTCGAACCCGCGATCGGAAGCCGGACCGCATCTTCGGCGAGCGTCGTGACCGGCAGGGAAGGTGAGCCCGCGCCGAGCGAAAAGCTCGTGTAGTCCCGCGTGAACTTCCGATAGTGGACGCCGGCGGTCAACGCGATCGACCCGCGGGCGTCCTCCGGCACGCGGACGCGGTAGTGGACGACCCGCGCCGCCCCGGGCGGGATCCCGTTGTTGTACAGGTTGACGTGGATGTCCTGCGGCTGGCGGCGGTCCATGTGTACGCCCTCGTGGTCGACGACGTACGTCCAGAGCCGGTCGGCGGCCGGGTCGAGGCGGCCTTGCGAATCGAGGACGCCGCTCCGGAAGAAGCCGCCGCCGTCGCCGGCGCCCTCGAGGGAAACCCAGGTCTCGTTGGAGTCGGCCGTGCCGTTGGTGAAGGGGTGACCGACTCCCCGCGTGCGGACCACGACCTCGAGGTCGAGGACTTCGCCGGGCGCGACCTCCGGGAGACGGTCGCCGAGAACGACGACTTCGTCGCCGCGCCGGATCGCGAAGAGATCCACCGTCAACACCTTGTTGCGCAGGAAGTCCTGGATGCGCCGCTGCGTCTCCGAGTCACCGCGGGCGAAGGGGAGCGCGGTGTTCGCCGCGGGAAAGAGGTGGTCGTGAACGAATCCTCCGCGGTTGCCGAACTCCGCCGAACGGAAGGCGGGCAGGTGGCAGTCGCGGCAGGCCTTGCGCTGTGGAGGGTCGTAGAACGATCGGACCGCGCGCCCCGATACGCCGGAGTCATACCAGGTGTCGTAGTGGTTCTGCCCGCGCATCCAGTGGTAGTCGTTCAGCGCGGGGATCAGCGCGACCTTGTGGCAGGAGGAGCAGAACTCAGGCGTGCGGTGGAACGGCTTCAGGAAGGTCTTCCGGTGGAGCGAGGGCTCCATCCGGATGAGGAGCCGATTGATCGCTCGGAGCGTCTCGTTCTTCGAGAAGGCGAAGGGGTACTGCTTCGACTCCTCGATGACGTAAGAGCCGTTGCCCTTGACGTCTTTGATCTCGGCGATCGAGTGACAGGACATGCAGGTCAGCCCCTGCTGCGCCTCCCAGGAGTCGTAGGAGAACTTCGCCTGCGTGGCGGCGCCCATCTGGCCGGTGAAGAGGACGACCGGATCGTGACAGCCGGAGCACCACTTCGTCCGCTCGCGCCCGACCTCGTCCGCCATGAGCTCGACGCTCTTCCGATAGAACGGGTTGTTGAACGACGAGAAGCGGTGCGCGGAACGCTCCCACTGGTGGAAAGAGTCGGGATGGCAGTCGCGGCAGTAGGAGTTTGCCGCGAGCTTGCGCGCGTTCAGGAGTCCCTGGTCGAACGTCTCCGAGGATGATGGGAAGAAGACCGTGTCGCCGCTGGTATTGACGATCCTCTTCGGCGGCTTTTCCAGCTTCGCGGCGAGCGCCATCGCGCCCAGGAAGATCACCACGGCCCCGCCCCAGGCGTAGAGCCGCCGGAACTGGAGCCTGTGGGTGTGCGCGCGGCGGTGGAGGATGAAGGCGACGAGAGCGAGCGGGATCGAGGCGATGTGGGCCAGCCAGACGAACCGGTTCGGGATCGTCGAGCCGCGGAACGTCAGGAAGAGGCCGGAGGCGGTGCACACAACGGCGAGGGTGAAGATCGCGAGGCCGGCGTACTTTGCCCGCTTGTTCCACATCCGGATCATCCTTTTCGCGTGGGTGATCGCG
>DASXSX010000121.1:0-2058 GCA_036505815.1 Thermoanaerobaculia bacterium
TCCAAGATCTCCTGCACGTGAGAGCGCAGCTCGCGCGTCTCCGGATCGATGATCTGGAACTCCTCCTCGACGCCGAGGGTGAAGGCCGGCCGCTGGACGGTCATCCGGGCGTCTAGACTTCTTCGGCAGGTCTCGTCGTTCGCGGCCGCTTCGATCCAGCGCGCGTCCTGGGCTTCCGGGGCTCGTCCTGCCGGGGCAGCGCCGGCGCCACGGCCTCTCTCGCCTTCTGCCACTCCCAGGCGCGCGAAGGGCGGGGGCCTTCGTGGACCCGTTCGACCAGCCACTTCATCGAATGTTCGACGACCCACTCGAAGTTCTCGGGACCGATCGAGGCGACGTCCGCATCGGGCGCCGGGTTCAGGAAGTCGATCGCGTACGGGACTCCGTCCTTGACCGCGAGCTCGACCGTATCGAACTCGTAACCGAGCGCGCCGGTCAGCTTCAGGCAGTCGCCGCGCAGCCTCTCCTCGAGCACGGGATCGATCGCGGCCGAGGCGCGAATATAGCGGTTCTCGTGCGGCTGCCGAGGGTCGTATCGCATGATGCGGACGTGCTTGGCGCCGAGCACGTAGCAGCGGAAGTACTCCTCGAAGACGATCTCCTCCTGGAAGATCATCACGTGCTGGCCGGAGGCGCGATAGGCGGTGAAGAACTCGTCGGGATTCGTGACCCGGTAGACGTTCTTCCACCCGCCGCCCGAGTGCGGCTTGAAGAAGGCGGGGAAGCCGACGTGAGCGAAGATCTCCTCCCACTCGAGCGGGAAGAGCAGGTTCGACATGGAGTCGGAAGTCGTGTCCGGCGGGTGCTGGTTCGAGGGGAGCAGGACCGTTTTAGGCACCGCGACGCCGACGCTCTTCGCGACCACGTTGTTGAAGAATTTGTCGTCCGCCGACCACCAGAACGGATCGTTGACCACGATCGTCCCGTCGAAGGCGGCCTTCTTCAAGAACGCGCGGTAGAAGGGGATGTCCTGGCTGATCCGGTCCAGGATGAGGTCGTACCTCTTCGATGTCTCGAGGCCGACGCCACCGACCCGGACGGGCTCCGCCACGACGCCCGGATCGCCCATCCCGTTGATCCGATCCACGAGCGCATACGGGAACGACCGTTCCTGGCCGAAAAGAATGCCGATCGTCTTCATGGAAAAGCTCTTTTCCTCACTTTGAACTGCCGCGCAAGGCGCGGAAACCTCGAATTATGTCAGGCCGCCGCCGCTCCCGCCAGCCGGAGAGACCGATCTCGCGACAACAGTTATCCAGACGATGGCTTCGAACGCCCGTTTTCCGGCGATCTCCGTCCGGCAGCCGTCGGCGGATTTGATCGTCCGCGGCGCGCTCAAGCGGGATCGACGTTCCCGCCCGACGCGCTTCCGGGGCTGGATTCTCGTTCACGCGTCGCAGACTCTTTCCCGCGCGGACCGATCGAAGACGGATGCGGCAGAGCTCGAACGCGGGAAGGTGCTCGGACTCGTTCAACTGGGGGACTGCGTCAAGGACGGACAGGAATGGTCCTACCTCTGGAAGAACCCGCGTCGCTTTCGGACCGCGATCCCGTGCCGCGGCCACTATTCGATTCCGTTCTATTTGCCGGCGTCTCTCCTGCGCGGGACGGCGGCGTCGAAGGTGACTCCCGGGAAGCTGACGCCGAAGACGTCATCCTGAGGAGCGAAGCGACGAAGGATCTCTTGTTGAACTAAGAGCGCTTCTTCTCCCTGTGGATCGAGTAAAGCGCGAAGAGAAAGACGAGCAGGCCGCCGAGCGCGACCAACCCGAGCTGCAGGAAGAATCCGTTCATTTCGATCTTCTCCTCTCGACTGCGACCCCCGAGCACCACAAGGATAGTCCGACGGCGAAGCTGATGGCAGCGGCAAGCGGTCGAGATCTGGGTTCTCCGGAGAGGAGCGCCGCCAGGCCGAAGAAGACGAACACCAGAATCCCTGTCTCGCGCAGGAACTCTCCGCCATCTCGGCGATGGAGCGCCTCACGATGCAGAGTTGTCGCTAGCCTCCCTCTCCGCGATCCGTGCCGAGGAGCGCGCAGCGGCGGGATTACACCCAGC